>NZ_CP101462.1:2700000-3043125 GCF_024362205.1 Exiguobacterium aurantiacum | reverse complement strand
ACGATATACACATACACTATTCTATAGTAGATACTAGGGTTATCCCCAGAGAACAAAAACTGTGGATAACGTTATCCACATGGTGTTGATGTTGGGGATAACAGTTATCCACAGACTGTGTATATCTTGGAATTGCTAAAAGTTCATCCACAAGTTTGTGCACATTCAGTTTATCAAAATAAAATAGACGTGGCAACGGTTTTCGATATTTATCCACAGACTGCAAAAAGAATCCACAGGTAGTTATCCACATGCTGTGTATAGTGTGGATAAACTGTGGATATGTTGTGGATAATTAGAAGTGAAGGAACAAAGGGATAGAAAAGTTATACACAAAAGAGGAAGAAGGAATTGTTGGGAATATTTTTTTAAGAGAAGAAAATGAAAAATTAAAAAACTGAATCGTAAAATTGTTGAAAGAAGAGGAGTTATTCACATATAAGTGTGGATAACTACTGCAATATGTGGATAAAATGGCTTTAGACGGCTATTTGTAAAAAAGTCACTGGTGGATTGTTAAGTCTCGGTGTTACTTATCGCTTCCGTTTCTTCTAGATCATGCCATCGTGAGGCGATCGTCCCCTCTTCGTCTGAAGGATTTCCCCCTAATTGAAAACCTGACGAAAACTCATTGACAATATAGACAACAGTTTATATAATCTTAAAGACTGCCTTAAATGAAACTATAACTTGCTAATAGAGCGTTAACCTTGAGGAGGTGCTTTAACAATGAAACCAACTTTCAATCCTAACAACCGTAAGCGTAAGAAAGTCCACGGATTCCGTGCACGCATGGCGACTAAAAACGGCCGCAACATTCTTGCAGCTCGCCGTCGTAAAGGCCGCAAAGCCTTGACTGTCTAATACAGATCATGAGATTGCCCGAGGAATCCTCCTTGGGCAATCTTTTTTTATATCGTCACAGAAGTCACACAAACCGACGGAAAAAGCTGATTCGCTCTCGTTGAAATCTATGGGATATGGTATGATGTTAGTTGACGATTTTTGAAGTGAAGGATGGAGTGAGAATTTTGAAAAAAGAATACCGCCTGCAAAAGAATGAAGAGTTCCAAGCGGTGTTTCGCGAAGGACGCTCCGTGGCCAATCGTCAGTTTGTCGTCTACACGCAAAAAGCGAATCAAGCGCACTTCCGGGTCGGACTTTCGGTCAGCAAAAAGCTTGGCAATGCCGTGGAACGAAACCGGATGAAACGATTGATGCGTGAATCACTTCGCTTGCTCGAACCAAACGTGGCTCCGCACAATTACGTCATCATTGCGCGCAAACCTGCGACGTCACTGACGCAAGATGAAGTGACGGAAAGCTTGAAACACGTCTTTAAACGGGCTAAAGTTTGGAAGCAGAGACAAGTCGATCGATCGTAACAATCCGAGCTCGTTCTTTCATATATAACGCGAACTAATTAGGATTGACCGATAGACGTGTGATGAAACAAAAGAATCGATAAAGAAAGCGTAGGAGGAACTATGAGCAAAAAGCTAAAATTAGGATTGTTGGCCGTCATGACCGGCGTCATCATGTTGATGGCTGGTTGTGTCGACCCATCGACGATCCAAGGAGAGCCGATCACGGCTGAGACGGAAGGCTTTTGGTCGAAATACTTTGTTTGGCCACTAGCATGGTTGTTGAAAGAAGCGGCTTACTTAATTGGTGGGACGTGGCAGTATGGTTACTCGATAATCGTCGCGACGATTATCGTCCGCCTCTTGATTTTACCGCTTATGATCAAGCAGACGAAGAGCATGGGTGCGATGCAAGTGTTGCAACCGGAGATGCTCAAGCTCCGTGAGAAGTACAGCTCGAAAGACCAAGAGACGCAACGCAAACTGCAAGAAGAAATGATGAAAATGTATCAAGAGTACCAAATCAACCCGCTCGCGGGCTGCTTGCCAATCTTGATTCAAATGCCGATCTTGTTCGCGTTCTATGATGCGATTCGTCGGACACCTGAAATCTTTGAAGCACAGTTCCTCTGGTTCGACCTCGGGGCGCCGGATCCAACGTTCATTTTGCCGATTCTCGCGGCAATCTTGACGTATGCACAGCAAAAGATCTCGATGGCGGGCCAAGAACAGAACCCGCAATTGAAAATGATGCTCTATATCTTCCCAGTGATGATCTTCGTCATGTCGATCACGCTTCCAGCCGCCCTCTCAATGTACTGGGTCGTCGGTTACATCATCTCAATCATCGTGACGATGGCAATCATGCTCCCGATGCGTGAGAAGATGAAAGTCCAAGCTGAAGCGAAGATCGCGGCGAAAGAAGCAGAACGTGCCGCGCTCGCCGAAGAAGAGAAGAAGACAAAAAAGAAAAAACGTAAATAAACGTTGAGGCTGTGGATAAACAATCCACAGCCTTTTTTGTCGCGTTGGATGGATGGAGACAGAATACGGGAATAAAGAAAGAAGTGGTTGAATTCGTTAAATCAGAAAGGAGTCTTTCACATGGAGACGCTCATCAAACGGCTGGAACGGTCGACGTTTATTCAAGCGGCGCTTTATGTCATCATCGGCTTACTCATCGTCTTGTATCCACGCGTCTTTTTTGATGCGATCGTCTATTTGGTCGCGGCTTATTTTGCTATCATCGGTCTCGTCGCCATCGTTCAAGGGTTGCGGCATAAACGGGACGGCCTCCCAGCCGGTTTCTTTTTGGGAATCATCTATATCTTGATCGCTTTGATCGTCTTTTTCTTCGCCGAAACGTTAGCGAGCCTGCTTCCGATCTTTATCGGCGCTCTATTTTTGTTCGGCGGCATCATCCGATTGATTCAGGCCGTCGGATTTCGCCGGACCATCGCCAATCGATGGATGTATTTCATGCTGAGCAGCCTATTATGGATTGGAATCGGGTTACTCATGTTGGCAAACCCGTTTGACAGCCTGCTCGTCTTGTTCCAACTGTTCGGTGGTTTTCTTATCGCCGTCGGGGTGGTCGAATGGGTACTTTATTTCACGCTCCGCTCGTCGAGACGTCAACAAGGATAAACGAAAGCCGCTCACACTAGGAGCGGCTTTTTTCGCGTGCCATGAGATGGTCGAGAAAGGGACCAATCTGCTCGAACGCATCCGTCGTCTTGAAGAAGGACCGTTCGGCTTCGAGGCGAGCGACATACCACCGCGCGGCTGTGGCATGATGATCGGGTGTCAACGCTTCATAGAAGCTCCGGATTTCAATCCGCTGCCGGGCAGCCACGTCTTTCAGTCCGAGTGCGGCCCGTTCGGGTTCGTAGTGCGCGGCGAGCGCATAGGCGAAATGGCTCATGCCTTGCCGGAGCATCTCGACGGCCCAGACATCGTTGCCACGGTCACGGGCTTTCGTATATTGGAAAAAGAACCAAATCGCATCGATCACGTGTCCGCCTAAGTCTTCATCCGACAAGGTGAGCGAGCTCGAGTGATGTTGCAACCGGTGTTCCGGGTCATATAGTACCGTGACCGCGTCTTGATGGTTCAATGTGTCTGCTGTCACCGTGAAGAAATCGAGATGTAAGAAATCATCGTAGACGACAATCAGTTGCGGGGCCACGATATCGATTTCGTCCTCGAGCAGAATCGGGCGATATGTGGCCAGATGGTCACGGCGGCGCGACAAGAATGCATTCAGACTGTCATGGGCGACCATGACGTATAAATCGACGTCGGAATGTTCATCCGCTTCGCCACGCCCGAACGATCCTTTCAAGAATATGGCCTGCACATCGGCATCGGAAATGAGGCTGTCAGTCAATGTGGCGATGGCAGCTTGCTGTCGCATTTCATCACGTCCTCCATGGGAATATATTCCTTTATTGTACTAAAGTAATTCCCTGAAATGCAAGCGCGGCTCGAGAGGTCGGACTCTTTCGTTCGAGACAAATATCGTGTATAGTAGGTGCGTTATGCATAAGATAGAGGAAGTAGTAAGAAGTATGGGAGGGAAAGATGATGCTAGAGTTTGACACGATTACGGCGATTTCGACGCCGATGGGTGAAGGGGCAATCGGAATCGTCCGCTTGTCCGGTGACCGCGCCGTCGAGACGGTGGCCCATGTGTTTTCTGGGAAAGATTTGACGGAAGTGGAGTCACATACAATCCATTACGGAAAATTGAAACGTCCTGGCACGGACGAGGTCGTCGATGAAGTCATGGTGAGCATCATGCGCGCACCGAAGACGTTCACGCGAGAAGACGTCGTTGAAATCAATTGCCACGGAGGAATCGTCGCGGTCAATCGTGTCCTCGAACTGATTCTTGAACAACCGGACATCCGCTTGGCAGAACCCGGCGAGTTCACGAAACGCGCCTTTTTGAATGGACGCATCGATTTATCGCAAGCAGAGGCGGTCATGGACTTGATTCGTGCTAAAACGGATCGAGCCATGAACGTGGCCATGTCACAGATGGAAGGACGTTTGTCACGGCTCGTCCGCGAGTTGCGTCAACTATTGCTTGAGACGATTGCGGCGGTCGAGGTCAACATCGACTATCCGGAATACGATGCCGAAGAGATGACCCAAGCCATCGTCGAAGACAAGGCGGGCGAAGTCAAACGCGTACTCGAGCAGTTACTTGAGACGGCGCGACAAGGCAAGATTTTACGTGAAGGGCTCGCGACAGCGATTATCGGTCGACCGAACGTCGGCAAGTCTTCGCTCATGAACACGCTCGTGCAAGAGACGAAAGCGATCGTCACGGAAATCGCTGGTACGACGCGCGATACGATTGAAGAATATGTGAACGTCAAAGGCGTTCCACTCAAGTTGATTGACACGGCCGGGATTCGAGAGACGGAAGATATCGTCGAGCGGATTGGTGTCGAGAAGTCGCGCAAGGCGCTCGCGGGCGCTGACTTGATTTTGCTCGTCTTGAACGGACACGAAGGTCTGACGGTCGAGGATGAGGCGCTTTTCGAGGCGATTGTTGGCATGAATGCGATCATCATCATCAATAAGACGGACTTGCCACAAAGTATGGATTCTTCTAAGCTGGAGAAACTAGCGGCAGGTCGCCCGATCGTGGCGACGTCTCTCTTATTGGAAGAGGGAATCGACGCCTTGGAGAAGGCGATTTCGAACTTGTTCTTCGCCAAGGGCGTCGAATCACAGGATATGACATATATCTCGAACGCACGACACATTCAACTCATCAAACGGACGATCGAACAAATCGATGAGGCGCTCGGAAGTGCCGTCATGAATTTGCCGATCGATATGGTCCAAATCGATTTACGTCGGGCGTGGGATACGCTTGGTGAAATCAATGGGGATACCGTCCAAGAAAGTTTGATTGATCAACTCTTTTCACAGTTTTGTCTTGGGAAATAATAAGGAGGAACAACTATGGCTTACACGGCAGGCGAATTTGATGTCATCGTCATCGGAGCCGGTCATGCGGGGATCGAGGCGGCACTCGCTTCGGCGCGCATGGGCGCGAAAACGGCGATGCTCACGATGAATCCGGATATGGTCGGATTCATGTACTGCAACCCATCGATCGGAGGTCCCGCAAAAGGGATTGTCGTTCGTGAAATCGACGCCCTCGGCGGTGAGATGGCGAAAGCGATCGATGCGACGTATATTCAAATGAAGATGCTCAACACATCGAAAGGTCCAGCGGTGCGCGCATTACGGGCGCAGGCGGACAAATTCCAATACCAAAATCATATGAAGAAAGTGCTTGAAGACGAACCGAACTTATTGCTTCGTCAAGCGCTCGTCGAACGACTTCTCATCGAAGACGGAAAAGTCGCCGGCGTCGTCACGAATACCGGTTCGGAGTACCGCTCGAAAGCGGTCATCGTCACGACGGGTACATTCATGCGCGGCCAAATCATCATCGGCGAATTATCATATGAGAGCGGTCCGAACAACCAGATGCCTTCGGTCGAATTGTCGAAGCATTTAGAAGAGCTCGGCCTCGAACTCGTTCGTTTCAAGACGGGGACACCGCCACGAATCGACGGCAAGACGATCGACTACTCGAAGACAGAGATTCAACCAGGGGACGACAATCCGTCGCTGTTCTCGTACACATCGAAAGATCTCGATCCAATCGAACAAATTCCATGTTGGCTCACCTACACGAGCGAGCGGACACACCAGTTGATCGATGAGAACTTGCATCGTTCGCCGATGTACTCAGGTGCAATCAAAGGGACGGGCCCGCGTTATTGCCCATCGATTGAAGATAAAGTCGTTCGCTTTAACGATAAACCGCGTCACCAAATCTTCCTCGAGCCGGAAGGTCGCGACACGGAAGAGATTTATGTCCAAGGCTTCTCGACGAGTATGCCGGAAGACGTCCAGCACCAAATGCTCCGGACGATCCCGGGACTTGAGAACTCAGAGATGATGCGCCCTGGATACGCGATCGAATACGATGCGGTCGTGCCGACGCAACTTTGGCCGACACTCGAGACGAAGACGATCGGCGGACTGTTCACGGCCGGTCAAATCAACGGGACGAGCGGCTACGAAGAAGCGGCTGGCCAAGGCATCATGGCCGGAATCAACGCCGCATGCCAAGTGCTCGGCAAAGAGCCGGTCATCTTGGACCGCTCACAGGCGTATATCGGCGTCTTGATTGACGACCTCGTGACGAAAGGGACGAACGAGCCGTACCGCTTGCTCACATCACGTGCCGAGTATCGGTTGCTCCTGCGCCACGACAATGCGGATCTTCGCTTGAGTGATATCGGCCATGAAGTCGGTCTATTGTCACCGGAGCGTCATGCCCACCTTGAAGACAAACGAGCGGCCATCGCAGCGGAAGTGAAGCGCCTCAATGGACTCGTCATCAAACCGTCGGCAGAAGTGAACGCTGTGCTTGAAGAAGTAGGCGCGAACCCGCTCAAGGAAGCGACGCATGCCAGCATTTTGTTGAAGCGGCCAGAAGTGACGTATGCGACACTCACACGCTTTGCACCGGCGCCAATCGAGGTACCATTCGAAGTGGCGGAGCAAGTTGAGATTCAAGTGAAATACGAAGGCTACATCTCGAAGCAGCTCGAGCAAGTCGAGAAGATGCGTCGGATGGAAGAAAAACGGATTCCGGAGAAACTCGACTACGATGCAATCGGTGGTTTGGCGACGGAAGCGAAACAAAAACTAAAACAAGTTCGTCCGCTCTCGATTGGACAAGCGTCACGTATTTCCGGGGTAAACCCGGCGGACGTTTCAATCCTTCTTGTCTATATCGAGCAAGGACAATACGCGACAGTGGAGTGAAACGATGAACCAATCCCAATTTATTGAGGCGTTACAGGCAGAAGGGTTCGAATTGAGCGAGAAACAACTCGCTCAGTTCGAACTGTATTTCGAGATGCTCGTCGAGTGGAATGAGAAGATGAATTTGACGGCGATCACAGACAAAGAAGAAGTGTATTTGAAGCATTTCTACGACTCGCTCAGCGCGGCGTTCCATTTCGATTTCTCAAACGTCGAGACCGTATGTGACGTCGGTGCCGGGGCTGGGTTCCCGAGCTTGCCGCTCAAAATTCTATTCCCGCACCTTCACGTGACGATTATCGACTCGCTCAACAAGCGCATCACATTCTTGAACGAACTCGCGCTCGCGCTCGGATTAGAAGGTGTCGCGTTCCATCACGGACGCGCCGAAGAGTTTGGAAAAAATAAAAAATTTCGTGAACAATTTGATGTCGTGACTGCCCGTGCGGTTGCCCGGATGACGGTGCTCGCCGAGTACTGTTTGCCGCTCGCGAAAGTCGGCGGAACGTTCGTAGCGCTCAAAGCAGCGAAAGTTTCGGACGAGCTTGTCGATGCGAAAAACGCCTTGGCCGTGCTCGGCGGGAAAGTAAAAACGACACACCAGTTCCTATTGCCAGGAGAGATGAGTGAGCGTAATATCGTAATTGTAGATAAATTACGAAAAACGCCTGGGAAATATCCACGTAAAGCGGGTACCCCGGCGAAAGAGCCGCTAATCTGAGTGATCGTGTTTCACGTGAAACTAAAAGCAGATTCCGGTAGTGGAATCTGCTTATTTTTTACATAGAGGGGTGCCGACGTTGAAGAAAACATTTGCTAAACTGTTCGGAAATCGACCGGAAGTAGCCGTTACGGAGCTGGCAGAAGTCAAACCGAATGACGCTGTCCAAGAAATCGCCTTATCGATGCTTCTACCGAACCGTTATCAACCACGTAAAGTATTCGAGCCGGCTAAAATCGAAGAATTGGCCGTCACGATTGATGAGCATGGTCTCTTACAACCGATCGTCGTTCGTAAGGCAGAAGGGGACCGCTACGAGATTATCGCCGGGGAGCGCCGTTTCCGGGCTGTCAAGTCACTCGGGTGGTCCGTCATTCCAGCCATTGTTCGGGAGATGGATGACGATACGACGGCTGCTTTGGCGCTGATTGAAAATTTGCAGCGGGAACAGCTCAGTCCAATCGAGGAAGCGGAGGCGTATGACCGTCTCCTCGCCATGAATGGGTTGAAGCAAGCCGCGCTTGCGAAGAGTCTTGGGAAGAGTCAGTCGACGATTGCCAATAAATTGCGTCTGTTGAAACTACCGGAAGATGTGAAGCAATGTTTGCGTAACCGCCAAATTAATGAACGTCACGCCCGAGCGCTCTTGCCGCTCAAAGAGTCCGGTCTTCAAATCCAGGTGCTCATGGAGATTTTAGAACAAGACTTTAACGTCAAAGAGACGGAAGAACGCGTCGAATTTTTGACGACTCCGATTGAAGAAGAGAAACGGAAACCGAAAAAGCAACGCCGTCGGACGAAAAGTTTCGCCAGAGACACGCGAATCGCCATCAATACGATCCGGGACTCGATCAGTTTGATCGGCAAAACCGGCATCGAAGTCCAAACCGAGGAAGTCGATGAAGAAGAATTTGTTGAAATTCGGATTCGCATCCCAAAAGCACGGCCACAAAAGTGAGCCCGTGCTTTTTTTGTAGCAATCAGATGGAATGGAGGAATCAGGATGGAACGGTTACCGATCAAACACATTCGCCCGAACCCGAATCAACCTCGAAAGCAATTTGAACCAGAGAAGTTAGACGAGCTCAGGCAATCGATTGAACGCTATGGCGTGTTGCAACCCATCGTCGTCCGTAAAGCGAGCGGGTTTTATGAGATCATCGCCGGAGAACGCCGGTTTCAAGCCGCACAATTGGCCGGCAAGACGGATATCCCGGCGTTGATCGTCACGGCTGACTCGGACCGCGTCATGGAACTCGCTTTGATTGAAAACATCCAACGCGCCGACTTGAATGCGATCGAGGAGGCGCTCGCCTACGAACAGTTGATGCAGACGCTCGGGTTGACCCAGCAACAGCTCGCTGAACGCGTCGGGAAAAGTCGGAGCCACGTGACGAACAGCCTGAGACTGCTCCGTTTGCCGAGTGCGGTCCAACATGCGGTCATGGTGGGTGAGTTGACGATGGGACATGCCCGTGCCATCACCGGCATGAAATCCGTTCAGGCGATGGAACAGATCGCTCGTCGCGTTATCGCTGAGCAGTGGACGGTCCGACGGCTTGAGCGCTACTTACAGAAAGAACGCATTGAAAAAAAGACGCTCAAGCGCTCAGACGCCGACGTGGAAGCCGTCGAGGCGGTGCTGGCGGAACGTCTTCAAATGGATGTGTCGATTCGCCCACGTCGAAAAGGGGGCGTGCTTGAGCTGAAGTATTTCTCGCAAGACGACTTGGAGCATCTGTTGACGCTCTTATCGCCTCAAGATTTCGATTCGTCGCGAGATTGACGCAGCCGAGTAATGGCCGCTTCTTCTTGATGGAGCCGTCCGATTCGGGAGTCGAATTCGGCGAAACCGTCTGTGATGAAACGGGCCAACTCATAGACGAGATGTAAACGCGTGTTTTGCAAAATCATCATTTCCATAAAACCGCTCACGTTGACGACGGCTTTAATATTGTACTCACCGACCGAAGGGAGTTCTTTTTGGACACCGGCGCCAGGAGCGAGCGGACCTTCCGAAAAGAAGATGTACCCGACACTCGACAATCGGCCGAGACAGGCGTCGACTGCGATGATGAGGGGACGGTGGAATCGCGTCTGAATCTCATGGAGCGTCTCGACGAGGTTCAAGGCATGAACCGGTTTCGTCAGTGTCCCGTAGACATGGATATTGCGGACGGATCGTTCTTCGAGGAACGTGCCGACGAGCGGTCCGAGGGAGTCGCCGGTTGAACGGTCGGAGCCGATACAAACGAGGACGATCGGACGATGTGTCTCTTTCGCCAATTGGTCGTGCAGTTGATCGGCGAAGAGCTTGGATCCACTCCGTTCGGTATGTTCGATGAAGAAAGAGTATGGTTTATGAGGTTTTAGGCGAAACGGCATGAATCTCATCCTCTCTTCTAAGCTGCCTGCGTCTAGTTGCAATTGCGGAATGACACCGTATTATCCCATTCCCGGAACGTCGAAACTTATAACGTCCGGATGTAGGGTTTGAGAAAAGTCGTCAATTATGGTTTGATGGGTTAGAATCTATGACTTTAGAGGTGACAAAATGGCTTCACAAAATACAGAAACAGACTTGAGTACGGTGGCTGACCAGACGATTGATAACGTCAATCGGTTCGTCGCCTATTTCCAAGACACGGAGATGTGGATCGGCCTCGGCATTAAATTGACGGGTGTCGCGCTCATCATCTTGGCGCTTTACGTGGCGTCACGCATTTTGACGTCGATGGTCCAACGCGTGTTCGCATTACGTAAAATCAAAGAAGATAATATCGTCGCCCAACGACAAAATGAAACACTGTCGAAACTGGCCCAAAACACGATCCGGTACGTCCTTGGCTTGATTATGATTTTGACGGTGCTCGGCCAGTTCGGCGTCAATATCGCCGGTTTGATCGCATCGGCCGGTGTCGCCGGTCTCGCCATCTCGTTCGGCGCGCAAAACTTGGTAAAAGACGTCATTACAGGTGCCTTCATCATTTTTGAGAATCAATACAAAAACGGGGATTATGTCAATTTGAATCAACAAGTCGACGGGACCGTCATCGAAGTCGGGATTCGGACGACAAAGTTGAAGGGATTGAACGGGCAAGTGACGATCATCCCGAACGGACAAATCATGCAAGTGACGAACTACTCGCTCGAGAATAGCGTCGCGGTCGTCGATATCGGTGTCGCCTATGAAGAAGACATGGGTAAAGTCGAGAAGGCGTTGAAAGAGATCGCGAAGACGGTCGAAGAGAAGTACCACGACTTGTTCATCGAGCCGATCACGCTCGCTGGGGTCCAGTCGCTCGGACCATCGGAAGTCGTCTATCGTCTCATGGCCGAAGTGCCACCGACGCAACACTTCGCGGCCGGACGGATTTTGCATAAAGAGTTGAAAGCCGGACTTGATGAGCGCGGAATTGAGATTCCGTATCCGCGGACCGTCATGATGCCGCCAACCACATCGACTAAAGGAGCGCCCGAAAATGCAGGCTAAATCGTATGAGTTGAACGATTTTGTAGAAATGAAGAAACCACATGCCTGTCAAACGAACCGTTGGCAGGTGACTCGGGTCGGGATGGACATTCGTATCAAGTGTCAAGGATGCGGGGCGAGTGTACTCATGCCGCGCCGAGATTTTGATAAGCGATTGAAAAAAGTACTTCCACAAGAGAACGCCGCTGAATAAGTGGCGTTCTTCTCTATGTTACAACCGTGAGTTGCGGTTTAATCGAGGACTAACTATAATTGTGAAGGATGTGACGGTGTGGTGTACTGAACGTACCCACTCCACAGACGGATCAACATTTCCCGGGAAAGCCGGATGAGGAGGAAATACAAGTGGGATTAACAGCAGGAATCGTCGGATTACCGAACGTCGGGAAATCGACATTATTTAACGCCATCACGCAAGCCGGTGTAGAGGCCGCCAACTATCCGTTCGCCACGATCGACCCGAACGTTGGGGTCGTCGAAGTACCGGATGCGCGTCTTGACCGGTTGACAGAACTTGTCAAACCGAAGAAGACCGTACCGACCGCATTTGAGTTTACAGACATCGCTGGAATCGTGAAAGGTGCTTCAAAAGGAGAAGGACTTGGAAACAAGTTCCTCGCCAACATCCGTGAAGTCGACGCGATTTGCCAAGTCGTCCGTTGCTTTGAAGACGACAACATCACGCACGTGGCAGGGAAAGTCTCACCGATCGATGACATCACGACGATCAACCTCGAATTGATTTTGGCCGACCTTGAGTTGGTCGAGAAGCGCATCACGCGCGTCCAAAAAATGGTCAAGTCGAAAGATAAGGGTGCACCTCAAGAACTCGAGGCGCTTGAAATCGTTCAAGCCGTCCTCGAATCAGAGCGCCCGGCTCGCGTTGCTGAATTGACAGATGATCAACTTGCCATCGTCAAACACTTCCAACTGCTCACGATGAAGCCGATGCTTTACGTCGCGAACGTCAGTGAAGACGAAGTGGCCGACGCCGATCAAAACCCATACGTCCAAGCAGTTCGTGAACACGCAGCGACAGAAGAGGCGAAAGTGATCGTCATCTGTGCCCGCATCGAAGAAGAAATCTCAGAACTCGAACCAGAAGAGCGTCTTGAGTTCTTGCAAGATCTCGGTATCGAAGAGTCAGGTCTCGATCAATTGATTCGTGCCGCTTACTCGACACTCGGTCTCGCGACATACTTCACGGCCGGCGAGAAAGAAGTACGCGCCTGGACGTTCAAGCAAGGCATGAAGGCCCCGCAATGTGCGGGCGTCATCCACTCGGACTTCGAGCGTGGATTCATTCGTGCCGAAGTCGTCTCGTATGAAGATTTGTCGGCTGCCGGCAACATGACGACGGTCAAAGAACAAGGGAAGCTTCGCTCAGAAGGAAAAGAGTACGTCTTCCAAGATGGCGACGTGGTCACGTTCCGTTTCAACGTTTAAGCCATTTTACGGAAACGTATTGTAAAATGAACAGAAGTTTGATAGTATATTATGACGTGAGTAAAACAATTGTTTGCTCCTTGCTCCTACAACCGGTAGGAGCCGTTAGTCCAAGAGGAGGTGAAAGATAATGCGTAAATACGAACTTCTTTACATTATCCGTCCATCAGTTGATGAGGAAGCGAAGAAAGCTTTAATCGAACGCTTCAACAACGTCATCACTGAAAACGGTGGTACTGTTGATAAAACAACAGACATGGGTAAACGTCGTCTCGCTTACGAAATCAACAAGATGCGCGAAGGACACTACGTTCTTCTCAACATCACTGCTGAGCCTAAAGCGATTCAAGAAACAGAGCGTCTCATGAAGATCTCTGATGACGTTGTCCGTCAAATGACAACTAAAGACGAGCGTTAATTCTTAACGCTTCATATTGCGAAAGGGGAGCTTTGAGATGATTAACCGAGTTGTGTTAGTTGGTCGATTGACACGCGATCCAGAAATGCGTTACACGCAGAGCGGGATTGCCGTAACTCGCTTCACTCTCGCTTGCGATCGTCCATTCACTGGACAAGATGGGAAGCGCGAGGCGGACTTTATTGATTGTGTCGTTTGGCGCAAACAAGCAGAGAACGTGGCACAATATTTGAAAAAAGGCAGCATGGCCGGCGTAGACGGTCGCCTTCAAATCAGTAGTTACGAAGGTCAAGATGGCCAACGTCGTTACCGGGCAGAAGTCGTAGCCGATAGCGTACGCTTCCTTGAACCACGCGGTGCTTCAACGCAACGTGATACAGCACCGGCTGGAGATGTCTTCGGTGGTGGTGAGTCAAGTGGATCAGGATGGGGCGCAGCCGCTTCTTCGACTTCATCTCAGTCCTCGAACTCAAACAAAGGTTTTGAAGCCGATCCGTTCTCGGGCGGCGGAAAAATCGACTTATCGGATGACGATCTTCCATTTTGATCGCGTCGATTTGAAACTAAACTAAAAAGGAGGTCTTCACATGGCACGTCGTCCAGGAGGTCGTCGTCGTCGTAAAGTATGTTTCTTTACGTCGAACAACATCACTCATATCGATTATAAAGACGTAGAATTGCTCAAACGCTTCGTTTCGGAGCGTGGTAAAATTCTTCCACGTCGTGTGACTGGTACTTCAGCGAAATACCAACGTCCACTTACTGTCGCTATCAAGCGCTCACGTCAAATGGCTTTGCTCCCATACGTTGCAGAGTAATTTTTGACACACGGCTTATCCCTCGGGATAGGTCGTTTTTTTGTTTTCTGAGCCGATGTAGGAGTGTAAGTGAAACGGACGGATATGGTATGATAGAGCAGAAACCATTTAGACATCATGGGTGGAATACCACTCATTTTAGGAGGCACACATGCACAGTGGTGAAGCAATAACATCAGTGAAGAACCAGTACGCGCGTCACGCCGTTCCATATGTGATTGGACTGCTCGTCGCGTTCGGTTTGGCGTTCTACAGCATTGTGGCGGCAATCACCCTGTTCGTGGGCACGCTGATTTTTTTCATCTATCAGCAAGTGACGATTCGACGAGAGCGTAAGGCGTGGGAACAATACGTCCATTCCTTGTCGCATCGAATTGAAGACGTCGGCAAAGAGGCACTCACCGGCATGCCGATCGGGATTCTCGTCTTCGACGAAGCGCGTCGCATCAGCTGGTTCAATGAACAGTCTCGACTCATCTTCGAGCTCGAGATGGAACTCGGGATTTCAATCGACTCGATTCACTCGGCGTTCACCGAGTTGATTGAGGAAGAAGAGGACGAAGCGACCATCGAAGTCGGGGACCGAGTATATCGGGTCCTCTACAATAAGGAGTATCAAACCCTTTACTTGTTCGATATGACGGATGAAGCAGAGATTGAACAAAAATACTCGGAAACGCAGACGGTAATCGGCGTCTTGTATTTAGACAACTATGATGAGATGTCGACCGCCGTCGATGAACAAGTGCGGAGTGAAATCAACCGACGCGTGACCGTCCTATTGAACCAGTGGGCTCAAAAATACCACATTTATATGCGCCGGACGGCAGCCGACCGTTTCTTCCTCGTCATGAACGAACGGACGCTCTCCGAACTCGAGAACAATCGCTTCTCGATTCTCGATGAGGTCCGCGAAGCGACGAAGGAACATAAAATTCCGCTCACACTCTCCATCGGCATCGGTTGCGGAGAGACGACGCTGACGGAACTGGGGAACTTGTCGCAATCGAGTCTCGATTTAGGGCTCGGACGTGGCGGCGACCAAGTCGTCGTCAAACGTCATAACGGGAAAGTTCGCTTTTTCGGCGGTAAGACGAACCCGACCGAGAAACGGACCCGGGTTCGAGCCCGGGTCATCTCGAACTCGATGCGCGATTTGATCCGCGAGTCGAGCCGAGTCCTCATCATGGGGCATAAAAATCCGGATATGGACTCACTCGGAGCCTCGATCGGCATCATGAAACTGGCCGAGTTTGTCGGGCGTGAGGCGTACGTCGTCATCCCGGCCGGCGAGACGAGCGTTGGGATTCAACGTCTCGTCAGTGAAGTCGAGAACGACGAAGAGCTATATAGCCGCTTCTTAACCGAGTTCGAGGCCCAGCCGCTCATCGACGAACAGACGCTTCTCGTCGTCGTCGACACGCACCGGCCATCCCTCGTCATTTCGCGGGACATCTTAGACCGCGCGGAGCGGGTCGTTGTCATCGACCACCATCGTCGCGGTGAAGAGTTCATCGAGGACCCGGTCCTCGTCTATATGGAGCCGTACGCGTCCTCGACGTGCGAACTTGTGACGGAGCTGATCGAGTATCAGGCCGGTACGCGCAAGCTGTCGATTTTAGAGGCGACGTCGCTCCTCGCAGGTATGGTGGTCGACACGAAAGGATTCACCTTGCGGACGGGGTCGCGGACGTTTGACGCCGCTTCTTTCCTTCGGATTCAAGGGGCGGACACCGTGCTCGTCCAGCACTTCATGCGCCAAGATCTCGATTCGTATATCGAACAGTCCCATATTCTCGAAAACACGGATATTTATTCCGATGGTATGGCAATTGCCGTCGCCTCGGACGATGAGGTACATCATCAAGTGTTGATCGCCCAATCTGCCGACCAGCTCCTCAACATGGAGGGCGTCAAAGCGTCGTTCGTCATCGCCATCTTGCCAGACGGCCGGACCGGCATCAGTGCCCGTTCGCTCGGCGATGTTAACGTTCAAGTCATCATGGAGATGCTGGACGGGGGCGGTCATTTGACGAACGCGGCGACGCAATTGAACGTGAGCCGGGAACAGGCGAAGACGTTATTACAAGAAGCGATTGATCATTATATGACAGATGAAACAGAGGGAGAGGATTCTGAATGAAAGTCATTTTAAAAGTAGATGTAAAAGGTCAAGGTAAAGCTGGTGACGTCAAGGACGTCGCGGAAGCTTATGCGAAGAACGTACTCTTCAAAAAGAACTTGGCGGTCGAAGCGACACCAGGTAACTTAAAGGCATTCGCCGCGAAAGAGCGACGTGCTGAAGAAGCGGCCGAAGAGGAATTGAAGCAAGCCCAGCAGTTGAAAGACAAGCTTGAAAAAGAGACGATCGTCGTCAAGACGAAGTCAGGTGAGGGCGGTCGCGTCTTCGGATCGGTCACGAGCAAACAAATCGGTGAAGCGTTGAAAGGGATGGGCTACAAGATCGACAAGCGTAAAATCGAGCTTGAGCACCCAATCAAAGCGCTTGGGTTCACGAAAGTGCCGGTGAAGTTGCATCATGACGTCACGGCTTCGTTAAACGTTCATGTTCAAGAAGCGTGAAGGTGAGGTAGACAACGTATGAGTGATGCGATTCAAGTCAACACCCCGCCACATAGCGTCGAAGCGGAACAAGCTGTCCTTGGGGCCGTCATTCTCGATTCCGATCGGCTGATCACGGCCTCGGAGCGGGTCGACCCGGACGACTTTTATCGTGTCAGCCATCAACGGATTTTTGAGGCGATGCTGAAGATTAACGACCGCGGCGAACTCGTCGATTTGGTCACGCTCAGTTCGGAGCTTCAAGCCCAAGGCATTCTCGATGAAATCGGTGGGTTGAACTATTTGGCGGAGATCGCCGAGGCAGTTCCGGCCATCGGCAACATCGGTTATTATTTGAACGTCGTCGATCAAAAGGCGGCGCTTCGCCGGTTGATTCGGACCGCGACGAACATCGTCTCGGACGGCTATGAACGCCAAGACGAGGTCGATGCCGTCCTGTCAGACGCCGAGCGGAACATTTTAAAAGTCTCGCAACGTAAAGGACAGTCAAGCTTCCATCCGATCGGCTCGGTCTTATCGGACGCCTACTCGACGATTGAAAAACTGCACCAATCGAGCGGCGAAATCACCGGCATCGCAACCGGGTTCAGCGATCTCGACAAGATGACGGCCGGTTTCCAACGCAACGACCTCATTATCGTCGCGGCCCGTCCTTCCGTCGGGAAGACGGCCTTCGCCTTGAACATCTCGCAAAACGTGGCCGTCCGTACCGGCGAGAACGTCGCCATCTTCAGTTTGGAGATGGGTGCCGAGCAGCTCGTCATGCGGATGCTCTGTGCGGAAGGCAACATCGACGCCCAGCGTCTACGGACGGGACGGCTCGAGGCCGAGGACTGGGGGCGGCTCTCGCTCGCCATGTCGTCGCTGTCACAAGCCGGTATCTATATCGATGATACACCGGGTCTTCGCGTCAACGAGATTCGGGCCAAGTGCCGCCGCTTGAAACAAGAGCACGGCCTCGGCATGATCATGATTGACTACTTGCAGCTCATCGTCGGGAACGGAAAGCCGGGCGAGAACCGGCAACAAGAAGTCTCGGAAATCTCGCGTACGCTCAAAGCGATCGCGCGTGAGCTTCAAGTACCGGTCATCGCCTTGTCGCAGCTCTCGCGTGGTGTTGAGAGCCGTCAAGACAAGCGGCCGATGATGTCGGATATCCGGGAATCCGGGGCGATCGAGCAAGATGCCGATATCGTCGCGTTCTTGTACCGGGATGACTATTACGACAAAGAGAGTGAAGACGCCAACACGATCGAGATCATCATCGCCAAGCAGCGTAACGGTCCGACGGGGACGGTCAAACTCTCGTTCCGAAAAGAATACAACAAATTCGTCAACATGGAGACGCAAGCCTTTGCGCCGCCGATGTAGGACGAATGGGGCCGCCAAAGGCGACGTCGCGAGACGTCGCCTTTTTTGGTCGGTCTTTAGACCTAAATGGATTTTGATTTTGAAGAATTCCATGATTGGACGAGAAATGACACCTCAATAACGAACGAAAGGTTACAACTTAAAAATATCGTTCGGTATTAGGTTGACTTTCAACAAGAGCAAGTGTACACTTACGGATGGTTTGAATAGAACGTTTATCTACAAGGAGGATTCATTATGTCATCAGTAGTCGTAGTGGGAACGCAGTGGGGCGATGAAGGTAAAGGGAAAATCACGGACTTCTTATCGAAGCAGGCCGAGGTCGTCGCGCGTTATCAAGGGGGAGACAACGCTGGTCATACGATCGTCTTCAACGATACGAAGTATAAACTTCACTTGATTCCATCGGGGATCTTCTACTCGGACAAAACATGTGTCATCGGGAACGGGATGGTCGTCAATCCGAAATCGCTCGTCACGGAGCTCGCGTATTTGCACGAGCGCGGTGTGAGCACGGATAACCTCCGCATCTCGAACCGGGCCCACGTCATCTTGCCGTATCACCAGTTGCAAGACAAGCTCGAAGAGGACGCGAAAGGCGACGCCAAAGTCGGGACGACACTCAAAGGGATCGGTCCTTGCTATATGGACAAGGCGGCGCGCATCGGGATTCGCATCGCCGACCTGCTCGACAAAGAAGTGTTCGCCGAGAAGCTCAAGACGGTCCTCGCGATTAAAAACCGCATGTTCGTGAAGATGTACGAAGTCGATGCGATCGAATTCGATGACATCTTCGAAGAATACTACGCGTACGGCCAACAGTTCGCCAAGTACGTGTGTGATACATCGGTCGTGTTGAACAACGCGCTCGACGAAGAACAGAAAGTGCTCTTCGAAGGCGCGCAAGGTGTGTTGCTAGACATCGACCACGGAACGTACCCGTTCGTCACATCATCGAACGCGGCCTCGGGCGGCGTATCGAGCGGTGCCGGCATCGGCCCGTCGAAGATTCATCACGTCGTCGGCGTCTGTAAGGCGTACACGTCACGCGTCGGAGACGGCCCGTTCCCGACTCAGCTTGACGATGAGATTGGTCACACGATCCGTGAAGTCGGAAAAGAGTACGGTACAACGACAGGACGCCCACGTCGCGTCGGTTGGTTCGACTCGGTCGTCGTCCGCCACTCACGCCGCGTCAGCGGCATCACAGACCTTTGCCTCAACTCGATTGACGTGTTGACAGGTCTTGAGACGCTCAAGATTTGTACGGCATACGAGTTCGAAGGCAAGCTTCTCGACGAGTACCCACCGAACTTCCGCGTGCTCGAGCAGTGCAAGCCGGTGTTCGAAGAGCTCCCAGGCTGGACAGAAGACATCACAGGCATCCGTAAGTTCGAAGACTTGCCGGTGAACGCGCAGAACTATGTCAAGCGCATCGAAGCGTTGACAGGCATCGAATTGTTGACGTTCTCGGTCGGACCGGCACGTGAGCAGACGGTCATCTTGCGTGATATTTACGAAGCATAAGACAGAGAGCCCTCGGGGCTCTCTTTTCATTTCCACGGAAATGGACCATGCTTTCTAACCTATAGAAAAAGAGTTACAATATAGACATGTACGTTTAACGATAAGAGGAGGACTCACTGAATGGATCGTACGATTTTAGTGGTAGATGACGAACAACCAATCGCAGATATATTGAAGTTTAAGCTTGAAAAAGAAGGATACCAAGTCCACGTCGCCTATGACGGGGAAGAAGCGCTCGTGAAAGTCGAAGAAGTCAAACCGGATTTGATTTTGCTCGACATCATGCTGCCGCTCAAAGACGGCATGGAAGTGTGCCGTGAAGTCCGGAAGAAGTACGACATGCCGATCATCATGTTGACGGCGAAAGACTCTGAGATCGATAAAGTGCTCGGACTCGAGCTCGGTGCCGACGATTACGTCACGAAGCCGTTCAGCTCACGCGAGCTCTTGGCCCGCGTCAAGGCGAACATGCGCCGTCACGCGACGGCCCCGGCCCCAGAGACGAAAGGTGCCAACGCCAATGACATCGTAATCGGTGACTTGACGATTCATCCGGATTCATACATGGTCACGAAACGGGAAGAGAAAATCGAACTGACACACCGTGAGTTTGAGCTCATCCATTATCTGGCCCAAAACATTGGGCAAGTCATGACGCGCGAGCATTTGCTCCAGACCGTATGGGGCTATGACTACTTCGGTGACGTCCGTACGGTCGATGTGACGGTCCGACGTTTGCGCGAGAAAGTCGAAGATAACCCATCGACGCCGACGTATATCATCACGCGCCGTGGTGTCGGTTACTATTTAAAAGCAGGAGAAGAAGACTAAACGATGAAACGGACGAACTTCTTTAAATCTATCCAGTGGAAGCTCGTCGTCATCTATGCGCTGCTCATTCTTGTTGCGATGCAAGTCATCGGGGTGTACTTCGTACGCTCCCTCGAACGACAATACATCAACAACTTCTCGCAGTCGCTCGTCGATCGCGCCAACCTTCTGAGCTATAACGTCAGTGAAGGGATCGCATCGAACGGCGGTGACTCGACTTCAGACCAGCAGTTGAACCAGGTACTGGATCAACTGCTGTCTGAATTTACGGAGAGCACGACGCTAGCTGACGACATTCGCGAAGTCCAGATTATCGACACGAACAGTGTCGTCCGGGCAACGTCGAATCCGAACAACCAGAGTCTCGTCGGACAACGGACGGCGAACTCGTTCATTCAAAAATCATTTGCGACGAGCGGGGCGCAAGAGACGCTCGTCTATGAAGACTCGAACGAACGCATGCGTGTCGTTGCCGTTCCGGTCAAATCTGAGGTCGATGGGACGACGACCGGCATGATCTACATCGAGGCGTCGATGCAGTCCATCTATAACCAGATGGAACAAGTGACGAGGATTCTCGCGACCGGGACGCTGATTGCTCTCATCATCACATCAATCCTTGGGGTGTTGCTGTCACGGACGATCACGCGACCGATTGCGGATATGCGTCGTCAAGCCGTCGAGATGCGAAAAGGGAATTTCTCGCGGAAAGTTAAAGTCTATTCCGACGATGAGGTCGGCCAACTTGCTTACGCGTTCAACGAATTGACCGATGAACTCATGGAGGCGAATGCGACGACGGAAGCAGAACGACGCCGCTTGACGAGTGTCCTCGAGAACATGTCGGACGGGGTCGTCGCGACGGACCGTTCGCTCCGGGTCATCTTGATGAACGACCAGGCCCGCGACATGATCGGGCTCGCCGAAGAAGAGGCGATGGGAGCGAACCTGCAGAACCTGCTCGAGTTTGACGACGAGATCGTCATCCCTGAAGACGGGACGATGCCGCCGAAACTGATTGACCTCAGTACGGACGAAGAGTTGTTCCTCGTCCGCGCCTACTTCTCGCCGATTCAGAAGCATAGCGGACCGATTACCGGCCTGATCGTCGTCTTGCACGACGTCACCGAGCAAGAACAAGTCGAGCAAGACCGCCGCGAGTTCGTCGCGAACGTCAGCCACGAGTTGCGGACACCGCTCACGACGATGCGGAGTTACCTCGAAGTACTCGCGGAAGGCGCGTATAAGGATGACGAGCTCGCCCCGCGTTTCCTCGAGACGACACAGAACGAGACGGAGCGGATGATCCGCCTCGTCAATGACTTATTGCAACTGTCGAAGATGGACAGCAAAGAGTATACGATGCAGAAAGTGAAGTTCGATTTTATCCAGTTCTTCAACGACATCATCGATCGGCATGAGATGACGAAAGGCGAGACGATCCAGTTCCGCCGCAAGCTCATGAAACGCCGGGTATACGTCCATGCCGATCAGGATAAGATGACACAGGTCATCGACAATATCATCACGAACGCGATCAAGTTCTCGCCGGAAGGCGGGACGATCACGTTCCGGACGATGCTCCGTGCTAAGCGACTCGTCATCGGCATTAAAGATGAAGGGGTCGGCATCCCGAAATCGAACTTGAAAAAAATCTTTGAACGGTTCTACCGGGTCGACAAGGCCCGGGCCCGCAATATCGGCGGGACCGGACTCGGCCTGTCGATCGCCAAAGAAGTCGTCTCGGCTCACGGCGGCGACATCTGGGCCGAGAGTGAATTTGGACGAGGGACGACGATTTACTTCACCATCCCGTTCGACACGATCGTGGAGGTGAATGACTGATGGAACGACCACGCTTCTTGGCGAAGCCAGAACTAGTGAAATCGCTCGTCTTGCTCACCTTGATCGTCACGTCCATCGTCCAAACGGTCATCCTGTGGGATTATCATCCGAAGTATCAGTCGGTTCAATCGGAGACGCAAGTCGCGACGGTGGATGAGTCGTTGCAACGCCAGGCGCGACAAGTCATCGTGCCGGCCCAGACGGTCGTCCATGAGAATAACGCCGTCTTCGCCACGAAGAACACGCCGAAACAGATTATGCGCGTTATCCGGGAATCGTTTGAAGCGAGCGAATTCAAACCGCTCGCCGTCAAGAACGTCCCGAGTTTGTATGCAGGTGTCGACCAGGCTGTCGAATTGATTTTACCGGAGCCATATTATGCGGACACGCTTAGCTACATGATCCCGGGTTCGTATAGCCTGTCCGGGAAAGTACCGCAGCGGGCCCTCATCTTTATGGAGAACGACACGTGGCGCATCCGTACGATCATGAGCGACCAGTCGCTCTGGGAAGGCCGCTTATCGAAAGTCGGCCAAGGTGACGTCAACAGCCTGTTCCTGAAAGATTCGGACCGATCGATGCGACGCGTCACGTATACGGATGAACGCGTCAACTATATCCCTGTCGTCGGACCCGAGATGAACGAGCTGTTCGCGTACGACGTATCTCAAATTCAAATCGCGGCACGCCTCGATTGGATGCGCGATACGTTCTTCCCAGGTGACCCGAACGTACAGGAAGTCGACCCGGCCAGCTCTGTCGGCGCCCTCACGAACGGGATTAGCGTCGCCGAATACGATGCGAACCTGAACGCGAGCCGCTATCGCAACTTATCACGCAATAGTTCGGAGCAGGAGTCGGTCATCGGACTCGACACGATCGTCGAGTTCGTCAACTTCCACGGGGGTTGGGTCGATGAGACGTCGGAGAGCCAAGGCTTGTCGCTCCGATTCGATGCGATCACGCCGGCCAATAAAGGCTTTGAGACGACCGTGTTCCGGTTTCACGTGAAGGGGTTCCCGGTGTTCAGTCAACGGGAAGCGTTCATCAACAACGACGCCGTCGACTTGTCGACGTTGCGTGTCGAGAACGACGGGACGCAAGTCCGGTCGATCACTCGGCACCACCTCGAAATCGATCGCTTGATCTCGGTCGGGACGACGCAGCTCGCGGATGGCCAAGATGTGATCGATACGCTCGTCAACGCCGGACGATTTGAAAATGTGACTGAGATTCGTCTCGGTTATGAGATCGAATACAATGAAGACACGAGCCGTTACGTGACGTTCTCCCCGAACTGGTTCGTTCGGGAAGCCGGGAGATGGATCCCATTCGATCAACCGGAGGACTGGACAGAAAGGATGATGTATCGTGGACTGGAGTAAAGCGAAAACAATTCTTCTCTTCGCCTTCCTCGCGCTGAACATCTACCTGTTGTTCCAGCTCTTGACAGAAACGTGGGCGACCGAGGTCGTGACGAACGACAATACGTCGATCGCGCAAATTTTGGACCAGCGGAACGTCGATGCGTCGAAGTTGCCGCGGATGGGCCGGGATATCGGATATTTGACGGGGTCGTCAGAACAGATGTCGGCCTCGATGATCACGAAGAACCGAGAAGCCCAACTGGCGACGACACTCGATAATATGCAACTCGAAGTCGAGCTCAAACAGCCGGTCCCGCTCGATCAAGACGATTTACGGACGACCGCGTCGACGTTCGTCTCCGAGTACGTCCCGTTCGGTTCCGAGTACGCGTACTGGCGCTATGACGCCGAGACGCGTCAAGTCGCTTTCGTACAGACGTATGAGAACAATAAGATCTTCTCGAACCCCGAAATCGATGGGGAGACCGAGCAATACATCGGTCCGTCGCTCCTGTTGCTTCAATTGAACGAAGCGCTTGAAGTGACCGACTATAAACAACGTCATTTGACGAACTTGTCCTCGAAGTCGCAAGACGATCTCGTCTTGACAGCGAGCGAGGCGATCTCGCAACTCGCGGCCCGGAAGTACTTCCAGCCGAACCAAGAGATGCGGGCCATTAACACGGGCTTCTATAGCCTGCCGCTCGACAGTTCCGGCAGCTTGATTATCATGCCGCCGCTCTGGTCGATCACAATCGACGCGGACGTGTACTTCGTCAATGCGATCGATGGGACCGTCGAACGGGTCGAATTTGATTCAGAAGAATGAAAGGAGTGATCGAGTGACTTTACGCTATAGTGTGCTTGCGAGCGGTTCGACCGGGAACGCCCTCTACATTGAGACGGAACGGGCGAAATTGCTCGTCGACGCCGGATTGACCGGAAAGGCGATGCAACAACGCATCACCGAAATCGGCCGATCGTTTGACGGTATCGATGCACTGCTCGTCACGCATGAGCACTCCGACCATATTAAAGGTGTCGGGATTCTCGCTCGAAAATATAATTTACCGATTTATGCGAACGCGAAGACGTGGGACGCAATGGAATCCTTGATCGGGAAGATCGACCCGGCCTTGAAGTTTCACTTCGAAGTGGGCGAGATCAAACAGTTCGGGGATATCGAAATCGAGTCGTTCAACGTCAGCCATGACGCGGCCGACCCGATGTTTTACCAGTTCGCCCATGACGGCAGACGCTTGGCCCACATCACCGACACGGGCTATGTGTCCGACCGGATGAAAGGTGTCATCCGCGGGGCCGATGACTTTATTTTCGAATCGAATCATGACGTCTCGATGCTCCAAATGGGTCGTTATCCGTGGAGCGTCAAGCGTCGGATTCTCGGGGACTACGGTCACGTCTCGAACGAAGACGCGGCCATCGCGATGAGCGAGGTCATCGGGGACCAGACGAAACGGATTTATTTGGCTCACCTCAGTAAAGATAACAACATGAAAGAACTCGCTCAAATGAGCGTCTCGCAAACACTCGGGATGCGCGATGTCGACCTCGGTCGCATCAAATTGTGCGACACCGACCCATCGACCCCTACTTCGCTCGTTTCTTTATAAGCGAACTTGGGAAAAGACAGATAACACACTGTCTTGAAGGGGGGACGCGTCGTGAATGAAGAGAGACACCATGAGTATGAACCTCAAGACGTCGAACCTTTAGAGCACGAAGCAGATACAATGAACGATGTAAAACCGATGTACCCATCTCGCAGCGAGTGGCGCCCGAAACAAGAAGAACACGTGCGCCATAAGCCGCGAATGAATTTAAAACCGTTGTTACTCGGAGGGGTTGGCGGATTCTTAGGAGCGGCTTTGTTCTTTTTGGCGATGATGCTCTGGGATTCCCCAACCTCTCGTTTTGTGACGAATGAACTCATTCGAACCGAGCAAGCCGTCACCATCACGGAATCTGACATCACGAGCGCTGTGACGGGGGCTAAGACGTCCGTCGTCAGCATCACGAACATCCAGCGGGCGTTCACCTCGGACTCGCAGTGGGAGGCTGGAGCGGGCTCTGGTGTCATTTACAAGGTCGACGGTGACACGGCGTATATCGTCACGAACTTCCACGTCATCGAGGAAGCGGATGAGATCAACATCGCGTTTGCCGACGGACAAGTCGCTTCGGCGACGATTCTCGGCGAAGATCCACTCAACGATTTGGCCGTCGCATCGGTCGAACTGCCGGCCAATATCGACGTCGCCCCGATTGCACTCGGGGACTCGACCGTGCTCCAGGCGGGTGAGACAGTCATGGCGATCGGGAATCCGCTCGGCGTCTTTTCAAACTCGGTCACCCGTGGTATCGTCAGTGGTGTCGAACGCACCGTACCGGTCGATACGAACAGTGACGGCCTCATGGATTATAACGCCGAGGTCATCCAGACCGACGCTGCCATCAATCCAGGGAACTCCGGCGGGGCACTCATCAATATCCGCGGCGAGCTCGTCGGCATCAACTCGATGAAAATCGCCGAGGCGAGCGTCGAAGGGGTCGGCTTCTCGATTCCCGTCAACGTCGCGTTGCCGGTCATCGATATGCTCGAGCGTGATGGGAAAGTGACACGGGCCCAGCTCGGCGTCACGATTCAAGAAGTCATCGCCGTACCGGGTAACGTCCGGGAAGAGTATGGAATTGGTTTTGACAACGAGGACGGGGTGTTCGTCGAGGCGATCACGCCCGGAAGTCCAGCCGAAGAGGCAGGCCTTCGTGTCGGTGACGTCATCGTCAAAATCGGTGACCGCGACATCAAACGTTACGTCGATTTACGAGACGCGCTGTATCGAGACGCCACGGTTGGGGATAACGTCACGATCGAATATACGCGGCGCGGCAAGGCAGGCAAGACCGAGGCGACATTAACTGAAGCAACGTAAAGGAGCGGCGACGCTTCTTTTTTAAGGAGGAAGACCTGTGGAAAAAAAAGTATGCAAGGAACATGTTGAAATCGCTTTAGATATCATTGTCGATGAGACGGGGGAATACCCGTTGCTTGAAGAACTATCCACAAGTGGACAAGTGACATGTGAGTTCTGCGATGCCGACGCAACATATGTTGTGTCAAGCAAAAAATGATTATCAACATGTGGATTTGTGGATAACTCTGTGGATAACCCTATGGATAACTCCAAAAAAACTGTGGAAAAAGGAAGAATTGGATGAATATTTCAATTATCACGGTCGGCAAACTAAAAGAGAAGTATTTGAAACTAGGGATTGCCGAGTACACAAAACGCTTGTCGGCCTATGCGAAAGTGCAGGAAATCGAGGTTGCGGACGAGAAAGCACCCGAGCATTTGAGTGAGGCGGACATGATTTTAGTAAAACAAAAAGAAGGCGAGCGGATTTTGGCGAAAATCAGTCCGGACACGCATATGATCGCTCTGGCCATCAACGCCAAACAGCGGACGAGCGAAGAATTCGCCCGTGAGCTCGACAACTTGGCAACGTACGGCAAGAGCAAAATCGCATTCGTCATCGGTGGCTCGCTCGGATTGTCGGATGATGTCATGAAACGCTCGGATGATACGATCTCATTCTCGAAGATGACGTTCCCGCATCAGTTGATGAAGCTCGTTTTGTGTGAGCAGATTTATCGGGCGTATCGGATCAACCGGAATGAACCGTACCATAAGTAAGCATAAGAGATCACAACAGACCATCTAGCACGCTGCGTAGTAACCAGCCTAGATGGTCTGTTGTGATTTATTTCAAAGTTTACGCGTAAGACAAATCGCACTATTCATAAAACCAAGTTATAACTCTTCTAGTGAGAGGTATAGTTACCTTCACAAGGTAATGTGGGGGTGTAAATCGTGCGTCATCTGAGTATAGGATTAGTCTTTTTATCCGCAATCTTATGGGGTCTCTCTGGTGGGCTCGGTAGCTTTTTAATGAGTAAAGGTTGGGACCCTTTGGTCGTTTCTTTTTACCGAGGAACTGTAGGGTTAATATGTCTTCTAATCTGGTTTGTATTTCGACCAGTCCGGTTAAACAAGCGTTTAAGCCTTTGGGCCATCGTAGCAGGCATCGGGATAGTAGGAAATTTTGTTTTTTACTTTGTTAGCATCTCAGAATCAAGCGTCGCGGTAGCAGCGGCCTTGATGTATACGGCACCTATCTTTGTTCTCCTTATCTCGTTTATATTTCGGTTGGAGAAACCTTCTCTCTTCAAATTCATAACAATCGTTTTCGTGATGGTGGGTGTCGTTTTGCTGACAGAAGTTTACAATGTGGGGTCCGATCAAATTTCAGTGATTGGAATTCTATCAGGCTTAGGCGCCGGGCTATCATATGCTTTGTTTATTTTTGGTTTCAAATATGCTTCAAAGCATGGAGAACCACAAGGGATTTTGGTCATCGCTTTTCTGACATTTACGCTAATTATGTTGATTTTTACAGACTTGAATGAAGCAGTATCCGTCATTTACTCACCAGACTTGTTCTGGATGGTTCTATTAGGGATCTTTGGCGCGGGGGTATCCTTCTTTTTATATGTAGTAGGTTTGAAAAAAACGTCACCTACTTCGGCTTCTGTTGTTGCCATGGTCGAACCAGTCACGGCGTCCGCTTTTGGATTTTTTATCCTCAGTGAAACACTCAACGCTGTTCAACTATGTGGAATGGCAATCATATTGCTAACAGTGACCGTCTTAAGCGTGAAGAAAGGCTGAGCGTAGCAGTCACTGGGGCTATTTACAAGAGAGACGTGCGTCCTAAAACAGGCTTTGTCTTTAAAGCTTATTCTCTATAAAAGTTAAAAAACCTAATTAAAATGTACTATAGAGGACCGTGTCATAAGTAATTACACATATATTCTCTTAAGCGTCAAAGGTAAATCATTGTCTTTGACGCTTTTTTTACAGGTGAATGTTTTAGACAACTGAATACTAATCATATTAAAAAGATTTTATGGCTTTGAAGATCAAATACCCACTTTAATTAAAAGTGACAGGGGTTGAATGTCTGAAAGGAGTCTTCACTTTGAAGAAAACAGTTTTGATCAATGCATCTTTTTTGGTAGAAGTAGAGGAGACTGAAGTACATAAGGATTTTGGGATGATTGATCAAATTACGAATGAGCTGTTTCATGACCAAAAAATCAGAATAGGTACGAATGAAGTGAATGTGGAATGGGAAAGTTGCTCCACGGTTATCTTGGATCCAGTTTCAATGAACTGTGGACAATGTGCGACTTGTAGGCGCTGGACAACGGACAGAGAAAAAAGTAATCCATTGTTACAGTTGTGTAATGGAGCAACTTTTGAAGGGAAACTGCTGTGTGATGAATGCTTACCAGAAGATCACAGGTGGTCTTTTTAACAACATCGTTAGATCATTGAATGTTTATTGTTCCTCAAAAATATGAATATTTTTCAGTTGTTCAATCAAGTGTTTTTTCGTTACCGCACCATCGTATTGGAATTGCTTTGGGTAATATTCAGTCTGAAAAATTGGAGCTCCACTTTCAATCCAAGCCTTTCGATAATTAGTGTGTGTCTCTTCACGTTGCATAAACAAACCCTCTTCAATTTCGATGTCATCATCGTCTCCGAATTGAAATTGGCAACATAGACAAATCTCAAATGAAGGATCATTAAATTTGTTGTAAGCAGGTTCATCTAATCCATCAAATCCACAGACAGGGCAGACATAGGTCATTGACTCATCTCCATTTCCGCTATAATCATACATAAATAAACAACTAACGTCTAAATTACAAAAGAGATCTCTTTAATGCATACAATAATCCAGCAAAAACTAATAGAAATTGAAGCGAAGTACGGTGTAAAAATTCTATATGCGGTTGAGTCTGGCAGCCGAGCCTGGGGATTCCCTTCAAAAGACAGCGATTATGATGTTCGATTTATCTACATTCATCTGCCTGAGTGGTATTTAGCCATCGATCCTCAAGGCATTGGACAAAAGCGTGATGTAATTGAAGAGCCGATTAACGATTTATTAGACATCAGTGGTTGGGAAATCACGAAAGCATTGCGTTTATTTAGAAAGAACAATCCCCCTCTCTTGGAATGGCTCAGAAGTGAGATTGTCTACTATCAACAGTACACGCTTATAGATAATATGCGAGCGCTAGAATCAGATGTATTTTATCCGAACTCGATGTTACATCATTACTTAAATATGGCAAAAAACAACTATCGTGAATATTTGCAAGGACGGGTAGTTCGTATCAAAAAATATTTTTACGTGCTTCGTCCGATTTTGGCTTGCCAGTGGATTGAAAAATATAATACGGCACCACCGATTAGTTTTCATGTCCTTTTAGAGGATTCATTAAAAGATGGTGAATTAAAGCATTCGATTGATCGATTATTAGAGCGAAAGTTGGCCGGAGATGAGTTTGATTTAGAACCTCGGATTACCGTCATTAACGAATTTGTAGAACGAGAAATTCAACGTTTTGAAGCATATGTGGAATCGCTGGACGTTCAAGTAAATGATCCAACGGCACAACTGAATGATTTATTTCGATATACGTTGCAAGAGGTTTGGGGATGAACAATCAAGTCGGCTAGAACGACACGTATATATTAAAGCGTGTCCGGGTAGAACCGAACCCTGTGATTTAAGTCATGCGATGGAGTGTAGAGTTGTCTGATCTGCTGAATGATATTCAACCGACATCCCTCCTGAATTGAATTCTACAACAAATGTAATAGAATACTTTCGGATTCCGTTCATGTTTAACGCGTTTGGCGAATTCGTTGAACTGTGAACATCCCGAGCGCCAGAACGATTGCTAGGCCAATCCATGTGAAGACGTAGATGAACGGTGTGCCGGTCGTCCCGATTATGGTTTCATCTTGCAATACGACGACATTATCCGCCTCGGCGATGATGTCGGGTTCGTAATTGAGCGTGCGGATGAAGCCGATTCCGAACGTAGCGACGAGATACAAGAGGTGAAGCGCGGTCGAGATGAGCATCGCGCGTGTCGTGATTTTCAAGTCAATCTTCCTTTCCGTCTTTCGCATGCTGGCTTTGCGAAAGTTTTTGTTCCATTTGCGTATGCAATTTGGTTACGAGGCCATCTGGATGCGGAGAAATCGCGAGTTGAACATGGACCGGGAACAGCGTCCATAAGTCGGTCGGATAAGATGAACCGTCTCCAGGTAAGCGATGGCCTTGAATGGTAAATGATTCGTCATCGCTATCAATGTATAATACAAGGGGGGCTGACATGCCCGATCCCTGCTCGAAGCGGTCACCTTCTTGCACATACTCTTGAATGAGCGCCCAAACATAGACCTCGCTCTTCGTTGTATTCGTGTCTAGGATTTTGTACGTGGTCCATACACCGCCGCCGAAGTTTGGTTCCATCACTTCGGTCGTCAAATAGCGTTCGATTTCATTGTGATCAACGGAAACGGACTGGCTCATTGAGACGAATGATTCTCCCGTCGCGACATAGTACATACTCGCGACGAACGTGATGGTCCAAAGTGTGGTCAACATGAGTTTTTTCAAAGTAGGTCCTCCGTATCTGATCACCAATCAATGATTTATTTTATCGTAGCGTATTTATGCATAATTGTGGGATTTAGTTACTAAAATTTAAAAGGGGAGATTATATGCAAACTGTATATCTAGCGGGAGGTTGTCTCTGGGGCGTGCAGGCGTTCATCAAGACGTTACCGGGCGTCGTCGAGACAGAAGCGGGGCGAGCGAATGGGACGACGGATTCGCTCGATGGAAAATATGATGGCTACGTGGAATGCGTCAAAACGACGTTTGACCCAAACATCGTCACGATGGATGAACTGATGGATTACTTGTTTGAAATCATCGACCCATACAGCGTCAACCGTCAAGGCGAGGACGTCGGGGAGAAATATCGGACCGGCGTCTATAGCGAGGATCTTCACCATGTGGATGCGGCCCGTGCGTTTATCCACAGACGGAACGATGTCGACCGGATCGCACTCGAAGTGTTGCCGCTCACGAACTACATCCGAAGCGCGGACGAGCATCAAGACCGGCTCGCGCGATGCCCGGATGATTACTGCCATATCCCGAAGACACTATTAGACAAGTACAAACAATGAGCCGACACGATGCCGTGTCGGCTCATTTGTTATGCCCGCTCGAGGACGTTTACGAGCAAGCGATGTACGACCTCGTGGTCACGCACGTCATGTAGTTTGTAGTCTTTCCCCGGTAACGTATACCACTCGGCCGCCCCGACATACGTGATGGCGAGCTCGAGCGTGCCGTCTTCCTGGCACGTCGTCCGTAATTCAAGTTCTCCACTGATGACGCCGACTTCCTCGGTCATGACGCCGTGGGAGGCTTTAAATACTGAAGATTGCTGGTTCATAGCGAACTCCTTTCAAAACTTAATAGCTGCAGGCGTTGATCGCCGTTTGAAGGGCCGTCTTTTCTGTTGACTGAAGGCTGAGTCCCCAACGGCTCTTCGTTTCGACCCACATCTTCGCATAGGCACAACGCGCACCGGTGCGTGGAGGTTGCCATGTCGAAGGATCTTGGTCCCCTTTTGAACGGTTCGAGCTGGCCGAGACGGCGATGAGCTGAGGCCCATTCAAATCGTTGGCGAAGCTTTGACGTTTCGTCGTCGTCCAGCTGCTCGCGCCTGAACGCCACGCTTCAGCCAATGGCACCACGTGATCGATATCGATGTCAGACGGCGACGTGAACGTGATGCCATCATAGTAACTGTACCACTTACCAGTCGTGACCGGACACTCGTCGACGACCGAGTCGGCGTCCCGTTTCAAGACGACGTGACGCGTGTTACACCCGTTTCCTTGACTGCTCCAATGCGGAAACAAGTCACGGCTGTAGCCGGTCATCGCGCCTTCGGTTTGAACGGTCAATGCGTTCAATTTCGAGAGCGCATCTGCTTTGGATGGAATGTTCGGCGGGAGTGCCGAGGCGGTCGACGTCGTGAAGTGGAGCGACGTGGCGACCAAGACGATGGCGAATAACGAACTGATGCATTTTTTAAGCATGTTTGTGCCTCCTATTATGTATGACGACTGAACGACGCGCCTCGTAAACGTACGATGCACATCGAATATACATGGCAAGGAAGTGAGAAATACGCAAATTTACCAAAAATGAATCCAACGATTATAAAACTTGAGGTCAGGGACATGATACATGACATCAGACGTCCCGGCTTTAGCACTACTGACATACGCGCAAGCACCAACTATTGGTATAATGAAGGCGGTTTGTAGTAAAGGACGAAGGAGTTGGGATGAATGAATCAAAAAGACATCGCGGCGATTCGCAAGCATTTCAAGTTGAATGCGGACGCGGTAAAAATCGCTGATATTTATAATATTTATATTCGCCAAGACAGCAACGAGATTTTCCACGAGGAACTGCGCTCGTTCCCGTTTGTCGAGCAGGAGCACCAAGAGCTGTTCCTCGCCAACTTCAAGAAAGTGCTCGGCGGCAAAATTGACGAGAAGTTGTTCGAAGTGAAGTTTCAGCATCCAGAAGCAGGTCAGACCGACCATACGCAAACGTTGTTGTATGAGGCTCTCCGGAGCGACGACATCGAAGAATGGGCCGGTATGATGCAGCGGGTCGCACTCAAGATGGTGCAGGACGCGCCGTTCGAGAAGGACATGGTCATCACGTTCATCCGCTTCAAATACAATAAGCCGACACGCCGTCACTCGGAGGAGACGGAAATCGATATGCGTGACGAGGTATGGACGTCGCGGTTCATCCTCGGCAGCATCAACCAGACCGAGCTCCCAAAACAATCGCTCGTGTTCGACTATATCGAGCGAGAGTTCAAATCGAACATCTTTATCAACCCGGTCATCAAGCTCGACGCCCCGGTCGGCGGTTTCTTGTTCCCGTGTTTCACGGACAATGCGGCCGACGTCAACCATATCTTGTATGCCGCGCAAAAGGCGCATCAACCGGACTTTGGCTTTATCGAGAACGTCTTGAACGGGACCGAGATTGTGACGGCGGTCGAGGAGAAGGCGATGTTCGAGGAGGTCGTCAAGACCGTCATCGGTGAAGAAGTGAACGTCGGGACGCTCGCTACCGTTTACGATGAAATCAACCAGATGATCCTCGCCGAAGCGGAGCGTGAGGACGAGGAAGAGAGCGTGCCGATGATTGACGCCCGCACCGTCGAGATCGTCTTGAAAGCGAGCGGGGTCGAGGACGTGACGACGGAGAAGGTCGAGCAGGCGTTCCAACAAGTCGTCGACGACCGCCAATATGAGATGAAGGCGAGTAGCGTCGTCCCAAAATACACGTCGAAGTCGATTAAAATCAATACGAAAGTCGCCAATATCTCGATCAGCCCGCAAGACTTGAAGTACGTGAGACAAGTGAACGTGAAAGGGAAACGTTGCCTGTTGATTGAACTAGAAGAAGACACGGAAATCGAAGGATTCAAGTTGATCTCGGAAGAGCTGCTCGACTGACGCTAAGCGGACGGAGGCGAGCGGGTTCACCCGTTAGAAATCGTTGAGCGGATGACCGCCCTTGCTGTCCTCCTGTCGAGACATCGTTCGACTCGAGAGGACAAGGTTGATTTTCTTCATTTGGAAGACTGAGGTTCAGACAATCGTCTGAGCCTTTTTTTGTCAATCACGTGAGGATAGTTGAATTTCGGAACGGTTATCGGTATGATGCTCTTGAAAGCGTTATCTCGATAAGTCTTATTTTTTTAAAGTTTATCGAAAGCGCTTTCGATAATGTTGGTTAAACACAAAAAAGGCCCGGAGAGATCTTCCTCTCCGAAACCTGGATTGTTTATTTATGAGCTTTGCTAACTTTTAGTTTTTTACCTTTAATCGGTGTCGATTCCATCGCCTGAAGGACGAGTGAGCCTTTGCCGTTCAAAATGTCGACGTACGTCATCTGGTCGTTGATCGTGATGATGCCGATATCGTCAGCCGACACGCCAGGAATTTTGGCGATTGTACCGACGAAGTCGACGGCGCGGAGTTTTTTCTTCTTCCCGCCGCTGAAGTGTAGCTTCATGATGTCTTGGTTGATCCGGGCCGTCTTGTTGTTGCGAACGACACGTCGACCGCTCAACTTCTCTTCGAATGCGGCTTGGTTGCGCGCGACTTCTCTTTCAGTCGGTGCATCCATCTCCGGGATATCGAACTTGATGAACGCTTCGATGGCGCGAACGAACTTGCCTTCATGCGGTGTCGCGAGCGTGATCGCTTTTCCGGCGTTGCCGGCACGGCCTGTGCGTCCGGTCCGGTGCACGTAGCTCTCTTTTTCCATCGGCACGTCATAGTTGATGACGAGGTTGACGTTATCGACGTCGATTCCACGTGCTGCGACGTCGGTCGCGACGAGATAACGGAAGTTGCCCATCTTGAACCCTTCCATGACGGCGAAACGGTCTTCTTGCTCAAGGCCACCGTGGAGGCGTTCGCACGAGTAACCGGCCTGATCGAGCTCGGTGTAAACCGTGTCGACATGTTCTTTCGTCCGACAGAAGATGAGGCAGCTGTCCGGATTCTCGACGACGGTCACATCTTTCAGCACAGCGAGCTTGTCTTCTCGGCGCACTTCAATCAAGCCGTGTTCGATCGTCGAAGCGGTGACACCGCTCGATTCGATGGCGACACGGATTGGTTCGTTCATGTGCTTCTGACACAGGCGCTCGATATCGTTCGGGAACGTCGCCGAGAACACCATCGTCACACGGTCGCGTGGCAATTCTTGGAGGATCGCCTCGACGTCAGCGAGGAAGCCACGGTTCAACATCTCGTCGGCCTCATCGATAATCAAGTAATCGATTTTATCGAGAACGAGTGTCTCACGTTCGATGTGGTCCATGACGCGTCCCGGTGTCCCGACGACGATGTGCGTCTTCTGCTTCAATTCTTCACGTTGTTTCGAGAACGGTTCTTTCCCGTAGACGGCGGTCGCCTTGATGCGTTTGAAACGACCGATGTTCGTCATATCCTCACGGACTTGGACGGCGAGTTCGCGCGTCGGTGTGAGAATCAAGACTTGCGGCTTGTTCTCTTCCCATTCGATGAGTTCCGTGACAGGGATGCCGAACGCTGCGGTCTTCCCGCTGCCGGTTTGGGCTTTGACGACCAAGTCTTGACGCTCGAGTGCGAGCGGGATGACTTTCTGTTGGACTTCGGTCGGTGATTCGTATTTCATGATGCCTAGTGCGCGTTGGATATCTTCGCTTAGGCGATAGTCTGAAAAGCTTGGTTGATTCATAGGTTTACCTCATTTTCGTGTAAGAAACTTCTATTCGAGAAATTTTCATTAGCAATTTGGATTACGCTTCATTATACACGAAACGAAGCGGTTCGTCGTTCATGCACGAAAACGAGCGAGACGGAAGCGACTCAAATCGAACGATGTTTGCCCGTCTAGCGTGAGCTGACTCAGCACTTCGCCCATGACACTGCCGAACTTGAAGCCGTGACCTGAGAAACCGCAGGCGATGAGTACGTTGTGATGTTCGGGATGAACATCGACGATGAAATCATGATCGTCCGACATCGTATACAGGCATGTCTTGCCTTGATTCAAGGCACCGTTCGCCTCTGGAATATACGTCGCGAGGAAGTGGCGCAAATCGCCTTCGTCGGCTTCATAGCGACCGAAGTCTTGCGTATGTAGGTTCGGATCGATGGCCTGACCGCCGTCGGTCCGTCCGACTTTTAGTCCGGCCCCGTCAAGACTTGGGAATCCATAGAACATCCGGTCATTGTCCTCGACGAAGAACGACGGGAACGACGCATCCGAATAAAGCGTCTCGTCAGCCTCGAACCAACCGACGACTTTCCGGGTCGGTGTGAGCGGGAGCGACAGGTCGGGGAGCAGTTGTTTCGCCCAGGCCCCGACTGTGACGATCACTTTCTTGGCGTATAACGTCGCCTCGGACGTGACGATGGTGACCCCGTCCTCATGGAATTCGAGTGACTCGACCGGCGTGTTCATGACGAGCTCGGCACCGTTTGCGACGGCCCGTTCGCGATACGCTCGAATCGCGTTCTCGCTGTAGAGCAGTCCCGACTCGGTCTCATAGCAACCGATATAGTCGTCTGGAATCGAGAGTCCGGGCCAACGTGTCTCGATGTCTCCTTTCGACAAACGCTGGAGCGGCAAGTCATACTTTTCGGCCGAGGCAATCGTCTCACCGAGAAACGCCGAATCGCGTGGCCCGATACCGAGGACACCCGTTTTCTTGAAAATAGGATACTGCGACGTACGGTCGAGATCTTCCCATAATTTTTGGGCCCGTTTGACGAGTGAGACATACGCACGACCTTCCCCGTAGGCATGTCGGATCATCCGGGTGTCCCCGTGATGACTGCCTTTGTTGTGAGGCGGGTCGAACGCATCGATAACGAGCGTATGGGCACCGCGTTCCGTTAAAAACGAGGCGGCTGACATGCCCATCGTGCCGGCGCCGATGACGGCGACATCATATCGTACTGGTTGTGACATATGGACATCAATCCTTTCTACTGAAGCATTAGTAGAATGGTATGGAAAAGCTGGATAATTGTCAATTTTTGAAAGTTTTATCGCTCTTGAAGCAAACGCTCCATATACGGTTTAAGTTTGAACTGCGGATGGTCTTCCAAACAAGTTGCAAACAATGTGTGAAGTGATTGTTTGGCGCGTCGGATTGACACCAGGTCGACGGAGCCCGGATATGTCTGTAAATAGTCCTCGATGAACGAATGATTCAACGTATGATACGCCTTGAATTGATGGACCTTTCGTCCTTCTTTCAGCGCCTGAGCCGTCAACGTCAACTCGCGCAACGTCTCGAGCATTTTCAAGGCATAAATGGGATTGTTTCGCTTCAACTCTTTCTCAAGCGCCAGCGAGGCATAGATGAACTCGAAAGGAACGTCACCTGTCTCATACCGGATTGGACTCGAGATGAACCGTTCATGTTCGCTTTCCATGCGTTGGAGGAGTTGTCCGTCCCGGTCGACGACCACATTCCAAAGCGGGGAACGGACCGGTAGGATTTCCAGCGGGGCGATGGAGACGTTAAATTCCAATTGATTCTCGAGCAGGACGATCAATAAAAAGATATCCGGTCCGAACCGCTTCTCTTTGATGAAAACCGGGGATAACTGGAGAAAGTAGCCGGCTAGATGCTGCTTGATGGATTGGGGGTCAACGCCAGTACGGGCAGCGACCATTAAATCGATATCAGAGTATTGGTCCTGATAGCCTGCGGCACCGGAGCCGAGCTGAACGACACCTTGAACACCTGTGTTGGTTTGTAGATGGTGAAGCACGTGTTGGAAGTGTGTATCTCTTTCGACTGTACTGTACATAACAAGACCTCGTTTTCGTAGATGATACATCCTTATTCTACCAATCGAGGGCGAACCCTTTAAACATGTCAGGAGGATGAACTGATGGAACAAACTTATGAACAACTGGTAAGGCTCTTGAGCCAGTCTCAAAACATGAATTATGAGAACGGCGTCGAGACAATCATCAAACCTATCCCAGACGCTGATGTGACCGGAGACCTCGATCCACGAGTGTTAGCCGTCATCAAAGGATATGCCGCATCCGAGCTGGAAACGTCATTCGACTTGGCGTCCGCCCGTGCCAGCATGGGTTGGCCGAACCGTGACGTGACGACGATGGACATCGCGACAGACCACGTTATGATTCCGAGCGCTGACGGCGACATCCCGGCGCGCCTGTATCGGCCGCGTACGGAAGAGACGTTACCGGCCATTCTGTTCTTTCACGGCGGTGGCTTCTTCGGAGGGACGCTCGATACGGTCGAGAACCCGTGTAAACTGCTCGCCGAGAAAGCGAACGCCCTCGTCGTCTCGGTTGAATACCGGCTCGCGCCGGAGCATCCGTTTCCAGCCGGACTGAACGACTGTTACCGAGCGCTCGAATGGGTGCACGAGCGTGCCGCTGAGCTCGGGGTGTCACGGGACGACATCGCCGTTGCCGGCGACAGTGCCGGTGGGAACTTGGCGACCGCTTGTTGCTTACTAGACCGCTCGAACGAGACGAACATGATTCGTTTCCAGGCGCTCATTTATCCGGTCGTCAATTTGGGCTCCATTCCGACAGACGATTACGAATGGACGCTCGACCGCTATGAAATCAAGCATCATCATGATTTGATCCGTGGCGTCGTCATGGCGCTCGGTGATTCAGAAGACTTGTTGAACCAAATCTACCTACAAGGCAAGGCCGAGCTGACCGACCCGCTCGTGTCGCCGTTGTTCGCGGATGATGTAAACGGCTTACCGCCAGCTTTGATCATCACGGCCGAATACGATTACCTTCGTCTCGAAGGTGAGGCGTACGCACGTAAACTCGCACGTGACGGCGTGCCGACACGACTGATTCAATATCGCGGGATGGATCACGCCTTTATGGACAAGCTCGGCGACTTCCCGCAAGCCGAAGACTGTTTGATTGAAATCGCAAATGGAATGAAGGAGATGACACGATGAAGACTTACACATTGAACTGGGATACATATAAACAATTGGCGCGGACATCCGTCGCAGAAGGGGCCGTCCTCTTGAAGAATGAGCAGGCGACGCTTCCGATTCAATCGGGGACGACCGTTTCTGTCTTCGGGCGCAGCCAATTCAACTACTACAAGAGCGGCACGGGATCAGGTGGGATGGTCAACGTCTCGCACGTGACGAGTCCGCTCGAGGCGCTTCAGGCGACCGAAGGCATTCGATTGAACGCGTCGCTTCTTGAGACGTACGAGATTTGGGTCGAAGCGAATCCGTTCGACCAAGGTGTCGGTTGGGCCGGCGAACCGTGGTCACAGCCAGAGATGGCGGTGACGGACGAGCTCGTCGCGGAAGCGGCAGGAGCCTCCGACATGGCGCTCGTCTTCATCGGACGCACGGCTGGTGAGGACCGGGATAACACGGCCGACCCGGGCAGCTATTTGTTGACGGACATCGAGCAGGCGTTGATTGAGAAGGTGTCAAAAACATTCACGAAGACGGCCGTCGTCTTGAACGTCGGCAATATCATCAACATGGACTGGGCGCATCAACCGAGCGCAATCCTCTACGCATGGCAAGGGGGATTAGAAGGTGGGACAGGACTCGTCGACGTGTTGACGGGTGCGGTAACGCCATCTGGAAAGTTGACCGATACGATCGCGAAATCGATTGAGGACTACCCGTCGACGAAAAACTTTGGACATGCGGACAAAGGCATCTACCAAGAAGACATCTATGTCGGCTACCGTTATTTCGAGACGTTCGCCAAGGACGCGGTGCTCTATCCGTTCGGCTTCGGCTTGTCATACACGACGTTCACGACCGACGTCGCGACGGCGGGCGAACAGGACGGCGTGATCACGGTGACCGTCGATGTGACGAACACAGGCGCCGTTGACGGAAAAGAGGTCGTCCAGCTGTACATCGAGAAGCCACAAGGTGTGCTCGGCAACCCGGCCCGTTCGCTCGTCGCTTTCGATAAGACGGATACGCTCGCACCGGGAGAACGGACGACGCTCACACTCAGCATACCGGTCGCGGACTTCGCGAGCTATGACGACAACGGCGCGACAGGGCACGTATCAAGCTTTGTTCTCGAGGCGGGCACATACGAGCTTCACCTCGGGACCGACGTCCGCTCGGCGCGACCGGTGTTCGCGTATGAAGAGGCATCTCAACAACTTGTCGAGACGCTCAGCGAGAACATGGCCCCGGTCACCCCGTTCGACCGCATCAAGCCGGTCGCTGGCGAGCATGGCTATTTGGTCGAATACGTGCCGACGCCGCTCCGTGCGGTCGATGTCGAGGCACGCTATCTCGCCGAACGTCCGGTCACGCGCGACTACGCCGGTGACAACGGCTTAACACTGAAGGACGTTTATGCGGGCAAGGTCGAGCTCGACGCGTTCCTCGATCAATTGACGGACGAAGATCTCGCCTGCATCGTGCGGGGACAAGGGATGAACTCGCCACGGGTGACACCGGGGACGGCCGCTGCGTTCGGTGGGGTATCGGACCGCTTGAACGAACTCGGCATCCCAGCGGCATGTTGCGCAGACGGCCCGTCCGGCATCCGGATGGACATCGGGACGAAGGCGTTCGCCCTTCCGAACGGGACGCTCCTCGCTTCGACGTTCAACGTCGAATTGGTCGAAGACCTGTTCGAGATGATTGGACTCGAGATGCGGAAAAATCGCGTCGATACGCTCCTCGGACCTGGGATGAATATCCACCGCAACCCACTGAACGGCCGGAACTTCGAGTACTTCTCGGAAGACCCGCACGTGACCGGCAAGATGGCGATCGCCCAATTGAACGGGATGCATCGCGTCGGCGTGACGGGAACGCTCAAACACTTCAGCGCCAACAACCAAGAGGCACACCGTCACGATATCGATTCAATCGTTTCAGAGCGGGCGCTGCGTGAGATTTACTTGAAAGGGTTCGAGATGGCCGTCAAAGAAGGCAAGGCGTCATCGATCATGACGACGTACGGCGCCGTCAACGGCGTGTGGACGGCCGGGCTCTATGACCAGAACACACGTATCCTCCGTGACGAGTGGGGCTTTGACGGCATCGTCATGACCGACTGGTGGGCGAAAGTGAACCACCAAGAAGACGAGCCGGCGAACCGTCAGAACACGGCAGCGATGGTCCAGTCGCAAAACGACTTATATATGGTCGTTGACCGTCCGGACACGAACTCGTTCGATGACAACACGGGGGCGGCACTCGCTGATGGCTCGCTCACGCGCGGTGAACTGCTCCGGAGTGCGGCGAACATCTGTCGTTTCGTCTTACAGTCTCCGGCGATGGAGCGCGAGCTCGGTATTCACGACGGCACGGTCGAGGTGATTGGGCTCGACGAGGAAGCCGGACAAGCCATCGATTTCGATGTGACGTATCGCCATCTCGAAAACGGGGAGAGTGTCAGCTTGAGTGACGCCGACACGTCGACAGGGAACACGCACGTCTTTGCCGTCTCGGTCGATGAGACGGGCACGTACGACGTGACGATCACGGCCAAATCGGACGCGGGCGAACTCGCCCAGATGCCGGTCACGTTGTTCGCCAACAACATCCCGGGCCCGACGTTCACGTTCAACGGGACGGACGGGGAATGGGTGACGCAGACGAAGCAAGTGTTCTTCTTGAACCAACACAACTATTTGCAGCTCTACTTCGCACTCGGCGGTCTCGACGTGAAAGACATCACGTTCACGCTCGTCGACTCGTTCAGCATGAAAAACGGATAATGAACGAAGCGCCGTCTCGAATACGAGGCGGCGTTTTAGTATGCCTGAAGCGCTTTGACGGCGTGACGGAGCTGTTCAACCTCCTCGTTCTGCCATCCGTTTCGATTCACGGCGTTGATGAACTGATGACTGGCTTTGATGAGGGAATGTTTCAATTCCTCAAGCGATACAGTCCCCATAGGCGTCTTAGCATGACCATCTTCTACAAATGTGAGCTCGACGTCAGTGGCGGTCATTTTTTTAGCGGCTATCCGAATCGGACCGTCCATGAACTGAAACGAGTATGTCTCTCGCAACGGGGCGAATACGAGGGCACGGGCATTGTCGGCCCACCAGTTCAAGACGATGGCGACGAAATCCGACCAACCTTGTCCCGGGAAATAATCATGAAAGTCGATGACGAAGGCGATGTTGCCAACGATTTGATTCGAGTATGTTAACGAATGTACATCAAGTTCGATTGAAATATGATTTAGCAAGTACGCTCCTCCTTACTGAGTGATGTCAGATGGATGGTGATTGATTGTAGTGCATCTTGAACAAAAAGTTGTATGATAAACAAACCAATAAATGTCATTTCATTGTAGGGGGAACATGTATGAACACTTCCATTATTTTTGATATGGACGGCACCTTGTTTCGGACAGAGACCATCTTAGAGAAGGCACTCGACGAAACGTTTCACTTTTTACGCAAGAACGAGGGATGGGAAGGTGATACACCGATTGAACAATATCGTGAGATTATGGGAGTTCCCTTGCCTGTCGTGTGGGAAACGTTGCTCCCTGACTATTCGGTGTCTGTTCGAGGCGCAGCAGACGACTATTTCTTGAACCGTTTAATCGAAAATATTCGAAGTGGCAACGGGGCGCTCTATCCAGGGGTGACTGCTTTGTTTGAGAAACTGACGGCGATGAATTGTACCTTGTATATCGCCAGCAATGGATTGATTCCTTATCTTGAGGCGATTGTATCGCACTATGACTTGCACGATTGGATTACAGCAACGTACAGCATCGAGCACATCGAAACGTTGAACAAAAGTGATTTGGTCGCTCATATCGTGACAACCCATAACATTCAAGACGGGTTCGTCGTCGGTGATCGACTTTCAGATATTGTGGCGGCGCAAACGAACGGTCTGACTGCAGTCGGGTGTCGGTTCGACTTTTCTCAAGAAGAGGAGTTGCGGCAGGCGGACCATGTCATCAATCGATTGGCGGATCTTCCAGACATCCTCTCGAAGAGTCATATCAGCGTTGAAGGAAACTGAATCGATTTGGGTATTATTCCGTATATAAGGTATCACACTCAATCGGAGGGATGACGATGAACACGCTCTACATGAAACAAAAGGTTTTCAGCCTGCGCGGGCGCTTCACCATCAAAGATGCGGATGAGAACGATTTGTATTTCGTCGAAGGGAGCTTCATGAAGCTACCGAAGTCGTTTACGATTTCAGACAAAGAAGGCCATGAGATTACGACAATCACGAAAAAGACGTTCAGTTTCTTGCCGAAGTTCTATGTCGACGTCGAAGGCCAGGAGACGGTCACGATCTCAAAAGAGTTTACGTTGTTCAAACCACGTTATACGATTGATGCGGCCGGAATCGATGTGCAAGGCAACTGGTGGGACATGGACTTCCAAGTGATACAGAACGGCCAAGTCATCGGCAGCGTTCAGAAAAAATGGCTGTCATGGGGCGACAGTTACGAGATTCAAGTGATGGACGAGACGATGGAGCACATGCTCATCTCGATCGTCGTCGCCATCGATTGTGCGAAGTCAGACCAGGCCGCAGGTGCCAGCGCGGCGACATGAAGGGGATGGAACGATGGAGTTTTGGGATGTGTATGATGTGGACCGCAAGAAGACAGGGCGGACGTGGCAGCGGGGCAACCGTCTCGAGAACGGCGATTTTCATCTCGTCATCCACGTCTGCATTTTCAACAAGGACGGACAGATGTTGATTCAGCAGCGCCAACCGTTCAAAGACGGTTGGTCGAACATGTGGGACATCACGGTCGGTGGTAGTGCAACGGTCGGCGATACGAGCCAACAGGCAGCGATGCGCGAGCTCGAAGAAGAAATCGGGCTAAAACTCGACTTATCGCACACAAGGCCGCATTTGACGGTCAACTTTGATGAGGGGTTCGATGATATCTATCTCGTCGAGACAGACGTCGACCTCGACGAGTTGACGCTCCAACAATCAGAAGTGCAGGCCGTGCAGTGGGCGGACGAAGCGACGATTCTCGAGCGAATTCAAGCAGGGACGTTCATTCCGTATTATGAATCGATGATTTCGCTATTATTTTCGATGCGCAAACAGTGGGGCGCCATCTACAGCTACGAAAAGAAGGAATCGAGCCGTGCCTGAACAAGTAGAACTGTGGGACGTGTATACGAAACATCGAGAACGGACTAATCGTCTTTGGCAACGCGGCACGAGAGCGCACGAAGGAGATTGTCATTTGGTCGTACATGTCTGTCTGTTCAATCGACAAGGCGAGATGTTGATTCAACAACGAACATCGGAGAAGGAGAACTGGGCGAACGGATGGGATGTGACAGTTGCGGGCAACGCTCTCGCTGGCGAGACGAGTCGACAAGCAGCGATGCGTGAACTAGAAGAAGAAATCGGGTTCGCGATTGACATGACGAACATGCGCCCGCATTTGACGTTCCATTCAGACGGTGTGCTCGATGATATTTATTTAATTGAGACCGAAGTCGATATCCATGCGTTGACGCTACAGCAGAGCGAGGTCCAGGCAGTTCGTTGGGCCGAAGAGAAGACCGTTTTCGAATTGATGGAGTTGGGACATTTCATCCCATACAAACGGGCGATGCTGTCTTTATTGTTCGCGATGCGGCATCGGTACGGATCATTTCGTCAAGTAGATCAAGGAGGACGATTGAATGTGGAAAACGTATCAGTGGATCAATGAACCTAATGAAGTGAACGCAGGTGAGCACCTGACGTTCCAGACGGCACCAGACACCGACTTTTGGCGGAACACCCATTACGGCTTCAACCGGATGACGGCGCACGCTTTGGTGACGGACGTGTCGGCCGAGCGGTTTACGTGCCGGGCGACGATTGAGATGGAGCCGAGCCATACATATGATCAGGCCGGAATCCTGCTATACGTCAACGACGACCATTGGCTCAAGACGTCCGTCGAGTATATCCCGGACGGACCGTCACATCTCGGGGCCGTCGTCACGTCCTTTGGCTACTCGGATTGGTCGACGCGAGATTTCCCGAATAAAAACATTTACGGACGGTTGACGTTCGAACTCGTCTATACCGATGGCGATGTCGAGGTGTTCTTCGAATACGAGGGAGGTGCTCGTGAGCAGTTGCGGATCGCCCATCTCCATGACGTGTCGACGTTACGCGTCGGACCGTACGCCTGTAGTCCGGATACGGAGGCGCCTGGATTCAAAGTCACGATTTCAGATTGGACCGTCACGGAAGCATCGACTTGATTCATCGTCGATGCTTTTTTATGTCATTTTCATTTCACTTCAAGAAAATGGTTGAATCGAGGCATGGAAAAAATTTATAATAGCGTTAACGAAAGCGCTTTCGGAAAGCGGTTTCAATCTGTACGTCACTAGAAGAGGCAAGGTCGATTGTGTCGTCCCTGCCTTCATTCATGCCAAGGGAGGAAATGTAATGAAGAAATGGGTCGCACTTGCACTCGGAACTGGGCTTGTCTTATCTGCCGCACAAGGCGCATCTGCCGAAAAGCCGGAGAAGAAAGACAACACGAAATGGAAGCTCGTCTGGTCGGATGAGTTCAACAAATCAGAGATTGATCAAACGAAATGGAACTTTGACACGGGGAACTGGTTGAAAGACGCTGAAGGCACGCCGGTCACACCAGGTTGGGGAAACAATGAGAAGCAATTTTACACGGACAAAAATGAAAACGCTTTCGTAGAAGACGGGAACCTCGTCATCCGTGCGAAAAAAGAACAAGTGACAGACGAACTCGGGTCATACGACTTCACGTCAGCGAAGTTGACGACCAAAGGTAAGTTCAGTCAAACGTACGGCCGTTATGAGATGCGCGCGAAGCTCCCAACCGGCAAAGGACTATGGCCGGCGTTCTGGATGTTGCCGGAACAGGACCGCTACGGCGCCTGGGCCGCGTCTGGTGAAATCGACATCATGGAAGCATGGGGGAGCCAGCCTGACAAGGTCGCTGGAACGATCCATTACGGCGAGAACTGGCCGAACAATAAATATACCGGCAAAGACTACCACTTTGAAGAAGGCGACGGCATCGACAAATGGCATACATATGCGGTCGAGTGGGAGCCAGGCGAGTTGCGTTGGTACGTTGACGGGAAATTGTATCAGACACAAAACGATTGGTACTCGAAAGGGTTGAACCAAGCTACGAAATACAGCTATCCGGCACCGTTCGACCAAAACTTCTATTTGATTATGAACTTGGCCGTCGGCGGCTGGTTTGATGGAGACGTCGATGCGACGACACCATTCCCAGCTGATATGAAAGTCGATTACGTTCGCGTCTTCGATTTGAAGAACCGTGACTATCGCGAAGCGGTCGAACCGGTGTATACCGACGAAACAATCGTGCTTCCGGACGGAGCGAAACAACCGTCTGAAGACGGAAACCTTGTCTACGACCAAGACTACACGGAGCCAATCACGACCGTAACGAACGGTTCGCAGGCGCTCGACCCGGTGAACTGGAACTATGTGGCGCTCCCTGACTTCGGTGGAGTTGGATCGATCGACGTGATTGAACAGGCGGGTTCACGCTTCGCGGATATCTCAATCACACAAGCGGGCAGTCAGCCTTACTCGCACCAATTGATTCAAAACGTGTCACTCGGCAAAGGAGGTCACTACAAAGTGACGTTCGACGCGAGTGCCGACTCGGCTCGCTCGATCGCTGTCAAAGTCGGCGGTGGACCGGACCGCGGTTACGCCAAGTATTCGGATGAAGGCTCGTTCGATTTGACGACCGATGTCCAGACGTACTCGATGACGTTCGACATGACGGAAGACACAGATCTCGCGGCACGCCTCGAATTCAACGTCGGCCTCAGCACGGCAGGCGTCCAAATCGGGAACGTCCGCGTCGAACAGACGCCGCGTGAAGCGCTCGACCCGAACGCGACGAAACCGGCGCTCGGAAACGGCAACCACGTCTATAACGGAACGTTCGACCAAGGGGCAATGGACCGCTTGACTTACTGGCAGTTCGACCCAGGCGCAACGAAAGGCACAGGCACAGTTGATGAGAAAGCGCGTCACTTCGAGTTCGTGACGAACGCGAAGAAAGGGCAACCGGCAACGCTCGTCCAAAACGGCATTCAATTGACGGAAGGCCGTGACTACGTACTTCGTTTCAACGCGAAATCGGAACGCATCAAATCGCTTCAAGTCGGCTTGAATGGATTGAACGGGCAAGCATATCTCCCGCTCCAAGACGTGTCGTTGACGCGCGACTTCCAATCAATTGAAATCCCGTTCACGATGGAACAAGAGACGGATTTGTTGAGCCAACTCCAATTCGTGCTTGGTTCGGCTAAAGGTGAAATCACGCTCGACGATGTACAACTGTTGGATGTGACACCGGTCGAGGTTGACCCGTCGCCGCTCAAGAACGGTTCGTTCGCTGAAGGATTGACGCATTGGGGCTCATACGTCCACTTTGACGCCCAAGCGGCGGTCGAAGCGGTGAACGAGGCGGCTCAGTTGTCAATCACGCAAGAAGGACAAGAGCCGTGGAGCGTGCTCATGGAACAGGGCGGTCTCGAGTTGCATGCAGGTCAAACGTACGTCGTGCGCTTTGACGCCAAATCGACAGTGGCCCGCAACATGGAAGTGACAATCGAGAACGCGGCATACACACGTTTCTTGAGCGAGATCGTCCAAGTCACTCCTGAGACGAAGTCGTACGAGTTCGAGCTCACGATGGGCCAGACGGACATGACAGCGATGAAATTCTTGCTCGGCCGCACGGAAGGCTCGCCGCTCGGCGCGCACGATGTGACGATCGATAACGTCAGCGTGACCGTAAAATAATCGAAAGCAAGAGCGCCTCGCATGCGAGGCGCTCTTTGGCGTTTTAAGATTCTCGTTTCCGACTAATCAACCGTGCCGTCCGAAGCAAGGACGGGAGCAGTTTCCGACGCTTGCGGATGGCCAAATATCTAGCTTCCCACGTCGGTGTGAACTTGCGTTTGAATTGACGGAGCCCGCTGAACGGATAGATGTAACTGATGTTCTCGAAGATATCGGCCGCAATCCGCTCCGGCCAGTACGCGAACGGTTGCTCCCCGACTGAGGCGAGTGGTGCCATGCCGAGGCCGACATGGGCGTAGTCATTTGCCCGTGCCCACTCGATCACGTGCAGAATCAGCACTTCAATCGATCCGGGCAGAGCCTCACCGTGAGAGCGCATCAAATCGATAGAGACGGTGTCATGGCCACGGAGGAGCGTAATGAAGGCAATAACTTGTTCCGTCTCGTCACGCAGGAGGGCAATCGGGTAATGGGGCAAGGCCTGCTCATTGAAAAAGCCGAGCGAGAACCCTTTCTCGCTTCGATTGCCGAGCCAGTCGTCCGAGATGCCGCGCAGTGACGTAATCAACTCGGGTGACGGATTCATGACGATATCGGCCGTGTAGCCCCGCTTCGTGAATTGGTTATGGAGCGAGCGCATGTTGGCGCGCTTTTTGCCAGTGAGCGAGAACGTGACGACATCGACCGTCGCCTCTTCACCGAGCTTGAAGAACGTGAAACCGGCGTCGTGCAGGCGTGGCATCCAATCCGGAGTGACTTGATAAAAGAGCGGGATATAGCCGAGCCGGTCCGTCTCTTCGATAAAGGCGAGCAACAAGTGTGACGCGGCGTCACGCGCTCCTTGCACATCACCGAGGACGATGGCGTGATTGCCGGATTTAGCAAACAAGAGACATGCCTCGTCGTCCGGCCCATAATAGACGAGCTTGTCGTTCATATAGGCCAAATCGAACGCGCTCGTCGTCGCATGCGCGGCTTGAAACGCCGCGAAACGGGACGGTTCGAACGACAAGCCGAGCTTCGGACGTTTCAACCGGTTGAACAGCGTGAAGATGCCAATCAACAGCAGTCCGGACAAAACGACGGCAGCGATGCTCAACCCGGCGGCCGCTTCCGAATCGAAGAAAATCGTGTCGGTCTGACTGAACGATTGCAGCAGGAACGCATGCGTGCCGACGTAGAGACCGACATAGGCGACGTTGCGGACGAAGCGACTGACGGTCACGATGGAGCGATAGCGTTTGTGCTGGGTCCGGGTCAACCACACGAACAAAGCGAATCCACCGACGACGAACGCTTCGAACAAATTGAAGCCGCGTGCGAGGACACCGATGCCGGCGACGATACATGCAATCCAGACGAGCCAGAGAACGCGTTTCGTCCGGATGTACATCCCGAACGTGGTCAGTAGCGTCAACAGACCGGCGGTGAACAGTGCGAGCGTGCCGACCCACTGCAACCAGAGGGAAGTCGAATAGAGTGGTGACACGCTCGGTAACAGCGTTTGGAACCACAAGACGAGACTCGTCATCAATGCAATCAGGCTTCCGGCGAGCCGTCCGGTCTTGGCGAGTGTGCGCGACACGATGCGCCAGACGACGGTCCCGATTTCATAAGACGACCCGATGATCGGTTTATACTCAATCTGCTTGACGACCTGGTCCCCGAAGACGAGGGCCGCCAAGAATAGGCCGATCATGAACGGGACGATGAAGTAGACGAAGCGATAGACGATCAAGGAAGACAAGACGATCTCTTGGTCGATGCCGAGCTGGGTCATCCCAACGAGGTATAATAGATCAAACGAACCGACACCACCCGGGACGAGCGAGACGACCCCGACGATGGTCGCGACGATGAAGATTCCCATCATGGCCGTGAGCGGTGCTTCGCCTCCGAGCAAATGCAGGGCATACAAGGCGACGAGCCCGGCCGTCACCCATTCGGCTAGCGACGTCGCGATATAGCCGAGCAAGGTCGGCCAATCCAAGTTCGATCGCTTCCGCGTCACATATATGTAGAGCGGCAGGACGGCGAGTGTCGCGAGGAGCACCGGCCAAATCCACTGTTTCGTTCCGGTGAGCGTATCGGCCGGGAAGAGCCCGAGTAGCACGCCTGCGGCAAGCAGCGACAAGCCGCTGATGAGCGTCGGGGTCATCCAACCGATGGCCCGGAGCAAACGCTTTGTGTCCGTATATGGACGATACAGCGACGTCCGGAGCGCGATGCCGATGACGCCGCCAAACCCGATCATGCCGTTCATCGCGTTGGTGATCCATGCCGCGCGAAGCAGCTTCGCGAGCGGGAGCTGGACGTCGAGCGAGCGCAGTAAGTAGTAGTCGTAGCCGGTCATCGTCAAAACGGCGACGAGTCCGAGTCCGATCAAGGCGATTTGTTCGAATCCCGTCAACGCCTCTAACGTTTGAAACGCCGCGGCGAGCGACAGGTTTTGGAGCTCTTGGCCACTCTGATATAGAATCAATCCAATCAATAGGAATGGAAGCAACCATTTCAGTTGTTTCCAGGAAAATCGCTTTTGCATCGTATGTACTCCTTCTGACTTGATTAGCTAAAGTGTACTCAATTGAGTCGTGTAATCATAGTACGAGTCAGAAGCGAAGACGGATTCAAAATCAATGAGATTCGTGAATCGCGGGAATGTAGACTGTAAGCGCAAGAAACAGGACGAGTGAACGAAAATCAATCTGCTACAGTGAAACAAAAGGGGGTGGCTGAGATGCTGACGTTTGAAGAGAAGTGGGAGAAAGTGCTCGCCTGTGACGCGGCGTATGACGGCCAGTTTTATACTGCGGTCAAGACGACCGGGATTTACTGTCGTCCCTCGTGCCGCTCGCGGAAACCGAAGCGAGAGAATGTCGATTTCTATGAGACGAAAGCGGAAGTGGAGTCGTCCGGCTTTCGGCCGTGCAAACGATGTCAGCCCGAGGTCGACCGTAGTCCGGCGAGCGCGCTCGTCCACGACGTGACGGCGTTTTTGCTCACTCATTACAAACGTCCGCTCAAACTCGAGGAGATTGCCGAGCATGTCAACTTGAGCCCGTTCTATGTCGAGCGGACGTTCACCCAGGCGACAGGCGAGACGCCGCGCCGTCTGCTCGAAAAAGTTCGCATCGACAAGGCGGCCCATCTGTTACGGACGACGGACATGAGCAATCTCGCCATCTGTTATGAGGTCGGCTTTCAAACGCCGTCCAACTTTTATCGCGTCTTTCGACGGCTAAAGGGCTGTGCGCCGAGTGCGTATCGAAAGGGGGGAGTCGATGAGTCGCTCATCGTTCGAGATTCACGTCACCGCTCCGTTTGATTTTCAGCAATGTCTGCAGTTTTTACGACGTTCAAACGATGAAGTGATGCATGTCGCTCGCGAAACGTCCGTCTCGAAGCTGTTCGATGTGGACGGACGGTTGCTGTTGGGTGACATCATGGAGACGTCCCAAGGCCTCGTCATCGTGTTCCCGGAAGACATTATTTCAAAAACGGAGCAAGAACATGTGGAACGATACGTCCGCGACTGGTTTGATCTCGACCAAGACGTCGCCGCGTTCGCGCGGATGGCTGAGACGGATGAACTGTTGCATCCGCTCGTCCGAGAGTACGAGGGGCTGCGGCTGATCGGATTCCCGGACTTGTTCGAGGCGCTCACGTGGGCCGTCATCGGCCAACAGATCACACTCTCGTTCGCCTATACGCTGAAACGACGGTTCGTCGAGCAGTATGGACCATCCCGGGAGGTGGACGGCGTGACGTACTGGGCATTCCCAAATCCAGAGACAATTGCACTGCTCGACCCGAGTGAACTGCGACCGCTCCAATTCAGCACCCGGAAAGCAGAATATATCATCGGTATCGCCCAGGAAATGACGGACGGACGATTGTCGAAACAGCAGTTGCGCAGCGAGCCACCCGACATGATGCATGAACGGTTGTTAAGCTTACGCGGTGTCGGGGAGTGGACGGCCGCGTATGTCCGGATGAAGTGTTTCCAAGACCCGACGGCGTTCCCGGCCGCGGACGCTGGTCTGCATCAGGCGTTGAAGCATCATCTTGGGCGAAGCGACAAGTTGACGGCAGACGAAGTGAGGTTGTACGGGGAACGTTTTTCCGGATGGGAAGCGTACGCCACATTCTATCTATGGAGGTCATTGTATGGAGACGTATAGACTGGACTACGTGAGTCCGATTGGGATTCTGGAGATTGTCGGGACAGAGACGGCCATCCATTCCATCCTGTTCGTCGAACGTACGGACGTCCGTTTTGAAGCGGATGAAATGACGCCGGACGTGTTGAAAACGTGCCATCGAGAAATCGATGAGTACTTCAACGGACGTCGCCACGCGTTCACGTTCCCGTTTGAAGTCGAGGGGACCGTGTTTCAACAGGACGTGTGGCAGGCGCTGGTCATGATTCCATACGCCGAGACGACCTCGTATCGCGAACTGGCCGTGAGACTCGGCCGGGACCGCGCCGTACGGGCCGTCGGCAGCGCCAACGGACGCAACCGGTTGAGCATCGTCATCCCGTGCCATCGTGTCATCGGATCGAATGGGACGTTGACGGGCTATGCGGGCGGACTCTGGCGGAAGGAATGGTTGCTTCGACACGAGCAAACAAACGCATATTCGAGCCTGGCAAAAAAACACCTACCCCTCCATATCTGATACAATGGAGAAGTCCTATCGTGACGTCTGAATCGACGTAGTGGTCTAGGACGATTCTCGTCATTTGAGGGCGATTATTTGGAGGGTACCATGATAAAATTACTAGCAGATTCAACGTGTGATTTATCCGATGAGATTTTAGCAAAATATGAGATTGGCGTCGCGCCGCTCATCATCACGATTGACAACAAATCGTATGAAGACCGTGTCGACATCCAGCCCGATGAGTTTTACGGAATGTTGGAAGCGCTACCGGAATTCCCGACGACGGGCATGCCGAGCCCGGCGACATTTATGAAGCTGATGGAAGAGGCCGTTGAGAGTGGACATGATGAGATTTTATGCATCTGCATGTCGAGCGGGACGAGTGGATCGTATCAATCGGCTGTGCTCGGAAAAGAGTACTTCGAAGAGGCGCATCCCGATTCGACGGTGAAGATTCATATCGTCGACTCACGCTCGATGAGCCATGGGAGCGGTTGGTTGTTAATGAAGAGCGCCCAGATGCGTGAAGCCGGGGCGACGTTCGAGGAGCTCGTCGACTTCAACGAGAAGTATAAAATGAAAGTGAAGCACTTCTTGTCGGTCGATGATTTGGACCACTTGATTAAGAGCGGACGCATCTCGAACGCGAGTGCCATCATCGGCAAGCTATTGATGGTCAAGCCGATTATGAGCATGAAGAACGGTAAAGGGGCCATCGTCGCCAAAGAGCGGGGAACGCGTAAAGTGCTCAAGCACTATACGGACGAGTTCATCAAACGCTGCGACAAGGACATCACCAACTTCGTCATCATCGGCTATACGTCGGATCAAAAGATTGCCGAGAATTTGAAGGCGAAGATTCAAGCCGAATCCGACTTTGAAGGTGAGATTTACCTCATGCAGATGGGCGTCTCGGTCGGGACGCACGTCGGCCTCGGAGCCATCTCGATGTTCTTTGTGGAGAAATGAAAAACGAAAGCCGTCTCGTGAATGAGACGGCTTTTTCTGTGGATAACGTTATCCACAGGCAGGGACGGACCAGACGCGATTCACCGACCAAGAGTTATCCACAATGTCGAGGCGATAAATGTCGGGATTGCTGAGATTGCGCCACGTGTCGAAGTCATAACGGTTATCCACATGTTGAAGCAGTAGCGCGAGCAGGTTGCCGTGCGTCACGAGGACGGTCGCACCGTTTACGTCGTCGAGTGAGTCAATGACGCTCAAGATCCGGTCCGTCGCCTCTTGACCCGACTCGGCACCCGGCACACGGAACGAAGCATCGGTGAACGAATGACGCAACAGCTCGAACCAGTCGTTACGCGGTTCGAGTGAGAGGATGCGCTCGCGTAACTTCGGCTCCGTTTCAATGGTCAGCTGCTTGGATGTGGCGAGTGGTGCCATCGAGGCGATGGCTCGCGTATAGTCGCTCGAGATGATGCGATCGACAGGAATGTCTTGAAAGAAGTCAGCGAGGGTGAGTGCTTGTTGTTCACCGGCCTCGGTGAGTGGTGCGTCCGGTTCTTGACCGGTGGCCGAGCAATGACGGATGAGATAGAACATAGACATGAAGTTCCTCCTTGATCATTTTTTATGCAGAAGCTAATAATGAAATATATGTAAAATAAAATTTTGGTATTGAAATTATTTGAACTTAGTATAAATCATGTTGGAGGTACGTATGACTCATTTTACAGAACAACTCAAAAATTCGTTAGAAAAGGGGTTCATTGATAAGCATCATCATCACGTGAGTCCATTTAAACCTGAATTATTAATGAATGAAAAACATAAACGACAAGATGTACTCACTTCGCTTCTAGACGAACTGAAGGGATGCCAATCTTTCTTATTCTCTGTTGCGTTTATTACGGAAGCTGGCTTAGCCACGTTAAAATCTACGCTTTCCGACTTACATGACAAAGGTATCCGTGGAAAAATCATGACTTCAACGTACCAATACTTTAATCAGCCTAAAGTCTTTAAAGAACTATTAAAACTGAAGAATGTAGATATTCGCATTTCAGAAGTTGAGGCATTCCACTCTAAGGGATACATTTTTCAACACGAAGAGTACTACTCCTTAATTGTTGGAAGTTCTAATTTGACGTCTGGAGCGTTAAAGACAAATTACGAGTGGAATCTGAAGTTGACCTCTCACGAGAATGGAGAAATTGTCGGACACTTCCTCGATCAGTTTGAAGAAATGTGGAATGTTTCAGTCCGGTTGACACCTGAATGGGTTTCAGCTTACGAACGTTCGTATCGACCAGTCTTCGGAGAACGTGTAGCTGAATTTCCAGACTCATATGGAGTAAATCGATTAAAAGAAGCGTTACAAGTAGAAGCTAATTCGATGCAACTAGCAGCTTTAAATGGAATCGAGGCCGTTCGTGCGCATGGAAATACAAGAGCGCTGGTCGTGTCAGCGACGGGCACGGGAAAAACATATTTAGCCGCTTTTGACGTTCGTCGCTATCGACCGAAGCGAATGCTATTTATTGTTCATCGAGAGCAAATTCTGCAAAAAGCAAAACAAGATTTTCAGCGAGTAATTGGTGGGAAAGAAGAAGATTTTGGAGTTCTTTCTGGAACGAGCAGAGCTATACATGCTAAATATGTTTTTGCGACTATTCAAACGATTTCTAAACAAGAAACCTTAAATCAGTTTGATCGAAATGCGTTCGATTATATTCTAATTGATGAAAGTCATCGGGCGGGAGCAACCACGTATCAACGAATTATTGAACACTTTACGCCAGAATTTTTACTAGGAATGACAGCAACTCCTGAACGTTCAGACGGATATGATCTATTTAAACTGTTTAATTACAACATTGCATATGAGATTCGACTGCAAGAAGCGCTTGAAGAAGATATGTTATGTCCGTTTCACTACTTTGGGGTGACCGATCTTGAGGTGAGTGGAGATCAAGTAGAGATTGATATATTCAATCAACTCGTGTCCGAGGAACGAGTGACACGAATTATAGAGAAGATGGATTACTATGGTTTTTCTGGAGAGCGTTTGTGTGGGTTGATATTCTGTAGTTCAAAACGAGAAGCGAAACGACTTTCTGAAGAATTGAATCATCGAGGTTTTCGAACATGTGCGTTGACTGGAGATGATTCGCAAGAAAAGAGACAAGTTGAAGTTACTAATTTGGAAGAGGGTCGTCTAGATTATATTTTAACAGTTGATATATTCAACGAAGGAATTGATATTCCGAGCATCAATCAAGTCGTCATGTTACGGCAGACAGAATCGAGTATTATTTTTATCCAACAATTAGGACGAGGGTTACGAAAGCATAGTTCGAAACAATACGTGACCGTTATCGATTTCATTGCTAACTACAAAAATAATTATTTGATTCCAGTCGCCTTGTCTGGAGACCGGTCTCAAAATAAAGATTCGATTCGGAGAAAAGTGATCGATCGTAGCTACATTTCTGGCACGTCGACCATTAACTTTGAAGCTATCGCCAAAGAGCGAATTTACGAATCGATTAATCAAGCGAAACTCACTGACTTAAAAGTGTTAAAAGAGGCTTATCACAATTTGAAAAACCGTTTAGGCCGACCGCCGATGTTAAGTGATTATGTTGAACATTATTCAATGGATCCAATTGTTATTGGAACAAAGAAGGGGCATTACGGTGCATTTTTGAATATAGTGGAGCATGATCTCCCTGACCTTCCATCCGTTCACTCGAAAGTTCTGTTGATGGTGACTCAAGAGTTATTATCAGGAAAACGAGTACATGAGACATTGTTAATGCAACTTCTGTTAGAGCAGGAAAGTTTGAACAAAGAAGATTTTATTCGTCACTTGCGTGAAAAGGGCATACGAAGTGACAAAGCTACCATTCACTCTTTAGAAAACGTATTATCACTAAACTTTTTTAAGGATGCTGACCGCTTAAAGTATGGAGGGCAGTCTTTAATTTTATGGGAGAATGAAGTATATAAATTTTCATCGCATATGCAGTTTTTATTAAAAGACGAATGGTTCACTCAGTTGTTTAAAGATGTATTAACAGCCTCTTTAGCTAGAGGTCAACGATACGATCAAACGAAACCATTAACCAGACTTGAAAAGTATACGAGGAAAGACGCTTGTCGCCTATTAAATTGGGATAAAGAAGAACAATCAACGATATATGGCTATAAAATAAAACATCAAACCTGTCCAATTTTTGTCACGTATCATAAAGGCGAAGACGTTGAAGCTAGCGTCAATTACGGAGACTCGTTTATTAATCCGGAAGTGTTTCATTGGTATACGCGAAGCAGAAGAACGACAAAATCAGAGGAAGTACAAAAGATTATTAGATCGAAAGAAAGAAACATCGATATTCATCTTTTTGTGAAAAAAGACGACGATGAAGGTGGAGATTTCTACTATTTGGGTGAAGTAAAACCGGATCGCGAATCTGTTCAAGATACGAGAATGCTGAATCAAGATGGACAAGAATTATCGGTGGTTACGATGAACTTGCTCCTCCAAGAACGTGTTGATCAGCAACTCTACGATTACTTACATGAACAAACGCATTAATAAAAGCCGAGACGTGATGGTTACACGTTCTCGGCTTTTGTCGTTTGATTGATGATATCGTTGACAGCAGGAATATCTGCTGGGGCCCACACGAGGGAATGTAAGTTATCGCGTTTTAACCAAATCAATGCATCGTGTTCTGTCGCAACAGGTGTCCCAGATTTCAACTCGGCGCGTAATGAAATCAATTGAATGATGAACGTCTCATATTCATGTACATGTTCATTAATCACTTCGTGCGCAGTGATTTCACAATCCAACTCTTCAGAAATCTCACGTTCAAGTGCTTCTTGTAAATTTTCACCGTCTTCAACTTTTCCACCAGGAAACTCCCACATATTTGGAATCAACATATTTGTTGAGCGAAGGGCACAGAGAATTTCTTGATTTTCATTTTCAATCACTGCTGCAACTACTTTTACTTTCTTTTTCATTATAGCTACCTCATTCTCTTAAGTATTGATTGTATTCATCATAACATCTCTAGTTCCCGCGAGATAACTTCGTTAGAATCTCTAAAAGTTTTCCGTACTTAACCCTTATCAAACATCACAAAAGCGTTATAATCAATATAACAATTATAAACGGGGCGAGTCGGCGAATGGGGATTTACCGAATCGTCTCATACACAAATCCAGGGGAGAAGGATGGGGTTTTCATGAGCAGTGTTCAAAAGAGAACAGACGTCATTTTGATTGGTGCAGGCATCATGAGTGCGACGCTCGGGTCGCTCTTTAAAGAGCTCGTACCAGAGTGGGAAGTCAAAGTGTTTGAGAAGCTCGAAAGTGCAGGGGAAGAGAGTTCGAATGAATGGAACAACGCCGGGACGGGACATGCCGCGCTCTGTGAGTTGAACTATACGACCGAGAAGCCGGATGGCACGCTCGATATCTCGAAAGCGATCAACGTCAATGAGCAGTTCCAAATCTCACGTCAGTTTTGGGCGCATCTCGTCAACAAAGGCTTGATTCAAAACCCGGAAGCGTTCATCCGTTCGATTCCACATATGAGTATGGTCCAAGGCGAGACCGATGTCCGCTTCCTGAAGAAACGTTTGGAAGCGCTAACAAATAATCCGTTGTTTGAAGGCATGGTCTTATCAGATGACCCGGAACAGCTCCGTGACTGGATGCCGATCGTCATGGAAGGTCGTTCCGTCGATGAGCCGATCGCGGCGACGAAAATCGACTCAGGTACCGACGTCAACTTCGGCGCGCTCACGCGGATGCTGTTTGATCATTTGACCGACCAAGGTGTTGAGGTCAATTACCAGCATAGCGTCGAGGACGTCAAACGGTTGGCGAACGGGCTGTGGGAAGTGAAGGTAAAGGATATTCAGGCGAACACAATCGAGACGCACACGGCGCCGTTCCTGTTTATCGGCGGCGGTGGCGGTAGCCTGCCACTCCTTCAGAAGACAGGCATCCCGGAATCGAAGCATATCGGCGGATTCCCGGTGAGCGGTCTGTTCCTCGTCTGTAAGAACCGTGACGTCATCGAACAACACAACGCGAAAGTATACGGCAAAGCGAAAGTCGGCGCACCGCCGATGTCGGTGCCGCACCTCGACACGCGCTTCATCGAAGGGCGCAAAGAGTTGTTGTTCGGACCGTTCGCCGGCTTTACGCCGAAGTTCTTGAAGACAGGCTCGAACCTCGACCTCATCCAATCGGTCAAACCGTACAACGTCGTGACGATGCTCGCGGCCGGGGCGAAAGAGATGCCGCTCACGAAATATTTGATTGAGCAGGTGCTCTTGTCGCATGACAAACGAATGGACGAGCTCCGTGAATTCATTCCGACCGCGAAGAACGAGGATTGGGAAATCGTCGTCGCCGGACAACGGGTCCAAGTCATCAAAGACACACCGGACGGCAAAGGGACGCTTCAGTTCGGAACGGAAGTCGTCAGTGCGGAAGACGGATCGGTCGCAGCACTTCTCGGTGCGTCACCAGGAGCGTCGACGGCAGTACACGTCATGTTAAAAGTGCTCGAACAGTGTTTCCCGAACCGGATGCCGGAATGGGAACGGAAAATCAAAGAGATGGTGCCGTCTTATGGCGTCTCGCTCTCCGATCACCCGGAACTGTTTAAGACGATTCACGAATCGACAGCGATGGCGCTCGGCTTGAAAGAGAAAGGCGTCGTCCACAATTGAGCGAGTGCAAGCGAGGATATGAAAATATTCTCGCTTTTTCTTTTTGATTTTTCGCATAAAAAAAAGACCTCTTCGCACGGAAGGGGCCAATCAAGTAGTGGCGACAGGTTCTTCGCTCAAATAAGTAGCAATTTGTTGATCGATGATTTCTTCCGATAATTCAAGCGCGAGCGAAAGTTCTTTCACGAGGATCGTTTTAGCGTTCTCTAGAATCTTACGGTCCTGTTCATATAACTTTTTGTTCAACAAGAGAGCTTCGCTTTGGCGGCGAGCAAGCGTGTTGATGACTTGAGCGATCTCGTGACGGTTACCCGAGTGCACGACGTTCAAGAATTCGCGATTGCGGTTGTTCGGATGGGGATTCCATTCGACACCCGGCGAGCGGAACGATTCGAGGATCTCTTTTGCTTCTTTCGCTTCAAGGAGCGTCAACATCATCACTTTGTCACTATCGACGGGGATACTGATTTGCAACTTCTGTGCGTTGTTGATGGGATGGAGCGTGTAGTACGACTTCGTCTCACCCGCGACCGTCATGTCGGAAATGTCGTCAATGCGGCAAACTCCGTGGGTCGAATAGATGATTAAATCACCAGTTTTGAACAAATCGATCACCTCTTCCTTTCATCAAGTATAGTAGTTCATGACACGAAATGTCAACTCGGTTGACATTTGGGGTGAGATATGACACAAAAAAATCCCTCCCAATCGTTAGGAGAGATCACAGATTCCAGTCGGTTTTCAACAACATTTTCAGTTGTCGGAACGCGTCGTCACCGAGTGAATCGGCTATTTTTTGTTCGAGTTCGGCTTTCAGTGTCTCGTTCTGTTCGTAGCAACGGACGCCGAGCTCGGTCAGCTCGATACATTTGTCTTTTCGACTCGTCGGGTGATCGGTCACCGTGACGAGTTCTTTCGCTTTCAAGTTCTTGATGAGCTTATGGATCGCTTGACGGGAGATGTGGACGTTGCGCGTCACTTCAGCAATGGTCGGTTTCGTTTGATAAATCCGGGCGAGCACGTACCATTCGGAGTTAGAGATGTAGATATCGTGTTGCTCGTTCCAAGCCAGTTCGCTGATGCGACGGATTTGGTCGTGACGCTCGCTGAGGAGATCGAGGAGTCGTGTTGTCGATTCTGTTGGAGTCAAATTGGTCACTCCTATTCGTTTTTGTCGTTCCTAACTATACAAAAGCGGATGTGCCGAGTCAATGCGCGAAACGAGTTCGTGAAGCTCCGATAAGATTTACCGATTTAGGGAACAGAAAAACAGAGGAGGGACTTGCATGCCGACACGCACCGATTTGTTTCAACGCTATAAACAACATATTCTCGATTTACCCGATTTGGAAGAGACGACACTGAAGAGTGAACCGTTCTTACTCGAGGAGGACCCGAACAAGCAACTGACGATTTATTACGCGCCGTTCGAATACATCAACCCGAACGCCAAAGTCGTCATCGCTGGGATCACGCCGGGACTGTATCAAATGCGGCAATCGTTCGAGGCGATCCGTGATTTGGCGGACGCACCTGACGACGAGGCGCTCCTAGCCGTCAAACAGCGGGGCAGCTTCTCGGGGCCGATCCGCAAGAACTTGGTGACGATGCTCGACGATTTGGAGTTGCATCACCACCTCGAGATTCCGACGACGCTCGACTTGTTCGACAAGTCGAACCATCTCGTGCAGAACACGGCGGTGTTGCCGTATCCCGTCTTTTATAAAGGGAAGAACTATAACGGGTCGAGCCCGGATATGTTGAAAACGGACTTGTTCCGCTCATATGTCGAAGGCAGCTTCGCCGACGAGATGAGTGTCCTCGAGGATGCCCTCATCTTGCCGATGGGTATCAACGTCCGTCGGGCCGTCGAGACGCTCGTCGATAAGGGCATCATCGCGCCGGAGCGCGTCGTGAGCGGATTTCCCCATCCATCAGGGGGGAACGGCCACCGGCATCGCATCTTTGCCGAGAACCGCGAATCGATGCGACGTCATATCGCCGACCATTTCAAACAACATCCGCTAAAATGAACCGCCGCGTGCGGTTCTTTTTTTGTGAAGCACCTCACCTGACAAGTTTGCTTTAGTTCGCTAAAATGGGGTACGAGGTTGACCCAGTTTTCCCATGAGAGAAAGGAACCGTCTATGATCACGTTAACGAATGTCAGCAAACAGTTCGGCCGCGACGCAGCGGTCCGTGACGTCTCGCTTCAGATCGAGCGGGGCGAGGTCTACGGCATCATCGGCGCGAGCGGGGCCGGCAAGTCGACGTTGCTGCGCTTGATGAATCTGCTCGAGACACCGGATACAGGAAAAGTCACCGTCGATGGCGACGAGTTGACGAGCCTGTCGAGTCGACAGTTGCGCGAGAACCGGCACGTCATCGGTATGATTTTCCAACAGTTTAATCTTGTCGCGAACAAGAGCGTCTATGACAACGTGGCCGCCTCGCTGAAACTGGCCGGCCGACCGCGCTCGACGCATGAGGCCCGGGTGCTCGAGTGCTTGCGTTTCGTCGGGCTCGAGTCGTTCAAAGACAAATACCCGGCGCAGCTCAGCGGTGGTCAAAAGCAACGCGTCGCCATCGCCCGCGCGCTCGCGAACGAACCGCACGTCTTGTTATGTGATGAGCCGACGTCGTCGCTCGACCCGAACACGACGGCCGAAGTGCTCGGCGTGTTGAAGTCGATTAACGAGCGGCTCGGCGTCACCATCGTCATCGTGACGCATGAGATGGACGTCATCAAACAAGTGTGCGACCGCGTGACCGTCATGACGGACGGTTCGGTGTATGAGACGATTGATGTCATTCCGAGCGGGGTCGCAGACATCGACGACAATCCGTCCTGGTTCGTCAATCAACTGAAGAAGGCGGGTGAACCACATGCCTGAGGTGCTTCTGCAATATCAGACCGAGATTTGGCGTTCGATCGGGGAGACGTTCATCATGGTCGGCGTTTCGATTCTCGCGGCCGTCCTCCTTGGTTTGCCGCTCGGGACGTGGCTCTACTTGTCACGAAAAGGGCAGTTGCTCGAAAATCGGGCCGTCTTCTCCGTGCTCAACTTGATCGTCAATATCGTCCGCTCGTTCCCGTTCCTATTACTCGTCGTGTTTTTGATTCCATTTACGCGGCTCATCATCGGAACGGCCATTGGGACGGCGGCGGCAACCGTGCCGCTCGCCATCATCGCCATCGCCCATTACTCGCGACTCGTCGAGCAGTCACTGCTTGACGTACCGCGCGGCGTCGTCGAGGCGGCCGTGTCGATGGGGGCGTCCATCAAAGACGTCATCTTCAAGTTCCTATACGTCGAGGCCCGTTCCGGTCTCGTCCTCGGGCTGACGACGTCGATCATCAGCTTCATCTCGTACTCGACCATCATGGGGGTGGTCGGGGGCGGTGGCATCGGTGACTTTGCCATCCGCTACGGCTATCAACAGTTTAAGACGGAGCTGATGATGTACATGATTTTGATCATGCTCGTCTTCGTCCAGATGATCCAGTTCACCGGTACGACGGTGGCCCGACTCATCGACAAACGCTAATCAAACACAGAAAGAAGGAAAATTTATGAAAAAATTAATGGCGCTCTTCGCCTCACTCACACTCGTCCTCGCGGCATGCGGGAACGATACCGAAACGAATACGACGGAAGCCCCGTCAAACGAGCCGCAGACGCTCAAAGTCGCATCGCTCATCCCGCCGATGACGGATATGCTTGAAATCGCGAAAGAGCAACTCGCAGAAGACAACATCGAGCTCGAAATCGTCGTCCTCGGTGACAACGTCCAACCGAACACGGCGCTCGAAGCGAAAGAAGTCGACGCGAACTTCTTCCAACACGTCCCGTACATGGAAGAGTTCAACCGCAGCAATGACGCCAACCTCGTTCCGATCGAACCGATTTACTTCGCCAACTACGGTGTTTACTCGAAAGAGTATGACAACATGGATGATATCCCGGAAGGCGCGACGATCGCCATCGCCAATGACGTGTCGAACATCGACCGCTCGCTCTCATTGCTCGCCCAACACGATGTGATCGAGCTCGGTGAGAAAAATGGTTCGTATTACACGCAAGCCGATATCACGGAAAACCCGAAGAACCTCAAGTTCGAGGAAGTCGATTTGCTCATGCTCGCGCGTGCGTATGACGACGTCGATGCGGTCCTCATGACGCCGGCCTATGCGGCGCCACTCGGCTTGACGCCGAAGAGCGATGCCCTCTTGACGGAAGGTGTCGAGAACGACTTCGCCATCACGCTCGTGGCCCGTGAAGACAATAAAGATGAAGAAGCCATCCAGAAACTCGGCGAAGCACTCACAAGTGACGAAGTCCGTGCGTTCTTGGAAGAGAATTACGAAGAAACGGCGATTCCGGCGTTTTAATGAAAAAAGATTGAGCCCAGGCGGCTCAATCTTTTTTAGTATTCCTCGTACTCTCTCGGGTCTTGATTATCGATGCGTCCGTCCGGCTTCGTCAGTGCGTTGAGCGTCGCCATCTCGTCTTCGGTCAATTCGAAGTTGAAGACGTCGAGATTCTCTTTTTGGTGCAACTCGCTCGACGAACGCGGGAGCGGGATGACACCGACCTGGACGTGCCAACGCAGAATGACTTGGGACACGGTCTTGCCTTTTTGTCGCGCTAGCTCGGCAATTGTCTCATCATGGGTGACCGTGCGAGCTCGGCTCAACGGACTCCATGCCTCGGTGATGATGCCTCGCTCTTTGTCGGCCTCTCGTTGCTCGACTTGTGAGAAGTAGGGGTGCATCTCGATTTGGTTGATGACCGGTGTCTCACCCGTCTCCTCAATCAAACGGTCGAGGTGCTCGGGCATAAAGTTCGAAACGCCGATGGAGCGAATCCATCCGTTCTCTTTCGCTTGGATGAGGGCGCGCCAAGCCTCGACATATTTGTCTTGTTTCGGGTTCGGCCAGTGCAGTAGGAACAAGTCCCAATAGTCGAGGTTCGCCCGGTAGAGCGACTCACGAATCATCTCGAGCGCATCGTCGTAGTCGAAGTATTGGGCGCGAAGCTTCGACGTCAAGAACAGCTGCTCGCGCGGGATACCGGATTGGCGGACGGCTTCCCCGACGGCACCTTCATTGTCATAGCGAATCGCCGAGTCGATGAGACGATAGCCATTGCGGATGGCGCTCGTGATGGCGTCGACGCCCGGTTCACCTCGTAAATAGACGGTGCCGAGACCGATGGCGGGAATCTCGTAGCCGTCATGTAGTTTGATGGTTGGGATGTTCATAAAATGCCTCCTCATTCAAAATCCGTTCTCTTCTCCGCTATTCCACTTTCCGAGGAAACAAAACGTTTGAATCGGTTAGAGTAAATCAAAATGGCGTTGCCTATTTTCCTGTTTTTGGGATAATTGAAGTGAGGTGATAGGGATGAAGTGGTGGTGGATAACTGGATTGATTGTGACGATTGCATTATTTTATGTAAATGACACGTGGTATGGAAATGCAGCGACGTTTTGGGTACCAATCAGTTGGATGATTTCAATACTGATCTTAGTGAAGATGACGTATCCCAAACGTAAATGGTGGTCTGCGTTCGTGGCTGTCTTTTTGGTCGGTGCGACGATTGTCTTATCGATTCCGACTTACTCGGTCGCTGCGGCACAACAAGAGCTATCTACGGTGTATGGAAACGTCACGTATACAGAAAGTGTGCGCACGGAAGGGGACGAGTGGAACCCGTTCCTTTCAAATGTCGCCTATGTCTTTAAAACAGAAGCGGGACAAAAGCTGTTGTTTATCCCGGACTCTGGAAAATCATTCGAAATCTAAAAAATGCGTCCTCGGCTCGAGGACGCATTTTGCATTAGTTGCGAATCATATAATCGAAAGCACCGAGTGCGGCAGTCGCACCAGATCCCATCGAGATGATGATCTGTTTGTAGGCACTGTTCGTGCAGTCGCCTGCTGCGAACACACCTGGGACGTTCGTCGCGCCATGACGGTCGACGACGATTTCACCGAAGTTGTTGCGTTCGACCGAGTCGAGCCAGTCCGTGTTCGGGACGAGTCCGATTTGGACGAAGACGCCTTCGAGTTCGACGTGATGCGTCTCGTTCGTCTCACGCGACAAGTACGAGATGCCGTTCACTTTGTCCGTACCCGTGATTTCTGTCGTCTGAGCGTTCGTGACGACGGTCACGTTCGGGAGGCTGTGGAGACGGTCTTGAAGCACTTGGTCAGCTTTGAGTTCAGCAGCGAACTCGAGCACGGTCACGTGTTTGACGATCCCAGCGAGGTCGATCGCTGCTTCAATCCCAGAGTTACCGCCACCGATGACCGCGACGCGCTTACCTTCGAAGAGAGGGCCATCACAGTGCGGGCAGTAGGCGACACCTTTGTTTTTGAACTCGGCCTCACCTGGGACGTTGACGTTGCGCCAACGTGCACCAGTCGACAGGATGACACTCTTACTCTTCAAGACGGCACCGTTCTCAAGTTCGACTTCGACGAGGTCTTTCTTCTCGAGGCGCTTCGCGCGCTGGAGGTTCATGACGTCGATGCCGTACTCTTTCACGTGCTCTTCCAAGCTCGCGACGAGTTTCGGGCCTTCCGTGTAAGATGTGCCGATGAAGTTCTCAATCCCCATCGTGTCCATCACTTGACCACCAAAGCGTTCCGCGACGATACCGGTCCGGATGCCTTTACGAGCCGCGTAAACCGCTGCGCTCGCACCGGCCGGGCCGCCACCGATGACAAGAACGTCATACGGGTCTTTGTTTTCAAACGCTGAAGCGTTAGGACCAGTTCCGAGTTTCGCCAAAATCTCTTCAAGTGACATGCGTCCGTTGCCGAACGCCTCACCGTTCAAGAAGACGGTCGGGACAGCCATGATTTCTTTCGCTTCCACTTCTGCCTTGAACGCGCCACCGTCGATCATCGTGTGTGAGATGTTCGGGTTGAGGACGCTCATGACGTTGAGTGCCTGGACGACGTCCGGGCAGTTATGGCAGCTGAGGCTGATATACGATTCGAAGTGGTACGTGCCTTGAATGTTTTGAATCTGTTTGATCGCATCCGCGTCGACTTTCGGTGCCCGGCCGCTCACTTGGAGCAACGCGAGGACGAGTGACGTGAACTCGTGACCGAGCGGGATCCCTGCGAAGACGATCCCTGTCTCTTCAGACGGACGGTCCACGCTGAAGCTCGGTGTGCGAACGAGCGTGACGTGCTCGACCGAGATGCGTGACGACATACTCGCGAGTTCGTTCACGAGGTCGAGCATCTCTTTAGAGACCGCGTCGTCTCCAGCGCTCACACGGAGGACGACATCGCCCTCCATGAGCTGGAGATATTGGTCCAACTGTTGTTTAATATCTGCTTCTAACATGAAATCCGCTCCTTACAACTTGCCGACGAGGTCGAGGCTCGGGCGAAGTGTTGCAGAACCTTCTTCCCATTTCGCCGGGCAAACTTCGCCTGGGTTGTTGCGGACGTATTGTGCCGCTTTGACTTTGTTAACGAGTGTGCTCGCGTCACGGCCGATGCCGCCTGCGTTGATTTCGACTGTTTGGATGACGCCGTCTGGATCGATGATGAACGTACCGCGATCAGCAAGGCCATCTTCTTCGTTCAAGACGTCGAAGTTACGTGAGATTGTGTGTGATGGGTCACCAATCATGATGTACTCGATTTTGCCGATTTTCTCAGACGTTTCGTGCCATGCTTTGTGCGTGAAGTGTGTGTCAGTCGATACTGAGTAGACTTCGACGCCGAGGTTTTTAAGTGTCGCGTATTCGTTTTGAAGATCTTCAAGTTCAGTCGGGCAGACGAATGTGAAGTCAGCTGGGTAGAAGCAAACGACGCTCCATTGACCTTTGAAGTCGTTGTCTGATACTTCGAGGAATTCACCTGTTTGGAATGCTTGTGCTTTGAAAGGTAAGATTTCTTTGCCGATTAATGACATGGGATATGTCCTCCTTGGTTTTTTACTCTAGTGGACTTTCGTCTCTACTAGAATAATTATAATGTAATACTAACTTCATATAACACGCCAAAAATGTCAAGGCGTTTGCATGTCTGGTAAAATGTTGATAGATCAACGTTAAACGGATAAATCGCTTGATGAAAGGAAAGAAAACGATTACAAAATAAATATGCTTTTGTTTTCAATAACCTATGTAAAAAAAGTAAATGCTAACTTGAAGAAGCAGAATTATTAATGGAATGAGAAGACGATTCTCGTATGAAATCACCATATTATCAATTACAAACAAAAAAACCTCAATCTTAAAGCAGATTAATGTTGTTGAATCTTATTGATGATATGTTGATTAAATTCTGCTCTGTCTTTACCTTTATGAAGGCGAGCATGGCAGTTAGGACAAACCGCTACAACTTGATCAGGTCGTGACAAACCGTCATCTGATTCTTTATAAAGAGAGTGGAGTTCGAGGTAGGGACCTTCTTCTGTTTCAAAAGGAGCCGGTTGTCCACAGGCTTCACAGCAATTATTGGCACGAGCTAGCACATAATAATGAAGTGCCGCTGTTTGTTCGCGAACTTGTAATTTTCGCGCCGACATACTTAAACCAGTAGCTCGTTTTGGATCACGAGAGGCGATTTCTTCTAATTCTTCAATCGTTTTATATTGCATCGTCGATGAGAATTGGCGGGCTTCTTCCTGAATCACGTGTAATGGTTCAAAAGCAAAGACGATGACTTCGCGCTGGTTATGATGTTTATCGATTCCAAATTGAATATCGAATCCAATTAAAATGAGTTGATCAACGAAGCGGTAAGTCCCTCGTCCGAGTGATTCGAATAAATAAACGTCTTCGCCGTTCTCTACATGATTGAGGAGCGCTTTGTTCCCAAAAGAGAAAGATTGATTGCCTTCTTGTCCCTCTCCGCTGTAGTAATAGAGGCCGTCATCTTCGTTCCAACCATTTTTATATCCAAACTCTTCATCCATCCCACTATCGAACATAAAAATGAGTTTATGTTTATTTGGGGTACTAATTCCACGTTGGCGGCTCCCGCCGTAACGGTCATGGAGTTCAGAGCGTTTATACAACTTATTTTTTTCGAACAGCATATGACACCTCATTCCCAAGAATTTCTTCTACGTTAAATTGTATCACGTCTCCATACGAATAAATGAAAAAGACAGAGGACACCCTCTGCCTTTCCATTACTCCGCCATCAACGCGCACACCGCATTCGAATAGGCGACCGGATCTTCAATCGGTAGCCCTTCGATGAGGAGCGCTTGCTGATAGAGCAAATCAGTATACTGTTTCGCTTTCGCCTCATCTTCTGTATAGACGCGTTGTAACGTTTGGAAGATGGCGTGGTCGGCGTTCACTTCAAGCACTTTCTCCGCTTTCATACCGCCACCGTTCGGCATCGTGTTCAAAATCTTCTCCATCTCGATCGAGACGTCGCCAGCGACCGTCAAGCAGACCGGATGTGACTTGAGGCGTGTCGAGGCGCGCACTTCTTTAACACGGTCGCCAAGTTCTTGTTTCATGAAGGCGAACAAGTCCTTGTTGTCCTCGTTGAGCGAATTGGCCGCCTCGTCATCGAGCCCGAGGTCCCCGCTCGCGATCGACTTGAACTCTTTGTCGTCATACGACTGGAGCATCTTGATGGCGAACTCGTCGATTTCTTCAGTGAAATAGAGAATCTCGAACCCTTCTTCTTTCAAGCGTTCCGCCTGAGGGAGGAGGTCGATGCGGTGAATCGATTCACCCGTCGCGTAATAGATGTACTTCTGGTCGTCTTTCATGCGTTCGACGTACTCTTTGAGCGTGACGAGCTTCTTCTCGTTCGACGAGTGGAACAAGAGCAAGTCTTTCAAGTCGTCCTTGGCAGCGCCGAACTGGTCGTAGACGCCGAACTTGATTTGACGGCCGAATGACTCGAAGAACTTCTCGTAATCCTCGCGCTCGTTTTGGAGCATCTTCTCGAGCATACCTTTAATTTTCGACTTCACGTTCTTGGCGATGACGCGGAGCTGTCGGTCTTGTTGCAGCATCTCCCGGGAAATGTTGAGCGATAGGTCTTCCGAGTCGACCATCCCTTTGACGAAACCGAAATAGTCCGGGAGCAGGTCAGGCGATTTCTCCATGATCAAGACGCCGTTCGAATATAGCTCGAGCCCTTTCTCAAACTCTTTCGTGTAATAGTCGAACGGGACCGTCGATGGGAGGTAGAGAATCGACTGATACCGGATGGAACCGTCGACGTTCAAGTGAAGGTGTTTGAGCGGCTCGTCGAAGCCGTAGCGTTTCTCGTGATAGAACGTCTTGTAGTCCTCGTCCGAGAGCTCGCTCTTCCGTTTGCGCCAAATCGGCACCATGCTGTTGACCGTCTCTTCTTCGATATAGTCCTCGTACTCTTCTGAGTCGTCTTTTTGACGGTGTTTCGTCACGTCGAGCTTGATCGGATAGCGGATGAAGTCCGAGTGCTTCTTGATGAGCGACCGAATCTCGTATTCTTCGAGGAACGTCGAATACGTCTCGTCGTCTGTGTCGGTTTTCACGTGCAACGTGATCTCGGTCCCGACGTCTGTCTTGTCGATTGGCTCGATCGTATAGCCGTCTGTGCCTTCCGATTCCCACAAGTAGCCTTGTTCGCTGTCGACCGAGCGGGTGCGGACAATCACACGGTCGGCCACCATGAACGCCGAGTAGAAGCCGACGCCGAATTGACCGATGAGGCTGTGATCTTCTTCCATCTTCGTCGCCTGCTTCATCGCGAGCGAACCGCTCTTGGCGATGATTCCAAGGTTCGACTCGAGCTCGTCGTCCGTCATCCCGATTCCGGTGTCGCGGATAGTGATCGTGCGGGCGTCTTTATCGAGCTCGATTTTAATGAAGTAGTCGTCCTTATTGAAGTCGATCGCCTCATCCGATAAGGCCCGGTAATACATCTTGTCGATGGCGTCACTCGCGTTCGAGATGAGCTCACGGAGGAAGATGTCCTTATGCGTATAGATTGAGTGGACCATCAACTCTAAAATTCGTTTCGATTCGGCTTGAAACTGTTTCTTTGTCATGATCGTTCTCCTTTTTATTTGTTCGATTTTGGCACTCTGTCAATAAGAGTGCTAACACTATTGATTATCCTAATTTTTAGGAAGATGTCAACCCGATTCAAACAAAAGATTGACGCGGGGGCCGGATTCGCCTATAGTTGAGTACATGCGATGAGCTGGTCTATGTAAGACGGCGGACATTCCTTCGGGAGCACGTTGTGGAGCGTGGTTCGACGCGGTAGACTTTTCGAGAGCACCTCTAGTGAGAGGTGCTCATTTTTTTGTATATGGGGGATTTTTATGGAGCTACATACAATCCATCACGTGGCGATTATCGCCTCGAACTATGACGAGGCGAAGCGGTTCTACATCGATATCCTTGGTTTCGACGTCATCCGCGAGCATCATCGTCCGGACAAAGGCGATCACAAGATCGACCTGCGGCTCGGCGCGTACGAGCTTGAGCTGTTCATCAAACCGGATAGCCCGAAACGGCCGAGCTTCCCGGAGGCGTGCGGGCTCCGTCATCTCGCCTTCAAAGTCGACGACATCGAGTCGGTCGTCGCCGAACTGAATACGCACGGTGTCACGACGGAACCGATTCGGTTTGACACGTTCACGGGCGAGAAGATGACGTTCTTCTTCGACCCAGACGGTCTGCCGCTCGAACTGCACGAATAAAGCCCCTTCACGCGAAGGGGCTTTCGTTATGGCCGCACATATGATAGGAGCATCTCTCGCAACACCCGTTGTTGGATGTGCGGTTCGATATCGTCCTCTAAATAACTGATGTGAGACTTCAAAATGATATTGTTGCCGAACGTCCCGAACGCATTGATGACGGTGACGACGGTCGTTTTCACGTCGATGTCACTTCGAAGTGAGCCGTCCGTCTTCCCAGCCTCAATGAGCGGTTCGAGCGTCTCCATAATCTCGCGCTGTAGTCCGATGTAGTCGTCGATGCCCGGTAGAGGACTGGGGACGAACGAGGCGTAACTCTCAAACGCTTCACGGAAGCGAGAGTGACTCGTCCGTTTCATTTGTTGGTCGAGCAAATAGTCAAGGATTGCCTCGAGTCGCGAGTACGCATCTCCTGACCGGCTCGTCAGTTCCTTGAATGCGTCGAGCGTCGGCGCCAAGTTGCGGACAGCCGCGGCGACAATCAACTGATCTTTTTTCGGGAAATAGCGAAACAGTGTCGCGACCCCGATTTCGGCGGCGTCAGCGATGTCCTGCATTTGGACGCGCTCGAACCCGTCTTTTAGAAACAGGATTTCAGCCTGACTGATGATCCGATTTAACCGTTCTTCTTTGTTTTGTTGACGTTTACTCATGTCATCACCTCTTCATTCTCTTGTCATTATAACGCTTTGAAGCAGTTTCGTTGAGAATCGAATGTGCATCGACTACTATTATGATAGTTAGACTATCACAATTTAAGATTGGAGCTGGAATCATGCGGTTAACGGGGAAAGTAGCGGTCATTACGGGGGCAGGCAGTGGTATGGGTGAGGAGACGGCCAGACTGTTCGCACGCGAAGGAGCGACCGTCGTCGCGACGGACATCAATGTTGACGCGGTGACACGTGTCGTCGAAACAATCCGGGCGAACGGAGGAGAGGCGGTCGCGCTTCAGCACGACGTCACTTCGCGCAGTGATTGGGAAAGAATTTATGATGAAGTCCAATCGGTGTGCGGGAAGCTCGATATTCTTGTCAACAATGCGGGCATCGCGCTTGCAAAACCGTTCTTGGAACAGACCGAGGACGACTGGGCACGGACGTATCGAATCAATATCGATGGCGTCATGCTCGGGACGCAATATGCCATCCCGCTCATGGAGCATAATGGCGGCGGTTCGATCGTCAACATCTCGTCAATCTCAGCATTAACAGGTATGGCGGGTGCCGGTGCATATACGGCCTCAAAAGGGGCCGTTCGCTCACTCACAAAGGCTGCGGCCGTCGATTACGGAAAACACAACATTCGCGTCAACTCGGTCCATCCGGGTTATATCGTGACACCGATGAGTGCGCCCCATATGGAGCATCCGGATTATAAACAGCATTTCTTGAACCAAATTGCCTTGCCGCATCTCGGTCAGGCGGGTGAAGTGGCGGCAGCCGTCTTATTCCTCGCATCGGACGAGGCGAACCATATCACCGGAATCGAACTTCCGGTCGACGGCGGTGTCACGGCCAAATAAGAAAAATCACTTGTTCAGGTCAGAGGAAATTCCTCTGACCTTTTTCATATTACTTTTCGAAAAAACCATAGCAGAGATAGACAAATTGAGTGTTTCCTAAAATAATGAAATGAAGTGATTTTTTGGAGTTAATTTTTGGAACCTTCAAGCCATGATGGGTAAATTCGGGGTATCGATTGAAGTTGATGATGCCCCGCGTTATATCGTCAAATACAAGTCGTCACCGAGCAAATCGATCGGGAAGATGAACGCGTTGTCGAACGTCTCGGCAGAACAGATCGATATCGGTCGCCCAGGTGACCACTTCGCGGTCGTCAATGTCGAGTCGGCGAGCACGAAAACGCAGGCGACGGCCAAGACGACGCTTGAGCGTGACACGAATATCGAATTCATCGAGCCGGTTCAGACGTATCAAGCGTTCATGGCTGATACGAGTTACGACTATCAATGGTCACTCAACCCGAAATCGGTGTTGCAGCCGTTCCAGGAAGCCGGAATCGGACTCGATGCGTATGAGGCTCTCAAATTGCCGGTCCGTTCGGTGAAAGTCGCCGTCCTTGATACGGGTGTCGATTATCGCCTCCTTGATTTCAAAGGACGTGTCGATATCGCCAACGAGAAGAATTTTGTCGACCCGAACGGGGAAGGCAGCGCGCTTGACGATCACGGGCACGGGACACACGTGGCCGGCGTCATCGGTGCGATTCAAAATAACGGGACATCGATGCGCGGAATCATGCCTGCTGTCTCGATTCTCCCGGTCAAAGTGCTAGACGCGAGTGGTTCTGGGGATACGGAACAGATCGCGCTCGGGATCAAGTATGCCGTCGATGCCGGTGCCAAAGTCATCAACATGAGCCTTGGCGGCAGCGAGAGCCGGACGATCGGCTACATGTTGAAGTACGCTTATGACCGCGGTGTCGTCGTCGTGGCGGCAACGGGGAATGATGGCGATTCAAGCCTGTCGTACCCAGCTTCATCGAAGTATACGATTTCGGTCGGTGCGACGAACACGTTCGGCATCGTCTCGGATTACTCGAATTACGGGTATGGGGTCGATGTCGTGGCGCCGGGCACGAAAGTCGCGAGTCTCGTCCCGAACGGAAACGTCGTCTATATGGACGGCACGAGTATGGTGACGCCACACGTCTCGGCTGTCGTTGGATTACTGCTATCGACACGTCCGGCACTCAAAGTCGAAGAGATTCGTCAATTGCTCCATCGTACGGCAGAGCCGCTTGCTTTCTCTGGCGGGGATGCGATAGGTGGGATGAGCTATGAAGACGGGCTTGACTATTTCATGGAAGACTCGGAAAAAGAATTTCCGTTCAACTTTGATTACATCAGCGGCTACGGCAAGGTCAACGTGCATCATGCGGCTTCGATGCTCCGTCTCTACGCCAAGCCAGGCGTCGTCCGTGACAATTCGACGGTGTTTGCCGCTAGTGTGCAGAGCGGGACGAAAGTGACGGTCTATAACGGCGAGAAACGTCTTGCGGCCGGAACATCGAAACAGGCTCGTATCGCGTTGAACATTGGGGCCAAAAAAGAAGGCACGATTCTCCGTGTCGTCTATAGCAACGGGAAGCTCGTCTCGAGCGAACGTCTCCTCGTCGTGAAAGGTGCCCGTGCGAAACAACCGACCGTCTCGACACCACGTGCGAACGCGAAGCAAGTATCGGGTCGCGCGGATGCGGGAATGACGGTCATCGTCCGAGACGCGAAGCGCCGAGTCATCGGAAAAGGGACGACCGGCCTCACGGGAACGTTCGTCACGAAGACACGCACCCTTAAAAAAGGGGAGCGCCTCTCGATCCACATCGAGGACGCGAAAGGTCGCGCGAGTCAGATGAAACACGTCGTTGTCAAATAAGTACACATGAAACAAGGAGTTCGCTGTGGCGAACTCCTTGCAGACTGTAGACAAAACATTGTCTGCAGTCTTTTTTATTTGCCCGACCGGGCACAGCTCGCTTTTCTGGGGGCAAGCAGGGAGCCGCATCGCGACTTTGTCGCTGCTGGGTCTCCCTTTGCTTGCTAATCCCCTGGAAGTCTCGCGTGCCCGCAGTCGGCCCACGCATCAATCCCTCTTTTCGTAACGTCGTCGCTTTTTTATAATGGGAGATATAGAAACAGTTATGGAGGCGAATCGGATGATCAGGAAATCAACAGAATCGGAAACCAATCGGACACAACTGGAAATGGTCACGCTCGACGAGCTTGTGCCAGCGGACCATCTGGTCCGAAAAATCGAGGCGGTGATCGACTTTGAGTTCATCTATCCGCTCGTGGAGGACTTATATTCTGAGGACCGTGGCCGGCCAAGCGTCGACCCTGTCGTCCTGATCAAGATGGCCTTCCTTCAGTACCTGTTCGGTATCCGATCCATGCGACAGACGATTCGTGAGATCGAGACGAACGTCGCATACCGTTGGTTTCTCGGGTTCGGGTTCACGGACAAGGTGCCACATTTCTCGACGTTCGGGAAGAACTATGTGCGTCGGTTCCAGTACACGAGCTTGTTCGACGACATCTTCTATCATATCCTTGAACAGGCTGCTGACGCAGGGTTCATCGATCGTGCCGTCCTATTCGTCGACTCGACACACGTCAAAGCGAACGCAAACAAGCGGAAGCTCGTCAAGAAGACCGTCCGGCAAGAGGTGAAGCACTATCAAGAACAACTCGATGCCGAGGTCGAGCGAGACCGCGAAGAAAGTGGAAAGAAGCCCTTAGGGCCAAAAAAGAATCAGGCGGAGGAGACGAAGGAAATCAAGGTCAGCACGACAGACCCTGAGAGTGGATATTACGTGAAGGGTGAGCGTGAGAAGCAGTTCGCTTACTCGGTCCATGCGGCGAGCGACGCCCATGGGTTCGTGCTCGGTGCTATCGTCACACCGGGTAACGTGCACGATAGTGTAGCGTTCCCCGATCTGCTCGACAAGGTCTCCGACCGCCTGATTCAACCGTTCGCCGTCGCCGCCGACTCCGCCTATAAAAATCCGGCCATTGCCAAGCTGCTGATTGACCGTGGGATCCTGCCGGTCTTCCCATACACCCGCCCGAAGGGTAAGAAGGGCGCCTTCAAGACCAAGGATTTCATCTACGACGAGCACCATGACGTCTACATCTGCCCAAACAACGAGTTATTAACGTACAGCACGACGATGCGCGAGGGGAAACGCAAGTACGTCTCGAATCCTGCGGTTTGTGTGAACTGCCCGCTGCTCGAGCAGTGCACGAAGAGCCAGAAGCACCAGCGGATCATCGAGCGGCACCTCTGGCAACCCTATATGGACGAGGTCGAAGACCTCCGCCACACGGAATTGAACCGCAACATCTATGACCGTCGTAAACAGACGGTCGAGCGCGTGTTCGCGGACGCAAAAGAGAAGCATGGCATGCGTTGGACCCGTTATCGGGGACTTGAAAAAGTTTCAATGCAGGCGATGCTTACTTTTGCTGCCCTCAATCTTAAGAAGATGGCGGGCTGGGCATGGAAGAACGCCCAGCCCGCCTGAAAAGGGGCTCGGGCAGAGCGCCTCAAGGCCCGAAAACGACAAAGTCACGTTTCAGTTCGCCTGAAACGTGACTTTGTCTACAATCTGCAAGGAGTTCGCTGTGGCGAACTCCTTGTTTTGCCTTCTACTCGAGAATACCGAGGAGCTCCATGACCAATAAAACGAACAGTCCGGAGCCGAGAACGGCCGCGAAGAAGACGAGCACGGCGTACTCTTTTTGTTTCAAGATGGCCCACCATCCGGTCACGAACGCTCCGAGCCCAAGGACGAAGAATGTGGTCATGTAGCTGAGCCGTAGCATGTTCGCAGCGTTGTCGCTCCAAAGCGTCGAGTGGAAGGTCGTATCGAAGTTATCGAGCAGGAGGAATGGCACGTACATGGCGAGGAACAAGCCGATGAGGATAATCGACCACTTGCCGACCGAGGTGCGTGGGAACAAGGCGCCATTCATGACGATTCACCTCTTTTCGTTACAAAATCATCTGTATAGGACTATTCCCGTTTTGGCGAAAAGTTGACGAATTTCGTTGAAACGACATGATATAGTCGAAATGAGAGAGTGAGGGATGAAACGGTGGAACAGTTCAAAATGAGACGGATTTGGGAAGACGAGTTGGAAATAGAAGTCGTATTGACTCTGAAAGGGAAGTGGTGCGAGGTCACGGTGGATGAGTATATCACTGCATCCGACATCGACGCGCTCGTCTCCACGTTATCCGCGTTCAATGCACGCAATGGGAAGTCGCCCCAGATGTGGACACTCGATGTCCCGCTCGTCCATGTCTCCTTGACGTTCGAACTGGCGAATACGCGAGGAACCGTTCGAGTCAACGCCGTGATCGAACAAATGAAAGGTGATGGCGGAGACATGAAGGCGACCTTTTCGTTCGAGACGACGATGGGGCAGCTCGATGATTTGAGCGCCCAACTCAAACGTTTCATCCGTCGTGAGATCGACCATGTCGCATCGCTCCGACCAGAATAAAGCAGCCTGAGATGTCTCAGGCTGCTTTTCAGTACCATTCTTTCGGTTCGTAATTCAGTTCGCGGAACAACTGCTCGCGCTCTTTCTTCGACAGGTCGCGCCATTGTCCGGGCGGGAGCTTACCGAGTGTGATGTTCATGACACGTACGCGTTGAAGACGGTACACCTCGTAGCCGAGCGCTTCACACATGCGGCGGATTTGGCGGTTGAGTCCTTGCGTCAGCGTGATGTTGAAATCGAACTTCGACAGTTGGTGCACTTTACACGGCAACGTCTTCTGCCCGAGGATTTTCACGCCGGCTTCCATCTGTTCGACGAACTCCGGGGTGATCGGCTTATCGACCGAGACGATGTATTCTTTCTCGTGCTCACCCTCTGCGCGAAGGATCTCGTTGACGATATCGCCATCGTTCGTCATCAAGATGAGCCCTTCCGAATCTTTGTCGAGACGGCCGATATTGAAGATGCGGAGCGGGTGGTTGACGAGGTCGACCAAGTTGCCTTTAACCTTCTTCTCGGTCGTGCTCGTGATGCCAACCGGTTTATGGACGGCGATATAGACGTTGTTTCGTGCGACACGGGCGGCCGAACCGTTGACGAGCACTTCGTCTCCTGGGTCCACTTGGTCCCCGATTTTCGCTTTCTTCCCGTTGATGGTGACCCGTCCCTCTTCGATGAGACGGTCGGCTTGGCGGCGGGACGCCTTGCCGGATTCACTGATGAATTTGTTGATGCGCATAGATCCACGTCCTTTTTTTGGCTTCGTCCTCTCACTATAACGCATTTTAGAGGTGCCTGAAAGCGGGAAACGACCGAGTAGAGAGGATGTGGAATGATGGAGCAGGCACGTGTGCTATTGCAAGACGCGATACGATTTCAACAAGCGCTCATGACGTCGTCGTTTCAGGCGGAGCTAATTGATGGGGCGTCCCCGGTTCTATGGTACGGGCGACCGACGGAGAAACAATGGCTCACCATCGGGACGAACCCGTCGCGCGGCGAGTTTTTCGAACGGGACGGTACCGTCAGGAGCGGGGAGTCGCAAAAGTTCTATTGGCGTGATCAATCACTCGATGACTATCTTCAAGACGAAAGGGCGCACGAAGCGACGCTTGAACACGCCGCGGCCTATTTTGAGGCCGGACGAGCGACGACGAGTTGGTTCGGCAAACGGGGTGGAGCGAAATTGGAAGCGTTGCTTGAGGGCATGGGACGCTCGTTTTACGACGGGTCCGCGCTCCATGTCGACTTCTTCAAATATGCGACGTGGCGTCAGATGGGCCGGTTGCGGACGGGACGCCAGTGGATGGAGCACCCGATGTCACTCGATTTGCTCGAACGGACGATCCGTTATGTGGCCCCGTCCCGTCTGATCGTCCTTGGACAGGAAAACTGCGCGTCGTTTGAAGGATTCACACATAACGGGCATGTCGAGACGTATCCGAGTGCCCGGTTCGAGCTCGGTCATCATGCGACGCTCGGTGTCCCGATGGTCGGACTGCATTTCAAACCATCCGAAGTGTTCGTCGGTCTCGGGAACGGTCGAGACGCGTTCGGTCTCCACCATGGTTCGTATGCGAAGCGAGACCATCTGATTCGAATCGGGGCAGCCATCGAGGCGAGCGCTCGTCATTATTTTGCCTGAACGTCAAGCTTTGGCGGATGGACGCGCGTGATGCTGCCCCAAAAGTTGAACTCGTTGAAATCGATGTAGCGAATGTCACGGGATCTATTATCAAGCACCTCGAGCAAGATGACGTCGGGAAAGCCGGGTTTGCGGAAGATGATGTACCCGATTCCGGTCACGGAGTGATTTTTATAGAACCCGTTCGCCATATTCAAGATGAAGGGACGATCGGCCGCGAGTTCGCGCTCGAACGTCGACCATTTCCATAGATACCGCGAGCTACCGCGTCCATCATAGCCGTAGTAGGTCCACAGTTTCGTGACGATTGTCGCGATGCGGGTCGGGGGTGTGCCTTTCTCGTCTTTGAACTGATGGGCGAGGGCGATCTCGCGGGCATCCTGTTGAATCTCGAACACGTCCTCAGGGATTTGGTCATAGCCTTGGTCACGGTAATAACGAAAGACGGCCGTCATCGAAGTGAGCGTACAATTGTTTTTGCCGCCGTTGAACGCTTTTTGCAGGAGCGCCGGAACTCCTTCAATCCGCTTTTCGGTTTTGATCGTCCAATGGCCGTGATAGCGGTCGTTCACATAAGCCACCGGGTCAACGATACCGGCATAGCCTTTTTTCGCAACCTCGAGCTGACCTGCGTAATGATGTTCCATGACGCACCTCCTTTTTCTTTAGTATACAAACAACGCCTCTTCTCAGGAAACTACGAGAAGAGGCGTTGTGTCGTCAAAAGACCAAGTGGGCGATCCCGACGATGATAGGTAACGTGATAAACGTCCGGAGTAAGAAAATGAGGACGAGGTCAAAGAATGAAATCGGCAGTTTCGAACCGAGGAGCAATCCCCCGACTTCCGACATGAAGATGAGCTGCGTGACCGAGACAGTGGCGATGACGAATCGCGTCAGCTCACTCTCGATCCCGCTTCCGAGGACAGCCGGTAAGAACATATCGGCGAACCCGACGACCATCGTCTGAGCAGCCGCTTCGGCTTCGGGAACTTGGAGCAACATCAAAATCGGTTCGAACGGTTTACCGAGAATCGTGAAGAGCGGCGTGTATTCTGCAATGACGAGCGCAATCGTCCCGACGGCCATGACGACCGGCAAGATGCCGAGCCACATGTCGAGCACGTTTTGGAAACCGTCTTTAAGCGTGGCGACGGCACCTTTGCTAGATTTTGACTTTAACAGTGCTTGACGCAACGCCCACGTCCGCATTTTCACGTTGGCTGGCACCGGTTCTTCCGGTTTTAGTTCAGTTTCTTCATATGGTGTATCAGCCTTTTTCGACAACGGATAAATCCGAGGCATAATCAGCGCTGCGACAATCCCTGATAAGACAATCGCTCCATAATATTGCAGGAAGTAAGCGTCGAGCTCCATATACGACAAGATGACGATGGTGAATGTGATCGAGACGACGGAGAACGTCGTGGCGATGACGGCAGCTTCTCGTTTCGTGTAGTAGCCGTTTTCATACTGTTTCGTCGTCAAGAGAATCCCGATTGTCGCGTCCCCGACCCAAGATGCGAGCGAGTCGAGCGAGGCCCGGCCCGGAAGTTTGAAGAGCGGGCGCATCACTTTGATGAGCATCGTCCCGACAAATTCGAGCAGACCGAAGTTCAATAGGAGCGGGAGCAACATCCCAGCAAATAGGAACGTCGCGAATAAAATCGGAATCAAATCATACAGCAAGAGTCCGCCAGTGAATTCGGATGTGATCATCTCCGGTCCGATTACGAGAAGTGTCATCACCCCGGCAATAAAACCAACGACCCGCATCCCGAACCAGAACGGTGTGACGTTGAACAGTGAATTGAAGTGTGGCCGTTCTAAGATGAACGCCGGCTTAGCCAAATACGTCCATAATGATCCAAGCACTGAGATGCCCATCATGATGACGGCAAGCGTCGGAACGATCCCGCCGATGAGGTCGATCAACTGATTTGACAAGAGTGCGACCGGAATCGTAAATCCGTCCTCGGTCGGTACGGGCACGATGAAGAACATGAGACCGATCAAAGAAGGAATTAAGAATTTCAGAAAGTCGTTGGACGTGAATGAGGTCCCATCTTGGCCAGGCTTGTTTGGTGTCTGATTCATGTTTTTTTACCCCTTTTCCCCGAAAAAGTAGTTGGCGCGAATCACGTGCATGTCCCCATCATGCGTGAGTGAATCGCTATGAAAGAATAGTTTCTTCTCGTTCATTATAGAGAAGGGGATACGTAGCAGGCAACAACTCGTTGCAATTTTCTGAAAAAAAGAAAACGGTCACACGAGCGAACTGCTCGTATTCTCGGTCTCACTTTAGTATGATGACGGCGAGTCTTACAAATTCGAGATATTCACCATATATACTTTAGGAACGGAGCGATACAGATGAGATTAAGTGTACTCGATCAAGCGCCGGTGACATCCGGACATACGTCAGAACACGCGTTACAAAGCGCGGTCGAACTCGCCCAAGTGGCAGAAGAACTAGGATATTACCGGATGTGGATGGCCGAACACCACGGCGGCATGTCGTTCGCGAGCTCGGCCCCGGAAGTCGTCGCAGCGTATATCGCCGCGAAGACGGAACGGATTCGCCTTGGGTCGGGTGGCATCATGATGATGCACTATTCGCCGCTCAAGATGGCCGAAGTGTTCAAGACGCTCAGCGCGCTCGCGCCGGGCCGGATCGACTTCGGGGTCGGCCGGGCCCCGGGTGGCGATCCTAATGCCATCTACGCGATGTCACAAGGTCAAAAACCGATGATGGACGGTTTGTATGAAAAACTTGGAACGACGTTGCAACTGATCAACGATGAGTCCCCGGAAGAACGGTGGTACAAGAACACGCCGGCCGCTCCGACCGGGGTGACGCTCCCTGAGGCGTGGCTCCTCGGATCGAGCGGGAATAGCGCCATCCAAGCAGGGCGGATGGGACTCGGTTATTCATTCGCCCAATTTTTCAATGGGGAACTGAGTGTCGCTGCGCTCGACGCGTATCGTCAGCACTTCACGCCGTCCGCTTTCATGGAGAAGCCGGACATCAGCGTCACGTATCTCGTCACGACGGCCGAGACGGAAGAAGAAGCCGAGTATTTGGCTCGCCCGTCGGATTTGTCGCGCTTGTTCTTGATGAAAGGACAGCTTCGTCAACTGCTCAGCCCGGAAGCGGCGCACGATTATCCCCTCACTGAGATCGATAAGATTCAAATCGCCAACAACCGCAAGATTCATCTCGTCGGGACACCGGAGCAGATTGCGACGCAATTGCAAGAAGAGTCGGTCCATTACGGATTTGATGAGGCGATGATTTGCAGCATCCAACATACGCAAGAGAGTCGTCTGAACGTCTATCGCCTCCTCGCCAAAGAGCTTCTCTGACCAAAACGCACCTGTCCTAACGGAAAGGTGCGTTTTCGATTAGAGAAACAGCTGCATAAGGACGAACAAGGCGACAAGTCCACCGAGCGAGACGGTAAAGAAGACGGCGACCGAGCGTTCATGGTTACGGAAAATCGTGTAAAGTCCCACGACAAACGCACCGAACGCGGCGGCGACAGCCGACAGCGACACGATTGCGGCCCGTGTGTGGTCGAATAGGGTGTCGAAATTGAACGGTTGACCCGACTGAACGATGAGGGCAGACATGATTAAGAGTAAAAACACGGCGAGCAACAAGAGGACCGACCATTTCCCTGGGCGCGTCTGTGGGTAGACGTTTCGACTGAGCATGATGGTTCACCTCGCTTTTTCAACTTTTACATATCTATACCCGATTTCCAGTACATCTCAAAAAATGATTCCCCTTTTTTTGAACGGTTTCGTGAACAACATCGTCTAAAACAACTAAACTAGAGGAAACGGAGATTGCCTGGAGGTACAGTATGCAGCAGATGAAGATTGACCCGCATTATTTGTTTGATGTTTTCGTTCATCTATACCGGATGGTGTTTTTGATGGAAGTGACGCCTGACGGGTACCGTTACACGCGCGTCAGTGAGCAGGGGAAACTGGCATCCTCACTTCCGGAAGACGTAGGCGGACGTTTTCTGCATGACATGTATGCGGCCGAGGTCGCCAACGAGCTGATCGTGCATTATGACGCAGTCGTCGCCTCGCATGAACCGGTCTATTTCATGTCGAAGATGAACATCGACGCCAACACGGCCCGCTTCGCTTCATCCGTCCTCATACCACTCGAGAACGAGGCAGGAGAGGTGCGTTACGTTCTCGGCTTGACGACGGACTTATCGGAAGAGGCGGAAATGAAACTGTTGAGTAGCATCGAGAATATCGACTACTTGACCGGGATGCCGAACTTGATGAAAGTGAAGCTCGAACTCGAGAAGTTGTTCCTGCAACAAGAAACGGAAGCGACGAGCGTCATGCGTCTGCACATCAATCGATTCAAGATCGTCTTATCCCTTCAAGGCGTGGAACAGTCGCATCGCTTGATCAAAGAGATGACGCGGCACTTGTCGGACCTGTTGCCGAAAGGCTCGATCATCGGTCGCGTCGATGGGGAAGATTTTATTGCCGTCTTGCCGTACACATCAATTGAGACGGCGACGGTGCATGGGGAGCGTCTACTCTCGGCCATTGCTGACTATACGTATCAAGTTGCCGAGACGGAATTCGCCTTGTCGGGCTGTCTCGGAATTAGCGCGGGGACTGAGGACGCCGACCGGGTCATCATGAATGCCTCGACGGCGCTCCTCGAGGCCAGGCAGGCTGGAAAACAAATCATCAAAGTGTACGAAAAAGATGACTACGTCCAGCACTATATCGATGAGATGACAATCGAGATGGAGCTCGTCAAAGGTTTGAAGGGGGATGAGCTGAGCGTCGTCTATCAGCCGAAAGTCGGCTGTCGGGACGGGAAGGTTCATTTTGAGGCACTCGTACGTTGGCAAAGCGCGGCGCTCGGGAACGTCTCGCCGGAAACGTTTATTAAGATTGCTGAAAAGTCGCTCTTGATCGAGGATATTACTGAATTCGTCTTTGACCAGGTCTGTCGTGACATGATCGACCAGCCGGACTTGTTTGAAGGACGACGTGTCGCGGTCAACGTCTCACCGGTGTTGTTCCGTCAAGACTATATTCAGCAATTGTTACCAGTTCTCACGACGTATGGCCTGCTACCGGAACAGTTCGAGTTTGAAATCACGGAGCATACGCTCATGCAAGAACCGCTCCTCGGCATTCAAACGGTCGATTATTTGAAAGCGAAAGGGTTCCGAATTTTGATTGACGATTTCGGAGTCAGCTATTCGTCGCTCAACTACTTGAAAATGTTTGATATCGATGGCATCAAGATCGACCGTTCGTTCATCAAGCAACTGGATAAAGACAACGGGCTGAAAGAATACGAAATCGTCAAACTGATTGTCTCACTTGCCAAGAAACTGAATTTAGAGGTCACGGCTGAAGGTGTGGAGACCGAGGTACAGTATCGCGCGATTGACCAACTCGGATGTGATGAAGTCCAAGGGTATTTCTTCAGTCGCCCCCTTCCGCCAGCCGGACTCCAACAGGCGCTTGAGGCGCTCATCGCGCAACATGCGGCGCTGCGTCAGGAACAGTCTGACCACGCTTTACCGATGACGTCACTTGATGAGACGGAAGCTGAACGGTTGAAGGCGATCCTTCGTCTTGAAATTTTAAACACCCCACGAGAAGAGCGGTATGATCGCATTTCAAGGCTTGTCGCCCAGACGTTGAATATGCCGGTCGCACTGATTTCGATTTTGACGACGGATCAACAATGGATCAAATCGTGCCAAGGAGTCGCGCTTGAAAATTCGAGCGTGGAACGGAAGTGGACGTTGTGCGACCGTGTCGTCACAGGTAAATCCGCGCTCGTCATCGAAGATGTGCGAACTGCCGAGGCGATGTCGGACAATCCGTTACTCAAAGGACTCGGTTTTTATGCCGGTGTACCACTCTTGACGCGAAGCGGCCACGTCATCGGTACGCTGTGCGTGACCGACGAACAGTCTCGTCGCTTCGATGCCGAGGCCATGCAAACACTCGAAGATTTCGCTCGATGGGTCATGGCAGAAATCGAATTGACCGATCAAACGCGGGCGCAAGCCCGGCGTCAACAGACGCTCGAGTCGCTCTATGAAGTGACGGCCACCCACGAACCGTTCAGCGATAAACTGAAACGGATCCAGACGGTGCTCCGTGAATGGATTGGGTATTCCCACGCACTCGTTTTCTCAACGGAGTCCACACATCGCGTCTTATCAAAAGATGGGGAAGGCATACTCGATTGGACGAGAGCCGACCTGCAGCAACTGCACGCCTTGACGACGATTGGTCATCAAAAGCTGGGCCGGGGTGAACTCGTCATCGATGGACTCGAGTTTGCCTCGATGATCAGTCTGCCATTAGCGAATGAAGGAAAGACGTTCGGATGGGTCGTCTTTTTGGCTGAACAAGGCAGTCTGGAAGATGTCGTCGATGTGGTGACGATCAACGAGATGACTGATACGATCCTGCTCGTGACCCGTTGGATGGAAAACGAGATTCGACGTGAGCGAAAGCATCAAGAAGTGATCGAGCTCATCACCCAAGACGGATTGACAAAGTTGGCGAACCGGCATTCGCTCATGACCGATTTGAGACAGAAGATGAATCGGAAGCAAGCGGTCGCGCTACTGTTTATCGATTTGGATGATTTTAAGAAAGTGAACGATTCCTATGGCCACTTGATTGGCGATGAGGTGCTCGTCGAGACAGCAAAACGAATCCGCTCGTTCGGCCAAACGGTTTCAGGAAAAGCGTACCGATTTGCGGGCGACGAATTTTTAATCGTCATCGAAGCGGAGCCAGAAACACTCGATACAAGCGTGTTTGATGAGTTGAATCATGTCATTTCCCAGGAAATGATGGTTGGAAACGGCTTGAGACTAAGAATGGCTGCCAGTGTCGGTGTGGCCTACTCCAAAATGGATCAAGTCTCGCTTGATGCGATCATCCATCACTCGGACGCGGCCATGTACGTCGCGAAAAACTGTGGCGGGGACGGATACTACGTTTACGACTCATATCAAGAACACTGAAAAGGAGACGGACGATGGGGAAATTGTGGCTGATTGAAGGATTGGCTGGGAGCGGGAAGACGACTTTCGCCGAAACTTGCGTCAACCGATGAACAGATTATAGAGAAAGGAGCGTGCAGGTCATGCAGACACTTACACAGCATTCGGACCGGTTTTGGTACATGGACCCGGTCGCGGAGACCGATCGACCCATTTTGGGGGCCGTCATCGGCGACACCCATACGCTCATGATTGATGCGGGGAACTCGGAGGCGCACACGAATTTATTTCTAGACGCCTTAACCGAGCGGGGCATCAAGCGGCCGACACTTGTCGCGTTGACGCATTGGCATTGGGACCACATCTTTGGCTTGTCGGCGCTGACCGACACCGTCTCCATCGCGAGCACGGCGACAAAAGCTGGGATGGAACGATTATTACCCTATGCGTGGGATGATGCCTCCTTGGCCGAACGGGTTAGGGACGGGCGCGAGATCGCGTTTTGTGCGGAAGCGATTCAACTCGAGTACGGGGCGGAGCGGTCGATGCGCGTCGTCCTACCGACGATGACGTTCGATGATACGCTCACCCTCGACCTCGGCGGGGTTCATGTCATTCTGAAACATGTCGGCGGAGATCACGCCGCTGATGCGGTCGTGGCTTACATGCCAGAGGAAAAGGTGTTGTTTTTAGGGGATGCGCTTTATGCGAACTTGTATGCGCCGACTTGGCGGATGACACCGGGACAGACGCTTCGTCTGTTAGACGTGCTCGATCAGTTCAATGCCGAGGCGTACGTCTGGTCGCACGGTCAAGTCGTGACCCGTCCCGAATACGAGAAGGACCGCGACATATTAAGGAGTTTGGCCCGAATCACTGTCGATTTCCCGGGAAATAATAAGTTGATAACCGCTCAGTACGAACGATTGACGGGGCGTCCGGTAGACAAGGAAGAACAAGAGTTGATTTCGTTTTTCGTGAACGGTTCGAACGGTGAGGCATGATGGAAATCAAACGAATTCACGACGAGGATGAATCATTTCAACAGTTGTTGACGAGCCGGTTGCGGGAGTTCAACGATGCTCGTTCGGCACACCACCGCGAGATCCGCAACGCGGACGTCCCGGTCGTTCAGTTGAAAGTGGAACAGGACGGTGAAGTGATTGCCGGGTTATTCGGGAGCGTCTATTGGAGCTGGTTCGACTTGGACCGGCTATGGGTCGCGTCAGAACATACGGGGACCGGACTAGGAAGCCGTCTGCTTGAGGAAGGGGAGCGGTTGGCCCGTGAACTCGGGGCGACGCGCGTCAAGTTGACGACGTTCTCGTTTCAAGCGAAGACGTTTTATGAGCGGTATGGCTATGAAGTCGCCGGCGTGCTCCATGATTATCCGCCGGGCTCAGACTACTATATGATGACGAAACAGTTATAAAAAGGCGACTCGCGCGAGTCGCCTTTTTTCAATACACTTTATCCCCGTTAAAGATTGAGTTTTTCACCATGACGTAATCGACGGTGCGCAATGCATCGAGATTGTCCCCACCCGAGTAAGAGATGGCCGATTGGAGGTCTTGCTCCATCTCGGTCAACGTGTCTTGGAGCGCCCCTTTATGCTCGACTAACACTTTCTTGCCTTCCACGTTTTTCCGTTCCCCTTTTTGGAATTCAGAAGCCGACCCGAAGTATTCTTTAAGCAACTTCCCATCCTGTTCGAACGTCTCGCCCGGCGACTCGTCATGACCGGCGAACAACGAACCGATCATGACCATCGATGCGCCGAAGCGAATCGATTTGGCGATGTCCCCATGTGTCCGGATGCCCCCATCCGCGATGATCGGTTTCGTTGCCGCCTTGGCACACCAACGGAGCGCGGCGAGTTGCCAACCGCCCGTGCCGAAGCCTGTCTTGATTTTCGTGATACAGACTTTGCCCGGCCCGATGCCGACCTTCGTCGCATCCGCCCCGGCATGTTCGAGTTCCCGGACTGCTTCTGGTGTCCCGACGTTGCCGGCAATCACGAACGAGCCTGGAAGGTGGTGTTTGATGTGTTGAATCATGCGGATGACCGCATTTGAATGGCCGTGCGCGATATCAATCGTGATGAACTCCGGCGTATGTCCGGTTTCGGCGAGCATCTCGACGAAACGGTACTCGTCTTCTTTCACCCCGACGCTGATCGATGCATACAACCCGCGTCCATGCATGTCTTCGATGAACTTGAGGCGCGTCTCTGGGTTGAAGCGATGCATGATGTAGAAATAACCGTTCTCGGCAAGCGACAAAGCGACTTTCTCATCGATGATCGTCTGCATGTTGGCAGGAACGACCGGAAGTCGGAACGTAAAGCCCCCAAGCGTTACGCTCGCATCACATTCAGACCTGCTATCGACGATACATTTTGCGGGAATCAATTGAATATCTTCATAATCAAATACTTTATCCATGTTGTCACACCCCTATTTACGAACAATTATGTTCGTTGAATGATAAATACTTCGCCCATTCGGTAATGTAACGTAAATTAAAGAATATGTCAAAGGTATATAGCGATAAAAGGTAAAATATCTTGATGATTGCTGTTAAATTCTATTTAATGTTCGTGTTTAGGTGCCGTCATCTATGTTTCACGTGAAAAAAGACCGCTATCAGCGGTCTTCAAAGACGACGTATTGGTTTCGCCCACGGGCCTTGGCTTCATATAGTGCCAAATCCGCATGTTTGAGCAATTGCTTCGTCGGCATTCCTGGTCGGTACGGGGCGACCCCGGCGCTCGAGGTCGTGATGAATGAATGGCCCTCGATTTGCCAAGGGAGTTGGAGCGAGGTGACAAGCTTTTCGGCCACCCGTCTCGGGGCATCGGATTCCGTGTAACGGATGAGCACCGAAAATTCGTCGCCGCCAAAGCGAGCGATCACGTCTTGGTTTCGCAGGACATCGGTCAGGCGGGCGGAAAATTGGCGTAACAGTTCATCGCCGATGTCATGTCCGAGTGTATCGTTAATCTGTTTGAAACAGTCGATATCGAGCGAGAGGACGGCGAGAGACTCGTCCTCTTCATCCAATCGCACCAACGTCTCCTCCAAGTAGGCGAGAAAGTAACGCCGATTCGGCAAGTCGGTCAATGTGTCATGGTAAGCCAAGTGCTTGAGCTGTTTCTCCAGCACTTTGCGCTTCATGATCTCCCGCGTGACCGTCAAGTAATGGAGCAACTGGCCCGCGTCGTCGTAGATCGCTTGAATCTTCGTCTCGAGCCAAATCCAACGTCCATCCTGGTGCAAGTGACGAAATTCGAGCGTGAGCGGTTCACTCGACGCTGTCATCGTGTCGAGCTGTCGTCTCGCGGACTCGACGTCATTCGGATGGATGAAGTCGAGCGTATTTTTACCTTCGTAAAGCTCGGGCGCATATCCGAGCACGGTCTTGTGGGACGGCGAGGCGTAGCGTACTTGACCGTCACGTTCTAATATACAGACGAGGTCGCTCATGTTCTCCGTGATGAGGCGATATTGCGTCTCGCTTTGATGCAGGGCGCGCTCCATCTCAAGTTTCTCAGTGACGTCACGCAACAAGGTCATGACGGCAGTTGTGCCTTCGTAATCGATGAGCAGGCTGCCGATGTCCATATGTAGCCTTCGTCCTGCCGGCGTGAGTAGCACGATTTCCGTGTCTTGGACGGGACCACCTTGTCGTAAGGCATGAAGGCGCTCTTTCGTCGTCTCATGAAATTCCGAGGCGATAAATTTGAAGATCGATTCGCTCTCGATATACGTTTCCCCAATCGTTTCTAGCGCCAAGGCGTTGGCGTATAAAATGACGCCGTCTTTATGAACGATAATCCCTTCAGGAATCGTCTCGATCAGCTGGCGATAGCGGCGCTCGCTCTCTTGGGTCGCACGTTCAGCGTTCTTCTCCGGGGTGTGGTCGATGATGATGGCGAACAGACCCGTGATCCGGCCTCCGACTTCAATCGGAATATTCAGGATGGCCAAGTCGAGCAAGCCACCCGTCTTTTGGACTGCCGTGATCCCATATTTATGGGGAGTTCCAGATAAGGCAAAGTGAAGCCCTTCCTCAACGAGAATGCGTTCTGACTCCGGCAACCATGCTAAAAATGGCTCGCCTAGCAACTCATTTTCTCCGTAACCGGTAATCTGTGTGACGGCAGGGTTGATCGATTGGACACGGAACACATCGTCAAGCACGAAGATGCCGTGCGGCGAGTACCGTCGGAGCGACTCATGTTGATCTTTTAAAATCGATAACTCGAGTTCACGACGCTTCCGATCCGTCACTTCGCGGACGACCGAGATGACGTGCGTGCAAACGCCTGACTCATCGAAGACCGGTGTCACCTCGGACTCATAGTAATGAACCGGTAGCTGAATCTCATGCGAGACGGGTTGGACCGAGTAAGAAGGTTCGGCCAATCGATAGTCCTCGAAGACGATACTCTTTCGCTCACGAACGGCCTCTTCATAGTGTCGCGTGACGAGAGCGGCCGTCTCGGGCGGGACCATGTCCTCGACACGTTTCCCGATATCGGCATCCGTCCAGCCAATCGCCTGCTTCCCAGGCTCGTTTACAAATATATAGCGATACGTTGAACCATCCACTTCCATGAAGAAGACAAAATCAGAAATCTTGTCGAACGTACGGAGGAGGACGGAGGAATAGTGTTGAATCGTCTGATCGGCGTACATCATGTCCCTCATTTCAATCAAAAACTTTGCGACGCATTATTTTTATATTAACGTAAGTCGCGACGAAATGTGTGAACATTCCAAAAAAAGACAGGACGATAAAAAGTCCTGTCAGGCAGCTTGTTTCATTTCGGAGCGTTCGCGGCGGCCGTTCATCAAGTAATAGAGGAACAGAGTAAAGAAGACGAGCCCGGCAAGCAACAGATAGAGGGTTGAGAAACCGGTCAATGGAATGAGCAAGCCGATAAAATAGGGCCCGAACCCTAGGCCCGCGTCTAAAGCGATAAAGAATGTCGACGTGGCCATTCCCATCCGCTGGGGGTCTGCCGCTTTCACGGCGATTGCTTGTGTGCCGGATTGGATATTCCCGAATCCTAATCCAATCAGCGCTCCGGCGAGTAACAGCATGACGGCGTTGTTTGCTTGGCTCAAGACGAGCATGCCGATAGCGAAGAGACCGATGGCCGGGTACATGACGATATTGGCCCCTCGCGCGTCCATCAGGCGCCCGGTGATTGGCCGCGAAATCAGGACCGCAATGGAATAGACGAGAAAGAAAATACTCGCTGCTTCGACGAGGTCGAGTTCGCTCGCATAGAAATTGATATAAGACAACACGCTTGAGTAACTGAGGGCCGCGACCCCGATGATGAGCGCGATCGGTAACGCCTTCGGTTCGACGAAGGCACTTAGTGACAAACCCCGGACGACTTGCGGATTGTCGGCTTCAGGGACGTTGACGAACAAAGCGCTCCCGAGACTGATGAGTCCGATAACGAGACAAGTCAGAAAAATGACCGAGAAGCTCGTATATTGGCTCATCATCAAGCCGACGAACGGGCCGATGGCCGTGGCGAGTGTCGAACTCATGCTGTAATAGCCGATGCCTTCGCCTTTACGAGAGCCGGGGATGACCTGGGCGACTATCGTTCCGGTCGCCGTGCTCGACAGTCCCATCCCGAGACCGTGGACAAAGCGCGTGAACAGTAAGAAGCCGATACCAAAGTCGAGGAAATAGAGCAAAATCGTAGTCGTGAAGAACGTCAGGCCAATCAGGAGCGTCTTGCGACGTCCGATCGAATCGATCAAGCGTCCGATGAAGAGTCTCCCGACGAGCGTCCCGATGATAAAGATCCCGGTGACAAGGCCGGCCTCGCTCGTCGAAGCCCCATATGCTGAGACGGCGTGGACGCCGATGGTCACCATCAATAAGAAGAAGATGAGTGTTAAAAAGAAGTTGACGAGGGAGATGATGAGAAAATCTTTCGTCCAAAGTTTTTGTGCGGTCAGTTGCATCGTCGGCCCGCCTCCTTATCCATTTGATTCTAAATAGTTAATAAACATAACTAAAGCAGTATAACAAAAGGATAGGGGTTTGTCCGAGCAGACGCTTATCACTGGAAAAACCGATGCGTATTCACGCATCGGTCGAGCATCATGTCAGGTGACGACGGTACCAAAGGACAAGCGGAACGAGGACGAGAGAGACGATGCCGCCGAGCAGGGACAAGGTCAGATAGCTAGACTGGGCGGCGATGATGCCGGAGAGCATACCACCGGAAGCGCCGGATAAGGCAATCCATACATCGACCGAGCCTTGCGTCTTCGCGCGTGTCTCGGTCGTCGTCGCATCGACGAGGATGGCCGTCCCGCTGATGAGCCCGAAATTCCAACCGACCCCGAGTAGGACGAGCCCGACGATTAAGAAGAACAAGGAATCAGCCGGGGCAAAGGCGGCGACGACACCGGCAAGAAACAATGTCATGCCCGAAGCGATCGCCATCACCTCACGTCCAATCCGGTCGACGAGTATCCCGGTGACGAGAGACGGCAAATACATGGCCCCGATGTGAAAACCGATGACGAGGCCAACCGCACCGAGCTCATGGCCATGGTGACGCATATGGACAGGTGTCATCGTCATGATGGCGACCATCACGATTTGGCTGAGAACCATGACGAAGGCTCCGACATAAACGCCACGGTGACTATGCGCAGCTTCGACCGGTTGTGCCGACGAAGTGGCCTCCTTCCGTTTCGCCTCGATCGCACGAGCGACGAGGAGCGGGTCAGGGTTCAAGAATACGAGCAAAATGAGTCCGGCGAACAGGTAGGCTACACCGGCAAGTAAAAAGGGTCCAGATAGCGTCGGCAAGCCGAGCCCCTCGGCGACACGTCCCATAGGTCCGACCAAGTTCGGACCGGCGACGGCCCCGAACGTCGTCGAGACCATCGCGATGCTGACGGCCGTCGCCCGCTCGGTCGCATTCGCCAAATCCGTCCCGGCGTAACGGGCTTGGAGGTTCGTCGCCGTCCCAGCCCCGTAAACGAGAAGCGAGAGGAACAAGAGCGGCACGCTCTCGAGTGTCGCGGCAACAATGACACCGAATGCGCCGACCGCACCGGTCAAAAATCCTGTCGCCAGTCCGAAACGGCGTCCGACTCGTTGTGACATCAATCCAATCAAAAACGCAGCGGCAGCAGAGCCGAGCGTGAACAGGGCCGTCGGGACGCCCGCATACGCGTCGGTTCCGAGTAAATCACGTGCCAATAAAGCACCAACCGTAATCCCGGCGGCGAGACCGGCACCGCCGAACACTTGCGAGAGCACGACGATGACTAGCGTTTGTTTATATAACTTTCTTTGGTGCTCGAGGTTTTCCACATATGTAGCCATCTTTTTTCGCATCTAGTCATTCCTCCTTTACGCTATATACCCCACCAAGTATATCGCTAGAGTGGAGGAGAGGGGAAGCGCGTAAAAAGGATTCGACCCGTCGATTTGGGTCGAATCCTTAAACTGTTCACGTTAGGCGCGGTCCCAGAACCGGCCTTTCGCGATGCCGTCGATAAACGTATCGAAGCCATCGAGACTATGTTGTTTGAACGTGTAGACGCCAGGTTGGTCCGTCTTCACGCGGCAATGGTCGAGCACTTCATCATGATGCAGATGCAACGCGAGCGGCTTGAAGTGTTTATACGTGTTCTCGATGAACTCGAGCACGTCGTCTTCGACCGAAGTCGCCGTGCTGACGAGGAAAGCGGCGTCGAACAGGCTCGAGTCGACCGTATCGTACGTCTCTTTCACTTTCAGGTCGCCGAGCGTGTACGATTTCTTCCCGACGAGGCTGTAATTGACTTTGTTGTCGGCGAGCACCTGGACCCACGCCTTCACTTGCGCGGCATCGACGTCTCCGGCGAGCAGGACGGCGACGCTCTTCGTGTCCGGTTTCGCGATCGTGTTGGCCATGCTGAGTGCCGGTGAGGTCTTGTCCGAGACGACTTCATTGTTCTCGGTCGGAAGCTCGACACCTAGATTGTCAGCGACGACTGAGGCGAGGTGACGGTCGATGCGATTCAACAGGTCGACGGCGTTCTCTTTGACCATGTCCGACTCACATTTGCCGAGCTCGAAGCTGTAGGCGTCTTGAATGTGCTGCTTTTCGACGTCGGTCATGCTGTTATAGAAAAGCTTCGCCTGCGAATAGAAGTCGAGGAAGCTGTCGCTCCGGCCCCGAATCTTATGGCCGTCCACTTTCTCTTGATAGTGCTCGAACCCGCCTTGCTCAGCTGGAACGGGCTCTGGTTGGTTGTTGTTGAGCGCGTTTTTATGGTAGCTCGTCTGTCCTTTATGGACGGCCATCTGATGCATGCCGTCGCGCTGGTTGTTATGGAACGGACAGACCGGCTTATTGATCGGGAGTTGATGGAAATTCGGTCCCCCGAGACGTGACAATTGTGTATCCGTGTATGAGAACAGGCGTCCTTGAAGGAGCGGGTCGTTCGAGAAGTCAATGCCGGGCACGAGGTGGCCAGGGTGGAAGGCGACTTGCTCGGTTTCAGCAAAGAAGTTGTCAACGTTTCGATTGAGCATCATCTTACCGACAAGTTTGACCGGTACGTCTTCTTCCGGCCAAAGTTTCGTCGGGTCGAGGATATCGAAGTCGAATTTGAACTCATCTTCTTCCGCGATGATTTGAAGTCCGAGCTCCCATTCCGGGTAATCGCCTTTATCGATCGCCTCATACAAGTCGACGCGGTGGAAGTCGGCGTTCTTGCCGAGCGCCTTTTGTGCTTCGTCCCACACTTGCGAATGGACGCCAAGTTTTGGTTTCCAATGGAATTTGACGAAATGTGCCTTGCCTTCCTTGTTGACGAGTCGGAACGTGTGCACGCCGAACCCTTCCATCATGCGCAGGCTGCGCGGGATGCCGCGGTCGCTCATCGCCCACATGACGTGGTGAGCTGCCTCATGATTTTGACCGACGAAGTCCCAGAACGTGTCGTGGGCACTTCCGCCTTGCGGCACTTCCGTGTGCGGCTCAGGTTTCACGGCGTGGACGAGGTCCGGGAATTTGATGGCGTCTTGGATGAAGAAGACGGGCATATTGTTCCCGACGAGGTCATAGTTGCCTTCATCGGTGTAAAATTTCGTCGCGAATCCGCGTACGTCGCGGACGGTGTCCCCGGAACCGCGCGAACCTTGTACCGTCGAGAAACGTACGAACACCGGTGTCACTTTAGATGGATCATTTAAAAAATCGGCTTTTGTATACTCGGCGAGCGGCTCGTATACTTGGAACTCTCCGTGGGCGCCGACGCCACGCGCGTGCACGATGCGCTCAGGAATCCGTTCGTGGTCGAAATGCGTCATCTTTTCACGGAAATGGAAATCCTCGATGAGCGTCGGTCCACGACGCCCGGCTTTGAGCGAAAACTCATCCTCCGCCATCTTTAGACCTTGGTTCGTCGTGAGCCCGGCTTGCTGCTCGTTATCGATCATATGTTGTTTTAATTGCTCTTCTTTCTTGTTCCCCATGTTGTTGCCTCCCTTTAAGTATGTGCACCCGCTGTAAGCCACGTTTTGGCCTACTTAACGAGTTTTCCCTAACCGACCGAGAAAAAACCCCCATTTTCCAAATGGAGGTTAGCGTAACATGGATAAGGTTTTCGTCTTGCCGTCCGACAGTTTGTAGCGCACGACATAGTGGCGCGCCGTCGTCTGAACAGTGGCGGATGTGATTTTCGTCGTCTTCTCACCGATATGAATCAGCGTCAAATATTCGACTTGCTTGCCGCGCCTGGTCGTCACGACTTGATTGCGGCGTTGCCAATCATAGTCGCGGTATGAGACGTAACTCGCACCGACGGCGACTTTCGGGGTCGTGCCGACCTCGAGTTGCAACAAGTGGATGGAGCGGTTTTCCTTGTCTTTGAACAAGGCATGACGGCTTCCGCTCGAGACGCGGTTCAAACCGGTCCCAAGATGGAACCGTTGGACGAACGAGGTCGTCGTCGGACTCGTGATGTCATCGTACACGAGCACTGTTCCGTCACGGTCGTAGGCGAGGCGACGAGTGTGCGTCATCCCCTGACCGAGCAGTCCGCTCGTCCCGGCGGCCGTCCATTGAGTCGACGAAGCACCGACCGACGTGATTTGACTGCGCCGCAAGTTGCTCGGCGTCAAGTTGAAGTTCTTACCTACCACGTGGACGGTGTTGTGGGCCGCGGCCTGCATGACGACCTTCCGCTCGGACCGGTTCGTATAGGCGTAACGACCGCTCTCAACGAGGAAATCACGCCCGTAACCATAAAGATCGATCGATAAGTCGTCGGCGTGCTTGTGGATGTTGCTGTGATAGCCAGCCGTCATCATCACTTGAACCGAATCACGGACCGGACCGGCGTTGCCACCCCAATGTTGACGGAAGAAGGCGTACTGGTTCGACAGCTTGCCGACCCGGGTCGACGGTTGCGTCCCCGATTGCCCTTGCGTCATCGCATAGTACAAGTGCGGATAGCGCTCGATATAGGGAATCGCGTCCGGACGGTGGACGATGGACGGGGTGTCGCCGAACATCGGCAACGTCCCATTCGGTTTCAACATGTACGTCAGTGCACCAGGCATGTTTTTGACATCCCGCATCCGGCTCGACAAGGCGAACCGGTTAGCGGCGGCCCAGTCGTTGAAACGGGCGAGCGTGTCGTATAAATAAATCTGATAGAACGGCGAGTGTTCAAGGTGGACGCCGTCCGTGCTCAAGCTATGGTTCAATTGCTGCGTGAGACGGTTCGTCGCGAGGGCACGCCACAGCGATAGAAACTCCGGTGTGTCTCCGCGACAGCGGTCAACGCCATATCTTGGAACATGCCGTGGTTGTTGTTCGGTTTATAAAAGCTCGGCGTCGCGAGGAGCGACGCATGCTCATACAGCGTCTTGGCGAACAGTTGCGAGAACGCCGGATCGGTGTTGACGGTGGACGAACGGAACTCGTTCCAAAAGTTGAACAGATGGAATGTCCGAATCGCCGTGCCGTGATCATGATACGGTCATGGATAGCGTTTGTAGTTCGCAGCCGGATATTGCTTGGTCCAACTCGTCACGATCCGCTTTCCGTAACGGAGATACTCATTGTTCCCGGTCACCGCGTACGCTTGTGTCAACTGGTTCAACGTCGTGAAGTAATGGATTTGGAACTTGAATGACTTCGAGTCGACCTCAGGGACGCTGACGTCGAAGCAGTATGTATCGATGTTCGGGACACGCAACTGATAGGGCGGGGAGGGGATATACCAGTTCCCTTTCGGCTTGAGTGTCTTGCCGACAAATTGATAGAGCGTTGTGCCGGAAGGAGCGCTCACCTCATAGGGAGGAGTCGTCACGGCCTCGGCGGATGGTGGCGTCATAGTAGAACCCATGACGAACAATAGCACCCACAAAATGATCAATCGTTTCATAACGTCTTCTTTTCTTTGGCCGTTCAATCGGTTGCATGTATACATTTAGTGTACAATTATATATTTAACCAAATAAAGGGAAATTAAATGTATTTTTTCTGGAGGATTCAGGTTATAACGCGGCCCAAACGTTCTGCTTTAATACGATTTGTTGGACGGTTTCTGGATTCAAGTCGTATTTCGTGGAAATGGCGCGGGTCACCTTCGCTTTCAAGTCCGGATCGTCCGACTGTTCCGCTTCGTAGACACGATTCCATGCTTCCCAGACATTTGCTTCCTGGTCGGTTAGTTGGGCGTCCCATTCTTTCTCTATCAACTGCCACCCGAACGTCATGTCTTCATAGGTACCTGGTTCTGTCATGTCAGCGAGACTCCAGTCCCCATCGGGCGCAAATACGGCCTCACCAAGCGGGGATTCTGTACCGACGTAGGCTTCGTGGTCATAAAAACGGATGAGGGCGGCTTGAAACGTGTCGCGAGCCGTCACCTCGTCAATCACATCGTGGCTGATGGATTGGAGCGTCTCCACATCAGGTTGGCCATGTACGACAACGTCGTACGCATAACGAACGGATTCGTCTTCTTTCACGGCCTGCCTCGCTACAATCGTATAGCGTCCTGTTTCGCGCGTTACGTCTGTTTGTGCGGCCGCGTCATCGATTTCCTCATCGGCAGGCTCATGCGGCCAAGCATAGACTGTCAAGACGATGGCGGGTATGAAGAGAAGAGCGCGCCTTAGGCGGTATACCCATCTCGGTTTTCGTTTCGTTGTCATCTAAATCACTCCAATTCTTATGTATCAAAAAATCCCCTGATGTCAGGGGATTAACGTGTCCGATCTAATCGTACAATCCGAGCATCTGGATGATCGATGCCGCGAACCAACTCGCTCAAGATTTTAGAACCTAACATACTGTACACCGTGCCGTTACCCCCATATCCGAGTAGATAGAAGAGGTTCGGTCGGTCTGGATGTTCCCCGATAAAGGGCAGCTGGTCGATTGACTCGCCGAACAGGGCCACCCAAGCATATTCAACTGTCAATTCATACATCGGGAACAAAGCCTCGACTTCTCGCCGCAACCGTTCGGCCCGTCTTTGGATGAGCGCCTCGCTATGCGGGGTCTCTGCTTTTTCTTCATCGAGCCCGCCGGCGATAATCCGGCCGTCGACGGTCGTCCGCAAATAGAGGTAAGGTCGTTTCGTCTCCCAAATGAGCGCCTGACCGTCCCATTCTTTAAAATCGGGTACGGGATTCGTCGCGATCGCATAGGAACGGTTGAGCTCGATGCGATGGGTATCGAGGAGCGGGGCAGGACGATAGCCCGTCGCAAAGATGACATGACCTGCCTTGAACGTTCCCGCGGGTGTCAAGACGAGCCAGTCATCTCCATCGGCGACGACGTCCGTGACGTCCGTCTCTTCAAAGATTGGGACGTTCTGTGTCGACAAGTAACGGACGACCTGACGGCTGAGCGTGAGCGGATTGACCTCGGCGTCCCCGTTCGTGACCAAGCCGGCCGGTTTATCGAACGGGTACCGTTCCTGTAACGCCTCCCGGTCGAGCCATTCGGCTTGAAGCCCATGTTTCGTCAGCATCTCATACTCCCGTTTCAATTTGGAGACATCTGCCTCACTGCTGGCAAAGCAAAGACTATCGCGTCGAATATAGACGTCTTTGGCATCGACCGTCTCGGCGACCTCGTCGAGCGCATCAACCGCCTCGGCGCACAGTTTATAGAAACGGACGGCGTCTTCTTCACCGATTTGCTCGGCGAGTTCATGCAACATAATGTCGTTCGAGTATTGGATGAGTCCCGTGTTCGCCGCCGTACTCCCAGCCCCGACTTTCCCTTGGTCGATGACGGCGAAATCGACACCGTCCTTGTGAAGCGTATAGGCCGTCAGTGTCCCGGACATGCCTGCGCCGATGACGAGTACGTCGTAGCGTTCTTTCTTGATTGGTTTCTGTAAGACGATCTGTTCCGATTCCGTAATCGACCAATATAAATTCCCGTTATGCATCTCCATGACGTCATCCTCCGATAATCAGCATCTTCTACTTAATCCCCGAATTTTGCGAATGAAAACGCAAAATACCGCAGACAATCTGTCTGCGGCATGAAGAATCTGAAGAAAAATCGATTCAACTGTTATTTCTTGATGACGACCGTTTTCGCGGATGCGCCTTTCGTGTAACTGATTCGTTTCACATTTTCGGCTCCACGAATCTCGGCCAAGTTCGTGCCGTCGACGATGACTTCTTTGACCGTTGCGCCGTCGAAGTCGATGATGGCGCCAGCTTGTTTCGGTTTCACTTGAACGACAACGTTTTTGAGCGGTTCACCTGTCAATTCAGTGTAAGCGCCACGTATGAAGATACCGTTCTTGAAGTTCGTGCCTTTGCCAATCGTCACGCCGATGAAGTCGTCTTGAAGGACGAGGCGTGCAGCCTTGTTGTTCTCGACCGTGTAACGCGTCAATTCAACTTCTGGCTCCGGAGTGAGATCGATTTGTGCGAGGACCGGATCGTGGTCACTGGCGCGGCCTGACATCTCCGTGAAGTCCGCGTTGACGTGAATCATATCGATCTCGGTCGTCGCCGCTAAACGGTTCGACACGAGGATATGGTCGAGCACTTGCGAGTTGCCTTGGTAGACGTATGAGTAACGGTCGACGGCTGGCACTTTTTCGACCATGTTCGTCATCAAGTCACCTTTGAAGATTTGCATCGCATCCGAGAATTCGAAGTCGTTGAAGTCACCGAGGGCGACGACGTTCGCGTCCGGATTGTCCGTCTTCACGTCAGCGACGAAGTCATGGACGATTTGTGCGATTTTCTTACGTTGTACTTCACTGCCGAGGACGACCGGTTGCTGTGAACCGAAGAAACCAGTATCGCCACCTTTTGAATTCCAGTGGTTGGCGATGACGACGACGTTCTCGCCTTGGAAGTCGAACTGGGCTGCGAGCGGCTTGCGTGAGCTGTTGAAGGCTGGGTCGAGTGGCTCGATCCGGCCCGGGTTATGCGTCAATTTCCCGTTCTCATAGCCGACAGCCGTCGTCGCGTCACCGGCAGGGATACCCTCTGTGAGCGAGACGCGCTCAGGGTTATACAAGAAGCCGACACGGATGTTGGCGTTCGGTGCACCGCCGTCTTTATTGTTCTCAGGATCGATGTTGACGTACTTGTACGTCTTGCCGCCGACGGCGACGATGTTGTCAATCAAACGCTGATAGCTTTGGTCAGCTGCAGCATCTCCGGTGCTTTGCCCGTTGTTGTCTTGAACTTCGGTCACGCCGATGATGTCGGGACTGTTCAACTCTTCAACGAATGCTTTCGCGAGTTTGAGTGCCTTCTCATCCGACGTCTCTTTCAAGTTGTTCGAGAAGTTCTCCAAGTTATACGAAGCGATCGTCAATTTATCTTCTTTCGCTTCGATGAACGTCGTCTCACGTTTGGCATCACCTTTGACGAAGGATGCCTTCATCTCATCGAGACCAGCTTGAATCTTGTAGTTCCCATACGAATAACCGACGACCCCGACGATTGGGCCGTTGAAACGGTCACCAGTCGCGACATCGAAGTCACGTGCTTCTACGTTCGGCTCGAGACGGAATTGGATCCGTTCCGGATTGGCGTCATCTTTCTTCAAAAGGATTCCTCCGTTGAACGTCTCGACAGGCGTGCTCTCGAGCACGGTCACGAGGTCGCCGTTTTGTTGCGGGGAGACTGATTTGAGGTTGCCCGTCTCGACGCGCATCCCTTCAAGGCTCTCCCAGAAGTCAATGGCGTCTTTGTCCGGATTGAAGACGGCGAGGGCATCGCTGTCGATAAACTCAGTCGGCAAGTTCGACTCGTCAATCTTCACTGGCGTCGGAAGTGCGACGCCGCTCTTAACGACGCTGACACTGCCGTTACGCGTATCGATTTGCGTCATCTTCATGTCCGTCTGTTGGCGGTCGCTATATCCTTCGATGGCGTACTCGCTGACGAGACCTTTCACGCTGACGAGGTCACCGACTTGGATGCCTGCGATCGAACGTCCGCCATACAAGATGATGCCTTCTGACGTACGCGCATCTTGATCGGCTTCCATGTCAGGCGTTTGAATATAGTAGTATGTCGTACCCAGTGAGACGAATGAGTACGTGACGATTCCTTCGACGCCTTCGACCGTCTGGCCGTTCAGCGGTGACGTGTGGCTCGCACCTTGAATATCATGGATGCGAATTTTATCTGTGATCTTATAGTCATATGTTGTTACGGCGCTGAACGCATCACCCGATTTGACGGCGACTTTGAGCGTTTTCGTCGTTTCGATGCGAACAGGTGCTGTATAGAGCGTGCCGTTCACTTTCGGGTCCGACCCGTCGAGCGTGTAATAGATGTCGGCGCCCGCTGTCGTCGTCGAGAGCGTCACGTCTTGTGGACCGACGAACGTGCCCGCACCTGGCTTCGCTGTGGCCGGGCGGAGTACCGACGCGTCAATGACCGTGTCAGACACGTCACGTGGGATGATTTGATACGTGTTATCAAACTGTTGCACGATCCCTGTGATTGACGAGTAGTTGACGTCCGTCTGTAAATCGAGAATGCCGCGCTCGTCACGGACGACGAATTCTTTCGTTCCGTCCGTCGCCGTCAAGTTTTGCCCGCTACCTGAGAGGGTGACGTTATTGACGGTGACGAGTTCAGACTCGACGTCCTCATTAATCTGTTCGCCTGTGAGGACTTGCGCAGGCGGGACGCTCGCCGCTTGTTTTGACACGACGACGGCGCTGTTCAATTGAAGCAGTTCACGATACGAACCGATGGCACCCGTGACGACGACTTCATCACCGACGTTGACGGCGAGTGACGTCGGACGGACCGAGAGGCCGCCTGTCGCATCTTGAATCGAAATCGTATTTGCCAGTTTAGCTGTCACGACACCTTTAATCGTGACCGTTTCGCCTTCGGCTTTCGAACGAGCGTCACTAATCGAGATTGGAGTGACCGGTGCCGGTGGTTCGACCGTACCGCCATCACCATAGACGACGCCTTGGAACGTGTGCGATCCGAGGTTCGTGAACGTATCGATTGGTTGTGAGTTCCATTCAGTGGCCGGGTCGAACGCATCCGCGCCGTTCGCATCCCCTGTCGTGACCGTATCTTTCCGAACCAACGACTGGTCCACCGTGGCGACCGTCGTTCCCCATTTCGTGCCCGGGTCGAATCCGACTTGACCGAAGACGTCGAGCACCGTGTCGCCTTTTTTCAAGACGAGCGTGTCGTCGCCGTTAAAGTTTGTCACACCGCTCGTTGCGTTCGATTTCGCTTTCAAGGCATCGTTCGCACTGCCGTTGACGATGACGTACGTGCCACCTGGCTGAAGTGTCCCCGTCAAGTTGAGCGTCGTGCCTGGCGTGGCCGCGCCGTTCGCGTACAATTCAAGTTTATAGGCCGAGAGGTCGATGGCCGCATTCGTTCCATTGAACAGTTCAATCGCTTTGTTGTTGCTCGATCCTTCAACGTATTCCGAGATGAATAGGTCTGAAGCGTTCAACGTCTCTGCGTGTACGTTTGCCGCAATCGGCGTCATGCTGCTGATGATGAGTCCGGCTGATAAGGCGAGGCCGGTCATTTGTTTGAATGAACGTGCTTGTGGTTTCCCCATGTGTTAGTCTCCCTTTGATTATGTAGATGGCCGATACGATGTCCCAATTCGTGTGGTCTCTTACTTGAGTGGATGCCCCCTTTAGCCAAAACGAAATGATAGCGCTTACATTACTGAACTTGACGCAAGGAAAACGCGTGCATGCTTCCCCCATCGTTTGACGGATTTCACTATCATTTACCAACTTTTCAACTACATGTTAAACATAACCAAGCAGACGTCAGAACTCAATCCACTTATTGCGAAGTTCGTATTACAGTTTGATTACAGGCTTGAAGAAAACCGAGCAAGAGGTCAATCGGGTTGACGGGACGTCCTCCAACTCTTACAATTCATTAATACAATTAAGTGTATCGGTTAACTGTGGATTAAATAGGGAGGAAACGAATGACGACAATTACTTATCCGGTCATCCCGGGAGCGGGCGCGTTTTATTATGAAGGAAATGACATCGGCATCTTGTTATGCCATGGCTTTAACGGGACGCCCCAGAGTGTGCGTGACGTCGGGATCGACTTGATGGAGAAAGGATTCACCGTCTATGCGCCTCGGCTCAAAGGACATGGGACGGACCCAGAAGAGTTTCGACAATCGACCCACCGCTGCTGGTATGAGTCGATGGAAGACGGCATCAATCTATTGCGCGAGCGATGTCGACACGTCGTCGTCGTCGGGCAGTCGATGGGTGGAACGCTGGCGATGAAGGCCGCCTTGTCGGGTCAAGCCGATGCGATCGTCACCATCAATGCGGCGCTGTCGGTACCGGGCTATGCCTGTCACGCCAAGGATGATGTCTGTAGGTTCATCGATGAAGACGAACCGGACATCTGTGCACCGGGCGTGTACGAGATCGTCTACGACAAAGTCCCGACATCAGCCATTCGTGAACTGCTCGCGCTCATCGAGGAGGTGCGACCGATGGTGGCCGAGGTGAACGTCCCGACGTGCGTCATCCATTCTGCCATCGACAACGTCGTCCCACCGGAAGACTCGGTATGGCTATATGAACAAGTGCGAGCTCCAAAACAACGGGAAGTGCTCGAACAGTCGTATCATGTGGCCACGATGGACCATGACCGGGAGCGGTTGGCCGACGTCATCGGCGCATTCTGTGAACAAGTTGCGACGGTCTCAAAAATGTAGTCTCCGGACTACATTTTTTTATGTCCTATTATTTGCAAACGCTTGCACAAGTGCTATTGTAGGATTAGATTCAGCCTAAAACAGGTATTGCTGTTCAAGTATATTTAAATATAAATGATGAGATGTAGGAGGCAAACGGTGTATGGAGTCAATGGTCAGTAGACAACGAGAGAAACAGAAAACGATCACCCGCACATGGTGGAAAGAAGCAATCGCATATCAGATTTATCCGCGCAGTTTTAAAGATTCGAACGGGGATGGGATTGGGGATCTCCGTGGCATCATCGAGAAGCTCGATTACTTAGAAGACCTTGGCATCGATGTGATTTGGCTATGTCCGATGTACAAGTCCCCGAACGATGACAACGGCTATGATATCTCGGACTATGAAGACATCATGGAAGAGTTCGGGACGATGGAAGACTTTGACGCTTTGCTCAAGGCTGTCCACGCGCGTGGGATGAAGCTGCTCTTAGACCTCGTCGTCAACCACACGTCCGATGAGCACCCTTGGTTCGTCGAGTCGAAGCGCTCGAAAGACGACCCGAAACGCGACTGGTACATCTGGCGCGACGGGACGGATGGGGGACCCCCGAACAACTGGGCGAGCATCTTTGGTGGTTCGGCTTGGGAATACGATGAAACGACCGAACAATACTATTTGCACGTCTTCTCGAAAAAACAGCCAGACTTGAACTGGGAAAATGAACAAGTGCGCGGCGCCGTCTATGACATGATCAACTGGTGGCTCGACAAAGGCATCGACGGATTCCGGGTCGACGCGATTAGCCACATCAAGAAGATGCCGACCGAGACGATGTTACCATCTCCGGATGGGAAGCCGTACGTCACGGCGTTCTCGATGTATTCGAACATCGAGGGCATCCATGACTACCTCCAAGAGATGAAACAGGCGACGTTCGCCAATTACGATATCATGACGGTCGGCGAGACGAACGGGATCGAGCCGCAGGCAGCCGACTTGTGGATGGGACCGGAGAATGGAGCGATGAACATGGCGTTCCATTTCGACCATGTCGACATCATGCGCAAGTCACGTCTAGCGCCGCTCGACGTCGTCGAGCTGAAACGCATCTTTGACAAGTGGCAACAAGGCCTGCTCGAAACAGGGTGGAACGCCCTCTATATCGAGAACCATGACATGGTCCGCGCCGTCTCGCTCGTTGGGGACGAGAACCACTATTGGCGTGAGAGCGCGACCGCCCTCGGTATGATGTACTTCTTCATGCACGGGACACCGTTCATCTATCAAGGGCAGGAAATCGGCATGAAGAACGTGCCACTGCCATCGATCCATGATTATGACGATGTGGCGACGAAAAATGAATACTTTGAACGGATCGCCAACGGGATGAGCGAAATCGATTCGATGCAGCAAGTGTGGGGCACGTCGCGCGACAACGTCCGCACCCCGATTCAATGGGACGCGTCACCGAACGCCGGTTTCTCGACAGCGTCGCCATGGATGCCGATTCATGAGGAGTATGAGACGCTCAACGTCGACGCCCAATCGAAGGATGCCCATTCAATTCTTTCGTTCTATAAGGCGATGATTCGTCTCCGTCGGACGGAAGACACGTTTATGTATGGCAGTTACCGTGATTTGTTGCCGGACCATCTGCAAGTGTTCGCCTATGAGCGCACGTTTGAAGAACAAACGTTTTATGTCATCGTCAACTTGACGGCGAACCCTGCCGAGACGACGCTCCCTGATCTCGACAAGGCGACGCTCGTGTTAACGAATGAGATGGACCCTGAGACGATTGAGACGGACACGTTTATGTTGCGACCGTTCGAGGCTAGGTTATATCGTCTCTAACAATCGAAAGAGCATGTTCTGGATGAACAGAACATGCTCTTTTTGTCGTTTTTGGAGAGTATTAGGTTGTAACAGGTTTGAAAATAAATGATGTGACTGACCATTAGATGTATTTAAAAGTAAATTAAATTCCATTAAAAGGATTTTAAAAATGTCGTGAAAAATAAAAAAATATCACGTTTCTTCTTATTAACAAGTTCATGTGAATTTGAATCCAAGAGAGCAAGAAGGGTGAAACCTCAAAAAAAGTACGATATACTGGGAACCAACAACACATTGAGAGAGCATTAAAAAAACGTTCAAGGTTGAGCGTGTTTGGATTTGGGTAATTAAATTATAAAATCTAGGCCTTGTTGAATCGTCCTTGAAAAGGGAGTCACATTCACTAATGTAAAAAAATACCTTTAAAGGTATATTGAGAAAGTTTGAAGGAGGGAACACTTTGTCCGCATTGCATTGGGTGATTTTATCACCTTTTATATTCGCACTGATCATCCCGTTTTTGTTTAAGTACGTCTCTAAAATTCATACCGGTTGGTTTGTTTGGCTCTTGCCAACGGCCCTATTCATTTATTTCATGAATTGGTTGCCGGTCATCTCGTCCGGTCAAGTCGTGGAAACGACGATTTCTTGGATTCCGGCGCTAGGAATTGATTTCACTGCGTATTTAGACGGATTGAGTATGTTGTTCGTCTTATTGATTACCGGAATCGGGTCACTTGTCGTGTTGTATTCCATCTTCTATCTATCGAAGAAAGAACGACTCGGTAACTTCTACGTTTACTTGATGCTGTTCATGGGAGCGATGCTCGGTGTCGTCTTATCGGACAACTTGATTGTCTTGTATGTGTTCTGGGAAGTGACGAGTGTGGCGTCGGCCCTTCTCATCAGCTACTGGTTCCATAAGGACAAGTCGACGAAAGGTGCTCAAAAGTCGATGCTGATCACCGTGGCAGGCGGACTCGCCATGCTCGGTGGTTTCGTATTGCTCTACCAAATGACCGGTACGTTCAGCATCCGGACGATTATCGCGAACGTCGATATTGTCCAGGCGAGCCCGCTCTTCGTTCCAGCGATGATTCTCATCCTGCTCGGGGCGTTCACGAAGTCGGCCCAGTTCCCGTTTCACATCTGGTTACCGGACGCGATGGAAGCACCGACGCCGGTCAGTGCATACTTGCACTCGGCAACGATGGTCAAAGCAGGGATTTATCTCGTCGCTCGAATGACGCCGGTGTTTGGCGGCTCGAACGTCTGGTTCTGGACGCTGTCGATTGTCGGACTCGTGACGCTCCTTTGGGGTTCGATTTCAGCCGTCCGGCAAAAGGACTTGAAAGGGATTCTCGCCTTCTCGACGGTCAGTCAGCTCGGTCTCATCATGTCGCTCCTTGGAGTCGGCTCGGCTGCGCTGACGGGTGGGGCCGATGATCCGATTTACTCGCAAGCGATTCTCGTCGCTGTCTTTCACTTATTCAACCATGCGACGTTCAAAGGTGCGCTCTTCATGGCGGTCGGGATTATCGACCATGAGACGGGGACGCGTGATATTCGCAAACTCGGCGGTTTGATGACGGTCATGCCAATCACGTTCACTGTCTCACTGATTGGTCTCGCCTCGATGGCCGGGCTCCCACCGTTCAACGGATTTTTGAGTAAGGAGAAGTTCTTCTCGGCCATGTTGAACGTGCGTAACTTCGAAGCGTTCGATGTCGGTTCGCTCGGGTTCCTCTTCCCGCTCATCGCCTGGATCGCGAGTATCTTCACGTTCCTCTACAGCTTGATTATGTTCTTCCACACGTTCCGTGGAAAGTTCGAGCCGAGCAATTATGAACGAAAAGTGCACGAGGCACCGATTGGGATGCTCCTCAGTCCAATCATTCTCGTCGTGCTCGTCATCGTCTTTGGCTTATTTCCAAACTTGTTGTCGTATTCGATTATCGAACCGGCAAAACAAGCAATTTTACCAACGGTCTTGCCAGAAGGCGAACAATTCGTCGTCGATATCAAACTTTGGCACGGAATCAATACGGAGCTTCTGATGACACTCGGTGTCGTCTTGATCGCTTCGTTCTTGTTCTATCTCATGCACCGCTGGATGAAACTCGCGATTTACAACCGCGAGCGTGACCCGTTCAACTGGTTCTATGACAATGCGCTCACTGGCCTCACGTCAGGTTCACAGTGGATTACACGCCTTCAAATGACGGGGTTATTGCGTGACTATTTCGCATATATCTTCACGTTCATGTTGTTCCTCGTCGGCTATACGTTCTGGCGCTTCGATGCATTCGCCATCGATACGGCGAACACGAGTGTGATTGAACCGTTCATGTGGATTTTGATGCCGCTCCTTATCGGGGCGATCGTCACGATCCCGTTCTTGAACCACCGCATCACGGCGGTCATCGTCGTCGGTGTCATCGGGTTCTTGCTCGCGCTGCTACTCATCGTGTTCCGCGCTCCAGACTTGGCGCTCACGAAACTGCTCGTCGAGACGGTCACGCTCGTCATCTTCATGCTGGCGTTCTATCACTTGCCGGAGATGCGAAAAGAGAAGTTCACGCCTCGGTTAAACGTGGCCAACCTCTTTATCTCGATTGGTGTCGGCGTCATGATGACGCTCGTCGCGCTCAGTTCGACAGCACTCGGGAACGAGGCCGGATATGAATCAATTTCAGATTACTTCCTCGAAAATGCGAAAGAACTCGCTGGAGGTTACAACGTCGTCAACGTCATTCTTGTCGACTTCCGTGGACTCGATACGTTGCTCGAAGTGCTTGTGTTGGCTGTTGCGGCCCTCGGGATTGTCACATTGATTAAACTGCGCTTGAAAGGAGGAGAAGACGTATGAAACGACATGTGAGAGCGAGTAACTTGATGCTCCATAACATCACCCGGGTCGTCACATTTGTCTTGCTCGCCTTCTCAATCTATTTGTTCTTCGCCGGCCACAACAACCCCGGCGGAGGGTTCATCGGTGGATTGATGACGGCGAGCGCGCTTCTCCTCATGTATTTAGGTTTTGATATGAAGCGCATCAAAAAAGCAATTCCGTTCAACTTCACAACGATGATTGCCGTCGGCTTGCTCGTCGCCTTGTTCACAGGCGTGTCGAGCATGCTGTTCGGTTATCCGTTCTTGACTCAGTTTTTTGACTACTACGACTTACCGGTCCTTGGAACGACCGAGCTGTCAACGGCGCTCCCGTTCGACCTTGGAATTTACTTGGTGGTCGTGGCCATTGCCCTGACAATAATTTTAGCGATTGCGGAGGATGATTCGTAATGGAAATACTCATGTCGATTACGGTCGGTGTCCTCTTCATGGTCGGCACTTACCTGTTACTGACGAAAAGCTTATTGCGAATCGTGCTCGGACTCATTTTGCTGTCGCACGGGGCGCACTTCTTACTATTGACGATGGCTGGCCTGCAAAGTGGGACACCGCCGCTTCTGAACTTGAATTCGGAAGCGTACGCTGACCCGTTGCCGCAAGCACTCGTCTTGACGGCGCTCGTCATCAGCTTTGGGATGACATCGTTTCTACTTGTCCTGTCATACCGGACATACAAAGCGTTTAAAACGGATGATTTAGAACAATTGAGGGGGTCGGCTGATGAATAACTTGCTCGTACTCCCATTCTTGATTCCATTTGCGGTCGGAGCGGTTTTAATTCTGTTCTCGAAACGCATTGCGTTACAACGTTTCTTAAGCGGCTTGACGGCCGTACTCATGCTCGGCGTCGCGACGTACTTGCTCACTGTCGTTCGGTCCAAAGGGGTTGTCGTCCTTGAGGTCGGCAATTGGTCGGCACCGTTCGGGATTGTGCTCGTCGCCGACTTGTTCGCGGCGATCATGGTGCTCATGTCGGCCATCGTCGGACTCCTTTGTCTCTTCTTCGCGTTTCGGACGATTGCGCCGGAACGTGAGAAGTTTTACTTCTATCCGTTCTATTTCTTCTTGTTGACGGGTGTGAACGGGGCGTTCTTGACGGGCGATATTTTCAACTTGTTCGTCTTCTTCGAAGTCATGCTCATCTCATCGTATGTCTTGATTGTCATGGGTGGGACGAACTATCAACTTCGGGAGTCGCTCAAATACGTCGTCATGAATATCTTTGCCTCCATCTTGTTCATTGCGACGATGGCATTCACGTATGCGGTGACAGGCACGCTCAACATGGCGCAACTTGCCGAGCGTGTCGCCGAACTAGAACAGGTCGGGGTGTTAAATGTCATCGCCATGTTCTACTTCATCGTCTTCGGGATGAAAGGGGCATTGTTCCCACTTTACTTCTGGTTGCCGCGTTCTTACTTCGGACCGCCGGCCGCGGTCGCCGCCTTGTTCGGCGGATTGCTGACGAAAGTCGGGATTTACGCGATCATTCGGACGTTCACGCTCATCTTCCCGCACAATCAGGAGTTCACGCAGCCGATTCTCATTTGGGTCGGGGCGATTACAATCGTCATTGGCGGACTAGGCGCCGTATCGAACTTCGACTTCAAGCGCATCCTGTCGTACCATATCGTGTCGCAGGTCGGCTATATGGTCATCGGTCTCGGTCTGTACACGAGTCTCGCGATTGCAGCGGCGATTTACTATATCGTCCACAACATCATCGTGAAGACGGCGCTCTTCCTCTATGCGGGGACGGCGCAACGGATTACCGGTACGACCGATTTGAAGCAGATGGGTGGCTTGTTGAAAACGCACCCGCTCCTCGGTTGGATGTTCTTCATAACCGGGATCGCCATCGCCGGAATCCCGCCGTTCAGCGGCTTCGTCAGCAAGCTCTCGCTCGTCGTCTCGAGCTTTGAGACAGAGCAATACGTTGTCGGCGGCATCGCACTCGCTGTCGGGATGTTGACGCTCTTCTCGATGATTAAAATCTTCATGTATGTGTTCTGGGGCGAGCAAAAGCATACGAAAGCCCAAGGTAAGACGAAAGTCGGCGATTTGTTGCTTCCAGCCATTCCGCTCGTCATTTTGACGACGGTGCTCGGCGTCGCAGCCCAGCCGATTCTCTCGTTCTTCCTCGAGGCGTCGGACCAGTTACTCGATCCGTCGATTTATATTGATTCAGTCTTGAAAGGAGGGGGCGCATGACGTTCCAAATCGTTTTAAACACCGTCATCGCCATCATGTGGGCGGTGCTTTGGAATAGCTACACAGGCGTCGATTTCCTGCTCGGTTATATCGTCGGGATTTTCATCCTGTTCGTATTGCGCCGCTTCCTTCATTTCGATTTCTATATGCGCCGGGTCTTCGCTGCGTTCAAGTTGATTGCGTTGTTCATCAAAGAATTGATTATGTCGAACATCGATGTCGTGAAAGTGTTGCTCAGTCCGAAACTCGACATTGAGCCCGGCATCATCGAAGTGCCGACGCAGCTCAAGTCGGATTGGGAATTGACGCTTTTAGCGTCGCTCATCAGCTTGACGCCAGGGACGCTATCGATGGATTTTTCGGAAGATAAGAAGTCGATTTTCGTCCATTCGATTCATGTGCCAGATAAGGAACAGATGATTCGAGAGATTCACGATTCGTTCGAAAAAGCAATTATGGAGGTGACGCACTAATGTTTAAAGTGTTGCTCATGATTGCCTTGTTCTTCATGTCCATCTCGCTCGTCATCTCGTTCATCCGGACCGTGAAAGGGCCGACGATGCCAGACCGGATTGTCGCGCTCGATGCGATTGGAATCACGTTGATTGGCGTCATCGGGATTTTGATGATTCTTCAAGAGACGATTGCTTATGCCGAGGTCATCCTCGTCATCGGGATTTTAGCGTTCATTGGAACGATTGCACTGTCAAAATTCGTGGAGAGGGGGGATATCTTTGACCGCGATTGAATGGATTGTTGCGATTCTTTGTCTCATCGGTGGTTTTCTCAGCTTGGTCGGCGGAATCGGTTTCATCCGCTTCCCGGACGTCTATGGACGGACCCATTCGGCGACGAAGAGTGCCACACTCGGTGTCATCACCGTCATGGTTGGTACGTTTCTCTACTTCTTATTCGTAGAAGGGATGTTCTCCGGCAAGATTTTGCTGACAATCCTCTTCGTCTTCTTGACGGCTCCGCTCGCAGCACTGATGGTATCCCGGGCCGCTTATCGAACCGGCGTCCCGCTCTCGAAATTGACGACGCAGGATGACTTAAAGAAAAAATACCCGGAAGCACGAAAAGACACGAATTGACACTCTCTGATTCGGAGAGTGTTTTTGTTAGGAGGGGTTCGATGCATCACTTTGAAATCGGCAACGAAATCGAGACACACCGCTTCACCATCGTGGGTGCTGACCGTAATACGTTGACAGTCGATTTGTTCGGCCATAGGGAAGGCGTGCACGTTGCAGATTACGTCAGGTTCGTTCGCGCGCTCACGGAAGCCTACACCCGATTAGATGGGAGAGCAGAACTTGTCAGCGAGATAGGGAACGCCTTATTGACACTTACTTTCAAACGGGGACAGGTCGAGGTACGGCTCGTCCGCGACAGGGCCGTTCGAGCGTTTCGAACCAATCAAAGCTACGTGATGCCGGCGCTTGCCCAGATAGGGATTGTCGAATAGATTGTGACAAACGCGGGAAAAGAGCATATGATAGAGGTTGACTATACGGAAAGGGGTGTCGGGTATGGATGGCACGAAACGCGCGGACATTCGCCCAGGGCTCCACGTCCAGATTGTCCTAAAACAAGATCAGCGGAGTGGGAAGTTGACGTCAGGCGTCGTCAAAGACATTTTGACGAACTCGCCGCGTCACCCGCACGGCATTAAAGTACGCTTAAGCGATGGACAGGTCGGTCGGGTGAAAGTGATCGAAGCTGGAGGTGAATGACATGAGTGAAAAGAAATTAAGTTTTCAAGAGGCGATGAAGCAAAAGCTCGCCGAGAAGAAACAGAACGATACGAAAGTGCCGACAGGACTTCGTGGGACGAAGCAGAAACCGTTGACGAACCAGTTGACGAAGAAGCCGAACAACCAGAAGAAACGGACGGGCATCTAAAAAGCAGCCGCTCAGTGAGCGACTGCTTTTTTCTTCGTCCATACCCGTTCAATCATGTGACGTACCGATGAAATAGCCATTGTTGAAGTGGTCAAGCAATTGTTGATAATACTTCATCTGTGTTCGATGTTCTGGCTCGCAAGTGCTGCGTCTGCACCGGCAAGCATCTCACCGACGGTCAACCCGACTTCGCTATTGTCTATGGCATAGACTAGCTCGAGATCGAGCACATCAGCACCGTTTAACAAGACGTTGATTTTTGCACCAGTCAGTTGCATGATCAATCGTTTCTCTTCGGTCATTCCTTTTTTCGCAGGATCCATGAGCAGGGCGAGTGCTTCACGGTCGTCAATCACGCTGTAGGTTTGGCCGTTGATTGTAATGACTGTTCCATACGAGAACGTCACTTTGTCGAAGTTGAATGTGTTTTTCCAGAAGCCGATTGTATACACATCATAGTCGTCTATTGGTGGCGGTGGTGGCGTACATTCTTCCACTGTCAACGTGACGTAACGGACCCATGGGTTGAGACCCGGATCGTCACCCGGATAGGCGGTTTCGTCAGCGCCATTCACCACTGTGTCCAAGTGAAGGAAGACGTTGAATTGGAAACCGTCCGACAAGAGTGTCGATACAGGGACTCCAAGGTAACCGGCGAGCGCATCGTACGAGATGAACAGCTGTGTCGGGTCGACAAGTGATTTGGTCTTGAATTCATATGCACCGGGATTTCCGCGTGCAAGCGACTCGCTCAATAAACGGAAATCAATCTTGATATTCTCCGATACATCTTGCAAGACGACCCCGCTATTCAAATCGATGACGATTTTCAGATCGCCGTTTACAAACTCAAAGTCGACCGTACCAATCGGGTTGTCCTGCCCCGCGTAAATCGTTGTACTCGACGTCGTCGACACACACCATTGTTGACTACTTTCTTCCGCAACGACTCCTTTCATTGGCAAGAGCGACAGCACGAACATGAGCACGAACAAGAGTGACCACCATTTTCGATGCTTCTTCATCTCATTCCCTTCTTTCCTCGTGATGACTGAACGTGGTGTTAGAGAAGGCGCGCACCTATAGTTAGATATTACCCGGTAAATCTCGGTTCATTCAGGGAACAGGGAAATAATTCAAACGGAATGAGGAATTTTCATAACTTTCACAATGGAACCTATTCATAAAGCGAATAGTTTGAAACAATTTGAATGTAGACATCAAAAATGAGAAGGGAAATAAAGATTTATTATTTCTTTCAAATAACTTTGTAAGCGCTTTAAATAAAGCTATAACTCATTATTTGTTATATAACATATGAAATAAGTGTGAACTGACCCATAAAAAAATTATTGATAATTGTCAGAATCTTTGTATAATTCAAAACAAGACATTATAAAAATCTGAACAACTTTAGATTCACACAACAGGGAGGAACTTATTCATGGAAGCCGTACAAAACTTACTGCAAGGAAGCGTCGACTTTTTAAACAACATTTTATGGACGTACGTGTTGATCGTCGCACTCGTCGGAGCAGGGATTTACTTCACAGTCAAAACAAGGTTTATGCAGTTCCGTTACTTAAAAGAGATGTTCCGTGTCGTCACCGAAAAATCAGATGCCACAGACAGTAAGAGCATCAGCTCGGCGAAGTCGTTCTTCATTGGAGCGGCGACGCGAATCGGTACAGGTAACTTGGCCGGTGTCACAGTCGCTATCACGCTCGGTGGACCGGGTGCGGTCTTCTGGATGTGGATCGTCGCACTTCTCGGTGGAGCGACCGCGATGATTGAGAGCACGCTCGCTCAAGTGTATAAAGTAAAAGATGACGTCGCTTACCGCGGTGGTCCAGCTTACTACATTGAAAAAGGTTTGAACAACCGTGTCCTCGGCATCGTCTTTGCGGTATTGATTGCCTTCACATTCGGTCTTATCTTCAACTCGGTTCAATCGAACACGATCGCGGCGGCGTTTGATAACGCATTCGGTCTCGAAGCCGCAGTCGGTGGCGTCATCCTCGTCGTCTTGACAGGACTTGTCATCTTCGGTGGGGTACAACGTGTCGCCAACTTCTCGGCCATCGTCGTTCCAATCATGGCTGTTCTTTACTTGATTGTCGCTCTTTACGTCGTGGTCGTGAACATCACAGAAATGCCGGCTGTCATCGGGATGATCTTCCAAAGCGCGTTCGGTCTCGAGCAAGCGTTCGGCGGATCGGTCGGAGCGGCGATCATGATGGGTGTACGTCGCGGTCTCTTCTCGAACGAAGCTGGTATGGGTTCGGCACCAAACGCCGCGGCAACGGCAGAAGTGTCGCACCCGGCGAAACAAGGTTTCATGCAGACACTCGGAGTCTTTTTGGACACGTTGATCGTTTGTACGGCAACGGCTGCGATCGTTCTTCTCTCAGACAGCTACGCCGCAGGTAACGGCGAAGGAATTGCGCTTCTCCAAAATGCATTAGCTGAACAAATTGGATCGTGGGCACCTGCCTTTATCGCCATCAGTGTTCTCTTGTTCGCCTTCAGCTCAATCGTTGGTAGTTACTACTACGGTGAAACGAACATCGAGTTCATCAAGAAGAGCAAAACAGCTGTCTTCGGTTTCCGATTACTCACAATGGGCTTCGTCTTCATCGGCGCAGTCGCAAGCCTCGGTTTCGTCTGGAGCCTCGCTGACTTGTTCATGGCAGGTATGACACTCATCAACTTGGCAGCCATCACGCTTCTTGGCGGAGTTGCCTTCAAAGTCCTCCGTGACTACGAAGAACAGCGTGCCCAAGGCCTCAACCCGCGCTTCTCGGCCCGCAAACTCGGTATCGAGAACACGGAGTGCTGGGATGTCGAAGAGGACGAGGTTGCAGAACGTACAGTCCAAGTGGCTGCTGCCGATTCATCTAAAGCTTAATTTCATTCAATCAAGCAACAACAGGGGCCCTGCTCATCGGGGCCCCTGTCTTTTTATGCGTTCTGACGAATCGATTCGACTTTTGTTTCGGTAGGCTTGGCGTTCAAATGGACGTACGTCCCAGCGACGAACAAGGCGCCTCCGACAATGTTGCCGAGTGTCGCAAACACGAGGTTGTTCAACGCGAGTCCGAGGTTGATCGCCTCAGATGGGGCGTAATAGAGCGCGAGCCCGAAGATGCCCATATTGGCAATCGAGTGCTCAAAGCCGGCGGCGAAAAAGACGACGACCGGGAGCATCGTGAGCATGATCTTGGCAACGTCATTTTTCGTCTTCAACGGCATGAAGATAGCGATGCAGACGAGGATGTTGCACAAAATTCCTTTCAAGAAAATCGCGAACGCCTCGCCACCCATCTTTTTGGCGGCGACGACCGATAACAGATGGTCGGCACTGACATCGCCCATGCTATGGGCACCAATGACGAGCCCGACGAGAAGGAGCGCACCGACCAAATTACCGAACCAGCTGATGCCCCATACGGCCGTTAAATCGCGCCAGTCGACACGTCCGCGTTTCGCGCCCGTGTACAGATACATCGTATTGCTCGTGAACAGCTCTCCGCCCGTCCAAACAATGAAGACGAGGGCGACTGAGAAACTCATCCCCGCGAACAGCATTGTTCCTGGCACATCAATGAACATGTTCCCGACGGAGAAGGCAAAGACGACCCCAATTCCGATCAGAAAACCGGCGACGATGGAGCGGAGTGCGTAGTGACCGAACGCATGACGCAACAGCGTCGCTTTTTTATAGGCGGCTTCTTCCATATACTCGACAGCTTGTTTTTCCATTTGAACACGGCCTCCTTTAGACAACTTAAGTCTAGGAGGTCTATAAAAAGTTTGCAATTGTTTTCACAAACTTTTTTGGAAGCCGTTTCAACTGTTCACATCGTTGCCACGAGTTCAACTTTCATTCGGTCGGGGTCTTCGAAATAAAGGGCGATATAGTTCGGACCGCCGGCATAAGGGAACCGGTCGGCATACAGTTCTGTAAATCCGTGCTGTGTCAGGTTTTCACGGAAACCTATGAGTTGCTCAATCGACTCGGCGTGGAAGGCGAGGTGGTTCAATCCGGTCCTTTTCCGATGGTACGGCGGCTCGAGGTGATTGGCCTCGGTTTGGACGAAGACGAGATACGTATCGCCGAAACGGTAACTCCTTCCTTCATCCCATTGTTGATACACCGTATAACCGAGCTCAGTGAGGAGCCAGTCCCAAGCTGTGAGGCTCTTGTTCAAATCAGAAACGTATAGTTCGACATGATGTAACATCGGTCTCATCCTTCCGGCGGACGTTTCAAATGTGTCCGTTTAGTATAATGGTTATTATATAACGAATGCAGGGGGAACCATATGGACAACACGGGGCTTGTCTCGAACATCTTGATCGCGGGGAAGACCGGGGTCGGGAAGAGCGCTTTTTTAAATTATATTTACGGGCGTGACGTCGCCGAGTCACGTGCCGGCAGTCCGGTGACAGCCGAAGGGCTGCACGAATATGAATATTATGACCTCGAGCGAGGCATCTTGTTCCGTTTCTTCGATACATGGGGGCTCGAGGCGGACCGATCCGACGAATGGCATGAAGCGGTGCTGTCGATCGTCAACAAACGGGAGGGCGCGCTCGATATCGCCGACTGGTTCCATACGATCTATTACTTACTGTCCATCAACTCGGGACGCGTCGAGGCGTACGAGTTAGAAGCCATTTTAAAACCGCTCTATGCGAAGCGGAGCAACGTCACAATCATCTTGACGAACTATAACCCGGATAGTGCGATGAACGTCGAGAAGGCGGAGGCGATGGAAGCAGTCCTCATACGCGAACTCGGAATCCCGCGAGATGCCATGATTCGCGTCAACAGTGTCGAGAAGAAGCTGCTCGGCGGACAAGTTGTCCCCCGCATCGGATACGATGACGTCTGGAAGCGGAACCGGACCAATCTATGGCGAGACGTCGAACGAAAATTACCCCTCAACTTGACGCGCCACTTGTTGACCGAGTTGGAGGCCTGGCGCACCCGGAGTTACCGCTCCGCTGAGACGATTCGCATGATCACCCCGCAAGTGATGATCAGCTGGAAAGCCCGCCAAATCGAAAAAGATTTGGAACGAACGCTCGAGGAGGCAGCCGAGACGACGGAGGCCGCGATGGCTCAAGGCGTCCGCCACTACATTCAACTGATGGAGCGCTATCCGCTCGTCGGCGCCCCGTCGGATCTCGTCTTCAAGACACGCCGGGTCGAGCTCGGTTTTGATTATTCCTTCAACCGTACGGTCCGCAAAATGGTGCTCGGGATGATCCCGGGTGTCCATTTCATCTATTGGGCGTTCAAGCGGCGGACGGCGGAGCGTGGCATCAAAAAAGCCGTCGATCAGCAATACGAGTTGGTCAAACAGACAATCGAGTTGGACGTGCGACGTGGGTTCGAGGAAGAGATGCATCGGCTCGGTCGAACGCTCAATCAATGAGGAGGAACAGACATGGATAAAAAAGTCCCATTCAATTTAGATACGTACGATTTGAAAGAAGAACTCGACCGGTTGCGCGGGAAAGTCAAGAAACCGAACATCTTGATTGCGGGAGCGACCGGGTCGGGCAAGAGCTCCGTCGTCAATCATGTGTTCGGGCGTGATTTAACAAAAGTCGCCGCCGGTGAGCCGGTGACGCGCGGGATTCATCAGTTCATGAGTGATGACATCGCGATCGTCCTATATGACAGCGAAGGGTATGAGATCGGGAGTGCCCGGCAACAAGCATATGCCGATGAAGTCATCGGTTTCGTCGAGCGGGCCCAAACGAAAGGAGCGGCCGAACAGATGCATCTCGTTTGGTACGCCATCAACGCCTCGATGAAACGGGTCACGCCGCTCGACCGGGCACTCATCAAACAGCTGAATGAAGCGACGTCGGTCGCTGTTCTGTTGACGCAAATTGACCAAGTCGATATGGAGGAACTCACGGCGCTTCGAAATGAGTTGGCGGACGTCGTCCCGGAACAGGCCGTGTTCCAAGTCAGTGTCGCCGAAGAGCTGTTGAACGATCCAGAACTCCGAGCCCATCTCGATTGGGAGCGTCTCGTCACCTGGTCCGTCGAACAACTCGATCAATCACTTCAAGAAGGACTGCTCATGGAGATCCACGCTGAGAGCGAGGCGATGCTCAAGCTGAAGCGGAAGAAAGCGAATCGAATCATCTCGGGTTATGTCGCCAGTGCCGGAACGGCCGCCGCGGTCCCGCTCCCGTTCGCCGATGCGATCGCGCTCACCCCGATTCAAGTGACGATGAGCGTCCACTTGTTCCGCTATTGGGGCGTGAAAGCGAATGACGATATGTTGAAGACGCTGATTGGGAGCACGATCATCCCACAAATCGGACGGGCACTCTCAAAGACGATCTTACTGAATGTCATGAAGTTCTTCCCGGGAGCGAACGCCGCCGCGAGCGTCATCAATGCGACCGTCGCGTCAGGCATCACGTGGGCAATCGGACTCGCCATCAATGAAGTCGCGTACCGAAACGCGATGGACTCATCGAAGACGATCGAGCAACTGCTCAACAGCGACTTCGGCTCGCTATTCGAGCAGTTCATGGAACAAAATCCAGTGACAAAAAAGAAATCTTAATCTGCCCGTTTTGATACACTAGTCGAGACAAAATAAAGGGGGAATCAACATGAAGAAACGTATTTACATTACGAGACGTTTACCAGAAGAAGCGGTGGCACCGCTACGGGACAAGTATGAGGTCCAGATGTGGGAGGAAGAGGCGAAGAGCGTCCCGCGGGACGTCTTGTTGAAAGAGGCATCGTCGGCACATGCGCTCTGGACGATGCTCAGTGATACGATCGATCGGGAAGTCATCGAACAGGCTCCGCAACTTGAGGTCATCTCGAACTTGGCGGTCGGCTATAACAATATTGATATTGAAGCGGCCAAGGAACGGGGCATCATCGTGACGAACACGCCAGACGTGTTGACGGAGACGACGGCCGACCTCGCGTTCGGGCTGATGATGATGACGGCACGCCGGCTCGGAGAAGCAGAACGTGATTTACGGGCCGGGGAATGGAAGTCGTGGACACCGATGGGCTATGTCGGGATGGATTTATACCGGGCCAAACTCGGCATCATCGGCATGGGCCGAATCGGGGAGGCGGTCGCACGGCGGGCCCGCGGCTTCGATATGGATGTGTTATACCACAACCGGACCCGTCGCCATGAATCTGAATCGATGTACGGCTTCGTCTACGCGGAACTCGACGAGTTGCTCGAACAGTCGGATTTCGTCGTCGTCCTCGCCCCGCTCACCGAAGAGACGCGTGGGATGTTAGGGGCGGATGAGTTCGCGAAAATGAAAGAGACAGCCGTCTTCATCAATGTCGCCCGCGGTGAAATTATCGATGAGAAGGCGCTCTATGAAGCGCTGAAGGAACGGCGGATTTGGGCGGCGGGACTCGATGTGTTCGCCAAAGAACCGGTAGCGATGGACCACCCGCTCTTGACGCTCCCGAACGTGACGACATTGCCGCATATCGGCAGTGCCTCGATCAAGACCCGGCTTGCGATGATGGCGCTCAATCGAGATGCCATCGTGAACGTGCTCGAAGGGGAAGAACCGAAAAATCGATTGACGTAAAAAAGGACCTGACCGTGTGCGGTCAGGTCTTTGTCTTGATTAGAAACGGCGGATATTGTCTGGATCTTCATAATCGTTTCGGAGTGCGCGGTCATCGAGTCCGCGCAACTTGTTCTCACGGTCAGTCAACTCTGATTTTTTATCCAATTTGTCCTGCTCAGGGTCGACGGCCCGGTTCGGATTGTCGGCAACCGATTCATTGAACGGTTTCGAATCGATTTCTACACCGTCGGACGTATGACGGTCTTCCCGGTTCGTGTCACGATGTTTCGGGTCATTATAGGGCTCCGAATCGATCTCTAAGCCGTCTGACGATGTGCGATCGGACCGGCCCGTGTCATGTGTGGAACGTTTTGGCTCATTATATGGCTCTGAATCAATTTCAAGACCGTCAGCCGTATGGTGGCCTTGGTGGCTTGTATCGTGTCGTGAGTCAGTATAAGGAGTCGAATCGACCGTCAATCCTTCGTTGTGACGACGTTCGAAGTCTTCATCTACATAGATTAAAATCTTTCCGGCTTCGACATCGCTATAATGACGTTTCACTTCGTCTTCGCTCAAGCCCATATTACGGAGACCGGCGTGGACGTCCTCGTGTCCGCTCAAGAAAGAACGAACCTTATCGAACCAACCGGTTTGGTGCGACGCTTCAGTATGGACGTCCGTCTGACGACGCAAAATTGAGACGCTGTCCTCGTGTTTCGCGACGACATAAATATCTGAATCTTTGTAGCCTTTCGCACGCAACTCCTCGACTTTCCCGAGTGCCGCGTCTTGTGTGTCGTACATGCTGATGAATCGTTTTTCACTCATCCTAGCTTCCTCCTTATAATCGACGATGGTCTTCTAAGCCAGAGTGTCCACGGACGATGGGATCGTCTTTCGTGCCTTGTGGTTCTTCGTCATGATCATTGAACGGCTTCGCATCGAAGGCGATACCATCCGCTTCTTCGCCTTTATCGTGGTCGAGCTCGCTATCTTTTTTATACATGTTCGGATAGCGTTCGTAAGAGTGTTTATCGACGTAAAGCAGTAATTTGCCGTCGTCGATCGACGAATAATATTCTTCAGCCTCCGCATCACTGAGCCCCATGTTCCGCAATTCATCGCGAATGCGGTCACTGCCGTGAAGGAACGCTTTCACACGGTCCAACCAGTTGACATCACGAATCCCCGATTCGGCGTTCACATCGGTATGGTAGCGCAAGGCAGAAATTTCCCCGTCCCGCTTGGCTACGACGTGCATGTTCTTCTCTGCTTCCCCAGATTGTTTGAGTTCGTTCACCTTATCCATGACTTCTTGCTCGTTATGGAACAACCCAATGATTTTTCGATCAGACATGTTGTGCCTCCTTCGTAATCGTTTATTTTTTAAATCGACGTCACGCTATTAGTAATTTCCGTTCTAGCAAAGGTTCAAACAAAAAACGCCATCTCAAGGCGAGAATGGCGTGATCAATAATAAATCATCAACGTTTCATTTCCGAGATGGCATCGCGTGTTCTTCCAGACGAACTCGACCAACGTCCACATGGCCATGAATCCACTGATTCCGAGAAGGATGAGCGCATACACGGGTGTCAATTGAATCAAGAACGACCATCCGAGTGCGAACAAGATGGGCTGGGTCAATAAAACGAAACCGATGTAAACGGCTATGATGAGCAGTGCGAATAAAATCCGTCGTCCTAACGTTTGAAAATGGTGTCGGAATCGCGTCAATAAGCCAAACACGGCACCAGTTAATAACACCGGTAGCACAAACGCGAAGTAGTCGAGCGGATAAGACGTGGCGGGTGCCGTGAAGAGGCGCAAGCTGAACACATCATCCATCACGAGCAATAAATTCGCGTAGGCGAACGCCAAAATCATACCAAGCAGCCAACCGAACTGATTCCAGACGCGACGCGATGATTTGATCGCCTCGATTTTCGTATAGGCCAAAAAGGAGACATCGCGCATCTCGACATCTTGGAGCTTGACTTGAACTTCGTTGAGCCGCTCGATCGCCCAATCGAACTCACGGTTGGCCTGCATTTTCTCATGAGGTTTCAACTCATCGGTCGCCTCGATCATCATATGATAGCGACGTTGGTATTCCTCATTTGTCGTCGGTTGTTCAATTAAAAACTTAGCATAATCGTGCGGACGTTGTTTTGTGAGTCCTTCAAGGGACTGCCCATTCTTTTCGGCCTGTTGAATATAGCCGGCTAAACTTTCAAGCAAGCGGTCGGCTTTCTGCTTGTCATCTAATAAATCGTTTAGATGTGTGCGGACTTGATCGTAAAACTGTTGAACGACCGGGTCGTTCGATACGTGTGGTTTCAGAAAAATTCCTCTCTTCTTCTTAATAAGTTATTCATACAGGCGGGTTGTCATTATGAGTCAAGGTCAGCGATTCAAAATCACCTTGCTCGATACTGCGGATGAGAATCTCACTTCCGCCCATATTGGTGGCCAATGGGATGGAATAGACATCACAGAGGCGCATCAGAGCGCTCACATCGGGCTCGTGCGGCTGGGCCGTCAACGGGTCACGGAAGAAAATAATCATGTCCATCTCGCCCCTGGCAACAGCTGCTCCGATTTCTTGGTCCCCGCCGAGCGGACCCGACTGAAAACAATGGACGGGCAGTCCTGTGGCCTCGGCAATGCGCTTACCGGTCGTACCGGTGGCGAACAGATGGTGTTTTTCCAAGACGTGAGCGTACGCTTTTACGAGTACGATCAAATCATCTTTCTTTTTGTCATGGGCAATCAGGGCGATGTTCATCTTCCTTCCTCCTCCAAAAGACTTCTTCTTTTAATTCGTATCACATTTGACTTAGAAAGACACGCCTTCTTTCTTTAAGAATGCTTACTGAAAAAATTGTTTTCCAATGAATCCACTATAGGGAAATAGAAAATGGCAAGGTTTAGGCAGATGAAAATGTTGGTATTTATACAAAGAGTCAAATAAATGAAATCATTTCAAAAAGAGATAGGAGGAAGATGTAAATGAACGATACTACGTACAACTTCAACACGTTCATGTCATGGCTACCTGAGCTTTTGCTCGCATTGGTCATTTTAGTCGTCGGATTCATTTTGGCGAAAGTTCTTGAAAACGTGACGCGCAAAGCGCTTCGCAAAGCACGCCTTGACGATCGTGTCGGTGTTAAACAAGAAGGTGAACCTGGAAAACCGAGCAAAGAAGAGAAACGGTGGACGCCTGAGCGAATCATCGGTAAAGTCGTCTTCTTTGGTGTATTGCTGCTCGCATTCTTAATCATCTTTGAATTTATGAACGTGCCTGCGATTACACAACCGTTCAGCCAAATCTATGCCGGTTTCTCTGGCTTGATCACAGGCGTCATCAAAGCGGGTCTCATCCTGCTCGTCGCTTGGATTATCGCCACACTCTTGAAAAAGGCCATTCAAATGGCAGGTCATCGTCTCAACTTGAATAAGTTGATGGAGAAGACAGGCCAAGAGTCGACAAGCGTCAATCAGACGAAATGGGTCGACACTGTCGCTAATATCGTCTTCTATCTTGTCCTATTGCTAGCTCTTCCGGCTGTACTTGATGCGCTTGGTTTGCAAGGCATCAGTGGACCGTTTGAAGACTTGTTGAACAGTTTCCTTGCCTTCATTCCGAAACTCGTCGCTGCGGCACTCATCTTTGCGATCGGATACATCGTTGCGAAAATCGTGCGTGATATTTTGACGAAGTTCTTGGAAGCGGCAGGTCTTAACCGCTTTGCCGAAAAACTTCACTTGGCTGACTATGTGAAAGGCTCTAGTCTTGCGAAAGCGGTCGGAACGATCGTCTTCATCTTGATTATGATCCCAGTCACGATTTCAGCGCTTGAAGCACTTGATATTCGCGGGATCTCGGATCCGGCCATCTCGATGCTCAACGACGTCTTGGCGATGATTCCAAACATTATCGTAGCCATCGTCTTGATTCTCGCCGGTGTGTTCATTGCCAAGTGGTTGAAGGGTGTCGTCGTTTCACTCCTTGAAAACCTAGGCGTCAATTCGCTTGCTAGCAAGATGGGTCTCGGTGGCCGCTCGTCGTCATCGACATCGATCGCGCAAGTGATCGGAACAATCGTTCAAATCATCATCATCTTGTTGTTCGTGTCGGAAGCTCTTCAAGTCGCGAACCTCGACTTCATGGCTTCGCTTGCTACAGCGATCTTCGCCTACTTGCCAATGGTTATTGCAGCCATCGTCATCTTGGCAGTCGGTTTCTGGCTCGCGAACATGGCAGAACGTCTCGTTGGCAGTGTGCTCGTAGATGGGGCAGGTCAACCGAGCGTCTTGCGTCACGTCGCGAAATATGCGATTCTCGGTATCGCCTTCTTCATGGCAGTCAGCCAGCTCGGCATTGCCCCGATGATCGTCAACACGGCATTCTTGCTTATCCTCGGTGCGGTCGCCCTCGCCTTCGGTCTTGCCTTCGGTCTCGGTGGACGCGAGACAGCGGCTCGTTACTTGAAGAAAGCTGAGAAACGGATCGATGAGACAGAAGTGTCAAAAGAAGGTCTCGAACAAGAGAAAGCACAAATGAATCAAGAAGCCGAAGTTGCGAAGCAACAGGCTAAACAAGGTATGCAGCAGTCGAAGCGTGAAGCGGATCAAACGAAACAAGAGTTGAAACGTGAAACGAATCGTCCGCAAACCTCACAATCTGACGTGACGAACGTGGACGGTCCAGAACCGAACCCGTTCCATGAAAACGTCACTCCAGATCAAGACAATCGTTCACTTGATGACAACGAAGGTCCACGTCGTCCGTAACGATGAAGAACGGGTCCCTAGAAGGGGCCCGTTTTTTGTATTTCTGTAAAAAAGTGTCACTTTTGTCGATATAATAAGAAATAGGTTGGCGAAAAGGCAGGAGTGAGACGAAGATGTTCAAACGGTTTCAACAAACATTAATCATGAATTACATATGGGGTTCCGGTATCGCCGTATTCGGGGTCGGGGGGCTGTTCATCTTTCAGACACTCGATTTGTCCGAGATGGAGATGCTCATCCTATTGTCCATCATGGGTCTGTCCGGAATGATGATGATTGGGCTGGAACTGCTCCTCTATCGGCGTCATATCCGACCGATCCGTCACGTGTTTCAAACAGAGACACCGACGTATGAGGCGCTGCAACAGGCGTTCAATCAAACGAGTCATTTTCCCACATTGACGGTGAAACGAATTCTCGGTCCGCACTTGTTTGGCTTGTCTGTGCCGGCGATGAGTATGACGGCACTCGCTATCGAGCGAGGATGGATCGACTTGCCGTATCGGTTGATTGGGTTGGCGGCGTTCGGTGCCATTTTAATTGCTATCTTGCACGCCTTGATTGAATTCTTTCTGACGTATCGCTCGGTGGAACCGTTGTTGCTTCAGTTACAAGAGATGAGCAACCGCTTGTATGAGCGCCCGCTTCAAGCGACGTATCGCTCGATTAGCGTCCGGACGAAACTATTGATCAGCATGCTCGTCATCGGGGTGTTCCCGGTCGCGTTATTCATCCTCGCATCTGGAGTTCAATTGTCGACTGTCAATCAAGTCGATGCGTATTGGCAGTGGGCGGCTTTGATTTTAGTCGTCATCATCGGCGTGGCGACGTTCAGCAGCTTTTTGCTTTACGACAATATCAAACGTCCGATTAGCGCATTAACTGAAGGCGTCGCCGCGTTAGACGCCGGGCGGTTGAATCCGATCGACAACCCTTACTCGGATGAGTTCGCACAACTCGTCACGGGTTTCAATCAGATGGTCACGAACGTCACGTATCGGGATGCGGAAAATGAGCAACTGTTGAACAGTCTGTTCGTCTTGTTCGCTGCGACACTCGATGCCAGGGATTCATATACGGCCGGACATTCGGAGCGGGTCGCCGCCTATTCCGTCGAATTGGCGCAAGCGCTCCAGTTGCCGGTCGGACAAATCGAGCTACTCCGCAAGTCGGCGCTCCTCCATGATATTGGGAAGATTGGCATCCGTGACGATGTGTTGTTGAAGGAAGGGAAGCTGACGGACCATGAGTTCGCTCAGATTCAAGAACATCCGACCATCGGAATTCATATTTTGAATCAGATTTCGCTACCGGAAGCGTTACAGCCAATCTTGGCGGGTGTCCGATCCCATCATGAACGGATCGATGGTCGCGGGTATCCAGATCGATTGGTCGGAGAGGCGATTCCACTCTTTGGTCGCATCATGGCTATTGCCGACGCCTATGACGCCATGACTTCTGACCGTCCGTATCGAGACGGGATGCCGATCGAGAAGGCACTCTCGATTCTCGAGAGTGGACGCGGTACCCAATGGGATGCGGCCTTCGTCGACGTGTTCGTTCAGTTACGACGTCAAGCCGTCTCTGCCTAAACAAACAGGTCCGCCCAAATTGGGCGGACCTGTTTGTTAGAGGAACATATCAATGAGATACACCCCGGCGATGCCGCCAATGACGACGAGCATCAAGTTGACCCGAAGTAATGCGAGCGCTGCTGCGACCGCCCCACCCGCCACAGCCGACGTGAGACTAGTCGTCGCTTGGAGGATGCCCGGGAAAATGAGACTTGCGAGCACTGCATAAGGCGTGAAGAGTAAAAATCGCTTCAAGAGCGGAGGTAGTTTCATGTCCCGGAGCCAAAGAAGCGGCACGAGTCGCGGGATGTACGTGACAAGCGCCATGGCCAGGACGAGCAACAAGAGGCTGATCATGTTTCGTCCTCCTTATACAGCAAGGCTCCGGCTCCAGCGGCGACAATCGTGGCCAGGATGATGCTTAAGCCGGATGACAACGGAATGAACGGAGCGATGCCGAAATAGAGAGTGGCTTGTGTCAAAACGGCAATCGCCGCTACGACGATGACCGGTTTGCGGGTGAGCGATGGGACGAGTAGCCCGATGAACATGGCGTACAGCGCGATGCCCATACTCGCTTGGACGGAGGCGGGCAAGCCAAAGGCGAGAAAGACACCAATCCATGTCCCGATGTTCCAAGCGAGAAAAGCAATCATATTCAATCCGAGCACAAAGTGGCCGCGCGTAGACTCATCACGTGTCGAGGCGACACTGAACGTCTCATCGGTCACCCCGAACGCGATGGCGGCCAGAAATCGATTCGAGGTCGTCTCGAGACGTTGGGACAACGACGCCGACATAAGAAAGTGCCGCAAGTTCAGGATGAATGTCGTTAAGATGATTTCCCAATACATCGAACCGGCCATAATCAATTGAACGCCGATAAACTGACTGGCACCGGCAAAGATGAATAAAGACATGGCGAGCGTGATAACGTTCGGCATATCGAAGGATTTCGCTAGCAGGCCGAAGGCGATGGCGATCGGGATGTAGCCGACGGCGACGGGGATACCGGCGCGCATGCCGGAACGGAAGGCGTCCTTATTCGGGATCGGTGTCATTTGCGAGACCGGGGTTGCCATGAGACCGCCTCCATTTCAAAGATGATTTATTGTTGATTCGAGATTGGATCACCGTTTCCTGCTCGGACTCGAAAAAAATAGGGTATATATAGGCGATAAGGAGTGTGAATATATGAGTCGAGCTGAAGAATTTATCGCGTCGTATCACCGGATTGAGGATTATTTGAGTCGAGAGATGGGGAACGGGCAACATTTTAGTTTCAGTAACATGGTCAATCGTCTCGCCAAACATAATCCGATTATCGACCGGTATAAAGAAGATTTACATCAAATGAGTCAGTTGCGGAACGCCATCGTCCACGAGCGTCGGGAGCCGGACTTCATCATCGCCGAACCGCATGAATCGATCGTCAATTTGATTCTCGAGGTGGAAAAAGAACTCCTCCATCCGCGTCAAGTCATCCCGATGTTTCGTAAAATCGTGACGACGTTCGACGCCGACGACTCGTTGGTCAAGGTGCTCGGTGAGATTCGGGATAAGAACTACTCGCAGTTCCCTGTCTATAATCATGACGGCACGTGGCGCGGATTATTGACGAAAAAAGGAGTGACCAGCTGGCTCGCCGAAACGGTCGACGGGCCGCATATGTCACTCGAAGGCGTTCAAGTCAAGCACGTGCTCCATCACGACCCGCACCTGCGACGGTATCGGTTTATCGCGAAAGAGACGTCGGTCATCGAGGCGCACCATCATTTCATCAACATGAAAGATGGGGTCCGTCTCGACGCCTTGTTGATCACCGAGACGGGGCAAGAAGATGAACCGCTGCTCGGTATTATCCGGCCGCAAGATATTTTATACGTCATCGGATGAGGCGCCGTGCTCGATGGCGACCTCATATTGGGTGACCGTGTTTCCAAGGACGATGGGCTTCACTTCAGAAGTGCCGTCGTCCCGTTTTTTATGGGCATGTTTATATGCTCCGCTGTCGCGCCAATTTTCGAAGCTCGCCGCATCGCGCCAAGTCGTCATGATGACGACTTGATCTTTCGCCTCATCCGACGTATCGGTCAAGACTTGCATCCGGACAAACCCATCCATCGACTCGATGCCTTTCGTCGTCTGGAAACGGGCCGTGACCGCAGCGACTTTTCCTTTTTCAACGTCTAGCTTGTTCATGACAATCCACATGCACATGTCCTCCTCTACGATATCATACGCGTCCATTATACCTTGAACGCATGAAATGCCTCGCTCCAGATGCTCGCGTCAACGTTTCGCCCACCACTCCTCGAACGTCCAGTTTTTTTGTTTCATCGTCGTCGCTTCTTTCACGCCGACGTAACGGAGGTGCCATGGCTCGTAGTTGTAGCCGGTAATCGTCTCTTTGCCTTTCGGATAGCGAACGATGAAGCCGTAACGGTGCGCCTGTTGAAGCATCCATTTGCCTTCCGGGGTCTGGTCGAACGAGGCATAGAGCCCCATCTGCATCCGCGCACTTGTCATATCGACGGCAAGTCCGGTCTGATGCTCGCTATAGCCAGGGCGGGCGACATACTTCGAGGCGTACGCCGTGCCGCGGGTATTGACCCAATACGTGTAGAGCGATTTCTGGGTGGCGTAGGATCGATAGGCACTGAGCGCATAAAGCGTGTGTCCTTCTTTTCGACCGGCGTAATAAAGGCGGGCTAGGGCGTGGGCGGCTTCAGCGGCCATGAGGGTGCGCTCGCTTCCTTTCGCGTAAACGGTCGGTATGGTCAACGTGACGAGTTGACGAGATCGATACGTGCTCGACAGTCCGTGTTGTTTATTGACGAGCCGAAGCCGTTCCGTGGTCGTAAGTTTTGGGATGCCGGCCTTCAAGTTGCTCGACGGGGTGTAATAGCGTGTGTCATTGATGTAGACGTTCGACCAACTTCGGTTATAGACCGTGTAACGGACGGGTGTGTTTGTGGATAATGTTTTGGCGACCGGGGATGATTGCATCGCCCGCCAATATAGTTTCGTCGTCTTGATCGTATAGCCTGGCTGAGGTGACGGTGTCGCCGCGAACGTGGACGTGACGGGGAAGATGAGCAATAGGACGAGGAGTACACGGATGAGCTTCACAGGAAAGACCCCCTTTTTGCTGGATACTCCTCTTTTCCCGGTTATTTTAAGGATGAAAAGAAGAGAAATTAGGGAATAATGAACAGGACTGTCTCCGCCTCTTGACCTGCTCCCTGTACTGCGCGAGCCCGATGTGGTGTGCGAAGGGAAGTAGTACACTGAGTATAAGAGAATGGTTGAGACTAGAAAGGAGTGAGCGTATGGAACTCATTTTTGGTTTACCGTTATTGTTGCTCGTCTTGTTCTTCGCCTTTTTGTATTTCAACATCAAAGGGTTATCGAACATGTGGAAAGACTATGATCGGACGAAATCGATGATGCCGCTCGGGTTCTTTATCGTCGGGATTATCGGGATTTTCACCGGCGTTTGGACGTGGCTCGTCATTCTGATTTATTATGCCGTCCGTCCGAAAGCCTGACCTGACACCGTGTGCGAAAGCGCATGGTGTTTTTTGCTATACTGGGGTGTGAGGTGTTGTCATGGAGAAATTGATCAAGGCGTGGTTCATCATCACGCTCATTACGTTTGTATTATTCAAACTCGGCGAGACGATGACCGCCGCCTACACAGAAGCGGCGGGCGAAGGGAATCCATACGTGCTCGTCTTGCTCATCGGTTGGCCGTTCGTCCTGTTGTTCATCTGGATCACCATCCGGCTGGCTCGGCGCACGGTGGAATCTGTTCATCGCCTGGGACGAGTCGGTCTTTTAGTCGGGAGTCTCGTCATGGCAGGAATCGGTCTTTATATCAATGCCGGCCAAGCGGCTTCGCTCCGGGCTGGTATCCGTGTTTCTGAGAACGCGGCGTATGCATCTGGATGGAACCAGTTCACGAACATCATCTATGCGAACCAATTGACGTTTTTCGTTTTGACGGTCAGTTGTATGGCAATCGGGGTGGCGCTATCTTTCGTCACCCGCAAACAAACGAACGAGGAACGGCTCAACTAGCCGTTCCTCGTTATTCGTTTATTGAAGTTTACTTTGATACAGGCGGGCGTAGCGATCGGCCGCGATGATGGCATCGGCGACTTGTTCAGGGGTCACATCAAATCCGCTATGAATCGTCTCACCTTCCGCGGTCGCGGCTTGACCGACTTTTAGAATGTCTTCACGGGAAGCATCTTTCAACTTCACGTCTTCGAGTGTGACCGGTAACTCGAGCGCCATATACAAGGCGACGTAACGATCGAACTCGGCTTGCGTCCGTCCTTCGAGCGCGAGTTGAACGAGTGTACCGAACGCAACTTTTTCCCCGTGCGTCAAATGATGGATGTCTCCGTGGAGGGCGGTAAAGCCGTTATGAATGGCGTGGGCTGCTGCGAGGCCACCGCTTTCAAAACCGAGACCGCTCAGGAGTGTATTCGCTTCGACGACAGACTCGAGCGCTGGTGTGACGACTTTGGCCTTCACAGATTCATAAGCAGGGATTCCGTAATCGAACAGCACCTCTTCGCAGCGTTTGGCGATGGCTTCCGCCGCAATCGTCGGGACACCACCCGCCATCGTTTTCCCGCCGAAGGCGAGGACGCTTCGGACCTCGACCCATGTCGCGAGCGCATCGGCAATTCCCGAGGCGAGGAACCGGGCCGGGGCCTCGGCGATCAATTTCGTATCAACGAGGACCAAATCCGGGTTCTTTTTATAGAAGCGATAGCTTTCAAAGTTTCCTTCATCTGTATAGATGACCGACAAGGCGCTCGTCGGCGCATCCGTCGAGGCGATGGTCGGGACGATGACGATGCGGGCGTCGAGTTCATCGGCAACGGCTTTCGCCGTGTCGAGCGTTTTTCCGCCGCCCATTCCGATGACGAAAGCAGTATGGCTCTCTGCTGCCGCTTTGGCGATCCGTTCAATCTCATGACGGGACGCTTCCCCGACAAAATCGGCCTTTTCAGCGTTCACGCCGCTCGCCTTGAGCGAATCGGTCACCCGTTCCCCAATCAAGCGCCAGACGATGTCATCGGCGATCAAGAGAGCCTGGGACCCGAAATGGCTCACATGGTCGCCGATGCGATCGATTGTATTTTTTCCTTGCACGTACTTGGCCGGACTGATAAATACGCGTTCTGACATATTCAACATCCTTTCTATAGTAACCGTGACGACAGGACAACATTAGGTTTGTTCCCGATACAGTCCCTCCTTCAAACAGTCCTACATGTGACATCTCAGTGAAACTGCTCTAAGTTTCCTTCACAACCCACCAATGATCACGAGTAACACAATCAAAGCGACGACGGCAAGAAATCCCCAATCGAGTACGTACTTCATCACGGTCGTTCCCTCCTGCCAGCTGATGAGACCAGTATAGATGGTGTGCTCGCCTTTGCCGTTCTAAAAAAAAGACCGGGTCAAAAAAAGAGCATCGTTGCGGGTTACAAGGTTTGAACGAATTCATAGCGGGAACAACTCTTTCGTATGCTTAATTTAGAAGGAGGAATTTACAATGTCTAAACATGTACTGATTGTTTCGACTTCTGCCAATCAATTAGAGAACGGTCACGCGACAGGGCTTTGGCTCGAGGAGTTTGCTGCACCGTACCTTCAATTCGAGAAGCAAGGTTATAAAGTAACGGTGGCGAGCATCGAGGGTGGAGACGTGCCAATCGATGCGAACAGCTTAGAAGGCGACTTGCCGCAAGAAGTGTTGGATACGAAGCAGTTGCTGAAAGATACGGCCCGACTTGATCAAGTGGCCGATGACACGTATGACGCTGTCTTCCTTCCAGGCGGACATGGGACAGTCGTCGACTTCCCGAACAGTGAGACGCTACAGCGTGTCGTCCGTGACACGTATGAAAGTGGAAACGTCGTCGCGGCCGTCTGTCATGGCCCAATTGGTCTTGTCAACGTCAAGTTGAGCAATGGAGAACCGCTCGTCAAAGACAAACGCGTGACAGGATTCACCGACGCGGAGGAGCGCGAGATGCAGCTTGATTCAGCGGTGCCATTCTTGCTCGAATCGGCGATGCGCGAGCGCGGCGGGAAGTTCGATAACGCCGACAACTGGGCTGTCAACGTGGCCGTGGACGAACTCCTTGTCACGGGTCAGAACCCGCAGTCGTCAGAACAAGTCGGTGCAGAGATTGTCAAATTGCTCGGATAATCCCAAAGACAGCTTAGGAATCATTTCTAAGCTGTCTTTTTTTTGGACATATGTCCTTTTCAAGGTACTTCATCTCACGTACAGTCAGATGAGGAGATGGGAGGGAATTTGTTTGGGGATTTTATTTGCCGTGCTCTCGGGTACGTTCATCGCATTGCAAGGTATTTTCAATGCCAAGCTCGGTTACGCGGTCGGCGCCTGGATGTCGGTCACGGTCGTTCATCTTGTCGGGCTTGTGCTCGCGCTCCTCATTTACGCGTTCAAGCGGGATGCAGATGTGACGGCATTTCGGCGCGTGCCTTGGTACTATAGCTTAGGCGGGCTGTTCGGTGTGTTCGTCGTCTTCGGAGAGTTGACTGCGATTCAACAGCTTGGTGTCACCTGGGCAATCTGTGTCCTACTCGTCGCCCAATTGATTGGGGCGTTCTTGATTGACGTGAACGGGTGGTTTGGTGTGAAGCAGAAGCCGGTCAACCAAGGTCAATTGACGGGGCTCGTTTTGATGGTCGTTGGGATTGGCATTTACACGTTCACGTGAGGGGGAGACGGATGGAACTAGAGACAGCACTAGAGCGACTCGGGTGGGCCCACCTGTTCTCAAGACGGACGCTGGACGCATCGACGATTGTGACGTATCCGTCAGGGGCGATGCTCTGCACGAACGATAACCTGATCGAGTCACTGTTCGTCGTGTTAGAAGGACGGGTCAAAATCTATACGTTGAGCGAGGAAGGCAAGTTGCGTTTGCTCCGTTTAAAGATGGCCCCGACATTGATTGGGGATATCGAATACGCCAGCGGGCGTAATGTGCTCCACACGGTCGAGGCGGTCGGAGCGGTGACGTGTCTGCGCATCCCTTTTGACGTGCTGCGCACGCATAACCGAACGATTGAGTTCACCGAGCATCTTCTGCGCGGTGTATCTGAGAAATTGTTCATCGAAGCGAACGCCTCATCGAATCATCTCATGTCGACGCTCGAAGAACGATTGGCGGGCTATCTCGTCTCGCTCAGCGAGTCAGGGAATGAGTTGTTCCAAGATGAGATGAGCCAGTTAAAACGAAAAGAAGTGGCGGAATGGCTCGGGACGAGCTATCGCCATTTGAATCGGACGTTGCAGGCGTTCGCGGACGAGGGACTCGTCGAGAGAACAAGGACGCAAGTGACGATTTTAGATGCGAGTCGATTAAAAGAACGTGCCAATGGCATGTTGTACGAATAAGGAGGCCATTCATGATAGTAGGAATCATCTGTTCGGCAGTGGCTGGCGCGTTCATTAGTGTCCAAGCGGCGGTCAATGCCAAAATGAACGTTTATTTAGGGGCATGGGCGACGACGGTGCTCGTCTTTATCGTCGGCTTGCTTGGATCTCTCGTCCCGCTCGCTTTGTTCGGTGGCAGTCTTCAAGGCGTATTTAAGATTTCGCCGATATACGCGCTCGGTGGGTTGCTCGGGGTCGGTGTCGTTTTCTGTGTGATGCGAAGTATTCAATTGCTCGGACCGACGCTATCGGTGTCCATCATTCTCGTATCTCAGTTGATATGGGCGCTCGCCGTCGACCTAACGGGAGCGTTCGGAATGCAACAGTTGTCACTGTCCCCGGGACAAGTCATCGGGTTGATGGTGTTGCTCTTAGGTGTCATCGTCTTCAAACAATCTCAAGCGGCGGCCCTGCATCAGGAAGCCGCACCCGAAGCCACTTCACGTTGAAGGGGCTTTTTTCTCGAGTGAAACGGGTACAGGTGAGTAACAAATCTCTGATATGATGAGATTGTAGTACGAAATATTCGCAGAGGTGATGAAAACGGTGGATTCTTCCATAGTGATCGATTTACTGATCGTTTTATTCTTGATCGTGTTGAACGGGATTTTCGCGATGACGGAAATCGCACTGATCTCGTCCAAACCGACCAAACTTGAAGTCGAGGCGAGCCGTGGTAAACGCAGCGCCGAAATCGCACTCAAGTATTCAAAAGATCCGACCGACCTGTTATCGACGGTCCAAGTCGGAATCACGTTGATCGGGATTATCAACGGGGCTTACGGTGGGGCGCGTTTCTCGGCACCGCTCGGCGATTTGTTCGCACAGCTCGGAATGAGTGCCCAATACGCACCAACCGTCGGTTACGTCGTCGTTGTCACGATCATCACGTACTTGTCGCTCATTATCGGTGAACTCGTGCCGAAACGGATTGCCCTCGTGGCCCCGGAAAAAGTCACGATGTCGATTATTCCAGCACTCGACTTATTTAGTAAAGTGATGCGACCGTTCATCTGGATCTTATCGAAGTCGACACTCTTCCTTTTCAAATTGCTTGGCTTGAAAGCGGAGCAATCGAGTGGCGAGACCGAGCTCGAAATCAAGCAACTCTTGTTCGAAGGTGCCCAACAAGGGGCGTTCGCACACGAAGAAGTGCAACAGGTCGAGCGTGTGTTTGCATTCCATGACCAATTGATCTATGAATTGATGCAACCGCGGACGACGCTCGAATGGGTCGACCTTGAAGACGATATGGACGATATCAAGAAATCGATTTATGAAAGTAAACACAATAAACTCCCGGTCGGGCGCGATACGCTCGACGAGTTCGTCGGCTATATCGATGTCCGTGACATTTTGACGTTGTCGACGCTTCGGGAGCCGTCACAAATTTTGAAGCGAATCAAACAACCGCTCATCGTGCCAAAACAGCGAGAAGCGAGCCAAGTGTTGCAGATGATGCAAAAGAATGGCGTCGAAATCGCCTTCGTGCTCGATGAGTACGGTGGATTCCTCGGGATGGTCACGTTGTTCGATATTCTAGAAGAAATTGTCGGCGAAGTGATGATTGAAGAAGAAACGCCGGAAGTCGTGCGCCGTGAAGACGGGACGTACTTGGCTGATGGCCTGCTCGGGATTGAGGATTTGAAGCGGACATTCGGAATTCGGGACAATCGTTTCGATGAAGGTCGCAACTCATATCATACGCTCGCCGGACTCGTCATTTACTCGCTCGGCGACTTCCCGAAACGAGGGGACGTTGTCGAGGCATATGGTCTTCGATTCGAGGTCGTCGATATGGACGGCAAACGTGTCGATCAAGTGCTCGTGTCGATGTTGCCTGAACAAACAAAAGAAGACTGACGCCGCGTCAGTCTTCTTTTTTGTGCATGCTCCACGTCTCGAACGCCGCCTGCATGAGGATGCGGGCGGTATGGAGCATCGCTCGTTCGTCGACATCGAAGCGGGGATGATGATGAGGGAAGACGGCACCGATTTCCGGGTTGCCGGCTCCTGTGAAGAAGAAGCTGCCCGGTACGTGTTGCATATAGTAGGCAAAGTCCTCTCCGACCATCAGGGGGGACATCTCGATGACGCCATCCGTGCCGACGACGCGCGCTGCACTACGACGGACATGATCCGTCTCGAGGGGATGGTTGATGACGGCGGGGTAGCCCCGGATATAGTCGAGCTCGTAGTGTGCTTCGCTCGCCGAACAGATGTGGGCGATGGTCCGTTCCATCTCGGCAATGATGCGCGTTTGCGTCTCCGGTGTGAACGTCCGTACCGTACCGGATAGCTTCGCTTCATCGGCGATGACGTTGAACGCTTGCCCGGCAACGAACGTGCCGACCGTCAAGACGGCCGGTTCGAGCGGGTCGATTCGACGGCTGATCACTTGTTGCAACTGGCTGACGATATTCGTTCCGACCATGACGGCATCGACCGTGTGTTGCGGGATGGCGCCATGCCCACCTTTGCCTTTGATTGTCAGTTCGAAGCGATCGGCCGCCGCCATAATCGGTCCTGTCTTCACACCAATCGTGCCGAATGGAAGCGGGGTCCAAATATGTGAACCGTAAATGTAGTCGACCCCGTCGAGGCAGCCGTCTTCAATCATCGGTTTGGCCCCACCCGGCGCGAGTTCTTCCGCAAACTGGTGGATGAGCACGACATCTCCGGGAAGATCAATCTCCGTGAGCGCTTTCGCAAGGACGAGCAACGTCGCCGTATGGGCGTCATGACCGCAGGCGTGCATCGAACCGTTCACTTTCGAGCGGTACGGAACGTCTTTTAAATCTTGAATCGGCAAGGCGTCAAAGTCGGCACGAAATGCGATGGTCGGGCCTTCGCCGCCATGAATGCGTGCGACAACACCGTTGCCACCGACGTGTTCGCGAACGTCCAGGCCGAGGTCGCGTAAATAGGCCGCGATTGTCCGTGGTGTCTCCCGTTCTTCGAAGGAAAGTTCGGGATGTTGATGGAAGTGGCGGCGGAGCGTCACCATCTCGTCGTATAATTCTGTTAAACGTGCATCAAGGTCAGCAACAAACATGGAGAGCACTCCTATCAATTAATCATTTTTTTGAAACCAACTTCATAGACTACGCGTATTTAGTTAGTAAGAGGTTGAAGTCGTCTGAGCGGTACTTCAAGTGATTACTATGAGTCATTTTATATTTCGTGTAAGTTATGCTTATGGTATACGACAAAAGGGAATTAATACAGGAGAAAATCATGAAATGAGGTGTCGAAATGGGTTGGATTATTGCAATCGGTATCATCGCTGTCTTGGCGTTCATCTATTTTTCGATGTACAACGGACTCGTCAAGTATCGGAACTGGGTCGACGAGGCGTGGGCACAGATTGATGTGCAGCTGAAACGGCGTTACGATTTGATTCCGAACTTGGTCGAAACGGTGAAGGGCTATGCCAAGCATGAGCAAGAGACGCTCGCCAAAGTCGTCGAGCTCCGGAATCAGCTTGGGTCGAAGACGAGCCGTCAAGAACAGATGGAAGTGAACGATCAATTGAGTGGCGCGTTGAAAAACTTGTTCGCTCTCCGTGAGGCGTATCCGGACTTGAAAGCGAACGAAAACTTTAAAATGCTGCAAGAAGAACTGACACAGACTGAAAACAAAGTCGCCTACTCACGACAGTTGTATAACAATACGGTCATGAAATATAACACGAAAGTCGAATCGGTCCCGACGAACATCATCGCCTCGGTCCACAACTTTGAAAAACGTGACATGCTTGAAGCGCGTGAAGAAGAACGTGAAAACGTGCGTGTCTCATTCTAATGGATTGGAGTGGCGACGATGATCCTGTATGAACAGATTCGGAAAAACAAAATCAAGACCGTGTTCATCGTGGCCGGATTCGTCCTTCTCGTCTTAGGGGTCGGGGTGGTGATCTCGTATTTGAATTACGGTGATCCGCTCCCGGGTCTCATCTTCACGCCGGTGTTCTCCCTGTTTTATATCGGGATCGTCATCATGTCGAGCACGAACATCGTCATGAAAATGAACCATGCCCAAGAGATTACGTCGGTCGACCAGCATCGGTTTCTCTGGCACACCGTCGAGAACATGGCGATGGTCGCGCGCGTCCCGATGCCACGCATCTTCATCATCAAAGATGCGTCACCGAACGCGTTCGCAACCGGCCTGAAACCAGAGAAGGCGGCCGTCGCCGTGACGACCGGACTGCTCGATCAGTTGACGCGAGAAGAAGTCGAAGGTGTCATCGCCCATGAAGTCGCTCATATTAAAAATTACGATGTACGATTGGCGACGGTGACGCTCGCCCTCGTCTCGGTCATCGCCATCATGAGCGATATCGGCTCCCGGATGCTCTTTTTCCGGAGTGTGGGCGGGCGCCGCGACAACAACCAAAACCCGATTTTTATGATCGTCGGGCTGGTGTTATTGATTCTTGCGCCGCTCATCGCCACCCTCGTCAATTTGGCCATCTCACGAAATCGCGAGTTTTTGGCGGATGCGAGCGGGGCTGAGTTGACGCGTAATCCGGATGCGCTCGCGTCGGCTTTAGAGAAAATCGCGAATATCCAAACACCGGTCAAGGAAGCCTCACGCGCTTCGGCGTCGCTCTACTTTTCAGACCCGCTTAAGAAAAAGCTGAGTGGTCTGTTCTCGACGCATCCGAACCCGGCTGAACGGATTGCCAGACTGCGAAGTATGTAGTGCATAACGAAGGTCCTCTTTTTTAGAAAGAGGGCTTTTTTTGTATGTGAAGAGACTTGTGAAGGGGTGCAGCTCATCTCGCAAATCCAGTTTGTATTGATCTTGAATGGGAATGATAGTAAAAAGAGGACGGATTGGAGGGGACCTCATGTTTGAGTCGGCACTTGAGTTAGGCATTGTCCTATTTTTATTGATTTATTCCATCACGGTTTCGCTCATGTTGATGTCAGCCAAAAAGAAGAGCTGAGTGGAAGAGGGTACATGATTAAAACGGTCAAACGCGTCTATGGATCGGCCATGAACATGGCCGATTCAGATTGTAGACAAAGTCACGTTTCAGGCGAACTGAAACGTGACTTTGTCGTTTTCGGGCCTTGAGGCGCTCTGCCCGAGCCCCTTTTCAGGCGGGCTGGGCGTTCTTCCATGCCCAGCCCGCCATCTTCTTAAGATTGAGGGCAGCAAAAGTAAGCATCGCCTGCATTGAAACTTTTTCAAGTCCCCGATAACGGGTCCAACGCATGCCATGCTTCTCTTTTGCGTCCGCGAACACGCGCTCGACCGTCTGTTTACGACGGTCATAGATGTTGCGGTTCAATTCCGTGTGGCGGAGGTCTTCGACCTCGTCCATATAGGGTTGCCAGAGGTGCCGCTCGATGATCCGCTGGTGCTTCTGGCTCTTCGTGCACTGCTCGAGCAGCGGGCAGTTCACACAAACCGCAGGATTCGAGACGTACTTGCGTTTCCCCTCGCGCATCGTCGTGCTGTACGTTAATAACTCGTTGTTTGGGCAGATGTAGACGTCATGGTGCTCGTCGTAGATGAAATCCTTGGTCTTGAAGGCGCCCTTCTTACCCTTCGGGCGGGTGTATGGGAAGACCGGCAGGATCCCACGGTCAATCAGCAGCTTGGCAATGGCCGGATTTTTATAGGCGGAGTCGGCGGCGACGGCGAACGGTTGAATCAGGCGGTCGGAGACCTTGTCGAGCAGATCGGGGAACGCTACACTATCGTGCACGTTACCCGGTGTGACGATAGCACCGAGCACGAACCCATGGGCGTCGCTCGCCGCATGGACCGAGTAAGCGAACTGCTTCTCACGCTCACCCTTCACGTAATATCCACTCTCAGGGTCTGTCGTGCTGACCTTGATTTCCTTCGTCTCCTCCGCCTGATTCTTTTTTGGCCCTAAGGGCTTCTTTCCACTTTCTTCGCGGTCTCGCTCGACCTCGGCATCGAGTTGTTCTTGATAGTGCTTCACCTCTTGCCGGACGGTCTTCTTGACGAGCTTCCGCTTGTTTGCGTTCGCTTTGACGTGTGTCGAGTCGACGAATAGGACGGCACGATCGATGAACCCTGCGTCAGCAGCCTGTTCAAGGATATGATAGAAGATGTCGTCGAACAAGCTCGTGTACTGGAACCGACGCACATAGTTCTTCCCGAACGTCGAGAAATGTGGCACCTTGTCCGTGAACCCGAACCCGAGAAACCAACGGTATGCGACGTTCGTCTCGATCTCACGAATCGTCTGTCGCATGGATCGGATACCGAACAGGTACTGAAGGAAGGCCATCTTGATCAGGACGACAGGGTCGACGCTTGGCCGGCCACGGTCCTCAGAATATAAGTCCTCCACGAGCGGATAGATGAACTCAAAGTCGATCACCGCCTCGATTTTTCGGACCAGATGGTCCGCTGGCACAAGCTCGTCGAGCGTGACCATTTCCAGTTGTGTCCGATTGGTTTCCGATTCTGTTGATTTCCTGATCATCCGATTCGCCTCCATAACTGTTTCTATATCTCCCATTATAAAAAAGCGACGACGTTACGAAAAGAGGGATTGATGCGTGGGCCGACTGCGGGCACGCGAGACTTCCAGGGGATTAGCAAGCAAAGGGAGACCCAGCAGCGACAAAGTCGCGATGCGGCTCCCTGCTTGCCCCCAGAAAAGCGAGCTGTGCCCGGTCGGGCAAATAAAAAAGACTGCAGACAATGTTTTGTCTACAGTCTGGATCGGCCATGAACATGGCCGATTTTTTTATATGATATCATGGAGAAAAATGGAAAAGGAGTGAGTGAGATTCAAGCATTTATCAAGTACATAGGCATCGGACTAGCGCTGTTCATCGGGCTATCTGTCCTCGGTTTTTTCGGATTTAACCCGTGGCGATTACTCTTCGAGTCATTCATGTGGATGACGACATACGTGTTGCCATGGATCTTTCTTTACTTTTTGATTCAATTTTACAAAACATATGAGCAAAGGCAGTAAAAAGCCACCTCGCGCGCGAGGTGGCTTTCGTCAGTTACCCGGCGCGATGGCTCCGGAGTTTTTCAATCTCTTCGAGGACGAATTGGACGTTCGTTCCGACGATGACTTGAATATGGTTCGGGCTGACAACCTTGATACCAGGGATGCCCGCTTTCTTGATTTGGGCTTGGTCGACCGTATCCATGTCTTTCACATCGACGCGGAGACGTGTGACACATGACTCGATGCCTGTGACGTTTTGATCGCCACCGAGACCATCGTAAATCATCGCTGCCATCGCTGAATATTGACCGCCGGCAGCAACTGGAGCTGTCTTCGTTCCGCCTTCAGGAGCAGTTTCGGTTGCGACCGCGTCAACCGCTTCGTCTGACTCACGACCAGGCGTCGCCAAATTGAATTTGACAATCATGAAGCGGAAGACAAAGTAGTAAACGACCGCAAAGAAGAGACCTTGAACAATCAACATATAAGGCTGATTCGCCAGCGGCAACCGTGAGCTGAGAAAGAAATCGACGAAACCGGCGCTAAAGGTAAAACCTGCCGTCCATTGGAACGTTGCGGCGATGAAGAGCGAGACTCCAGTCAAGACCGCGTGGACGAGGTAGAGAACTGGTGCGAGGAACATGAACGAGAATTCGAGCGGTTCCGTGACACCTGTAAAGAAGGCTGCAAATCCAGCTGCGAGAAGAAGTGAGGCTGCTTGTTTCTTCCGTTTCGTTTTCGCAGTGTGGTACATGGCGAGGGCTGCGGCCGGAAGACCAAACATCATGATCGGGAAGAACCCGGCTTGATAGCGACCAGTGATTCCTTTCACGCCTTCGCCTGACCAGAAGTTACCGATATCATTGATGCCGGCAACATCGAACCAGAACACCGAGTTCAAGGCATGGTGAAGACCTGTCGGGATCAACAAGCGGTTGAAGAATCCGTAAAGTCCAGCACCGATCGCGCCCATTTTCGAGATCGTTTCCCCGAATCCGACGAGTCCTGTGTACACGACCGGCCAGACGAAGTAGAGGGCGACCGAGACGAGAATCATCGAGAACGCCGTCATAATCGGGACAAGACGCTTGCCGCTGAAGAACGCGAGTGCATCTGGTAACTGGACGTGACTGAAGCGATTATACATCGATGCGGCGACAAGACCTGATAAAATTCCGATAAATGCATTCTCAATTCGACTAAATGCAGGGTTTACCGCTTCTAAATCGATGCTTTGGAAGAGGGCGACTGATCCTGAAGAAAGAAGAGTCGTGATAGTAAGGAACGCGACAAGTCCGCTCAGTGCGGCCGAACCGTCACGATTTTTAGCCATTCCTAATCCGACCCCGACGGCGAAGAGAATTGGAATATTGTCGATGATGGCTGCCCCTGCTTTAATGAGGAAAGCAGCAATCACATTACCAGATCCCCAACCAGATGGGTCAATCCAGTAACCAATCCCCATGAGGATGGCAGCGGCCGGAAGTACCGCAACCGGCAACATGAGAGAACGTCCGAGACGTTGTAAATAATTCATCATTGTAAATGTCCTCCTTTTTGATGGTGTTGATCTTGCAAGCGTTGAATGTGGAGCGTGATATAACCGAGCTCTGATTCGGGCAAGACGATGCCGTATAAGTCTTCCATTTCGTTGGCGACGTCAGACGCACATGCATAGGCCGACGAGAACTTCGTTTGAATCATGAGAAGCATATCTTCGTCGATCGTATGGTGATCGTAATGGTTGACCCGATCCATGACGAATCGTAAATGAGTTAATAAGCGTTGATAGGATAAGTCATCTTCTTCTATAGATAGATCGAGCCGTCTCGAAATCGATTGAATCATGTCACGTACGATTGTCGTCTGTTTGACCGTCTTGCGTAAATCACCTCCCTTCACTTTTAGTGTATGGATGTGGAGCGCGATGAAGGCCGCCTCATCTTTCGGCATCTTGACGCCGAGTTTGTCCTCGATGAGGTGAAGCGCCCATAGTCCGATCTCGTACTCGTTGCGATATAAAATCTTGATCTCGTTCAACAGTTTGTTCCGGAGCGAGATACCTTCTTGCTCGCGTTCGATGGCAAACGAGATGTGATCGGTGAGAACGATATGGATGTGTTCGTTGAACGTCGTCTCGAGCCGTTTTTCCGCATGCGAAATGATTTCTTCTGAAATCGTGAAGTGCTCGATTGGAATCCGCGTCAACAGTTGTTGAAACTTATCGTTCTCCGACATGACGAACAGTTTTTCAACTTTATGCGGATTGACGATATCGTTGCGTGCCTTCTTGAATGCGACACCCGGTCCGATGGCGATTTTTTCTTCACCCTCGTCCGAGACGATGACCGCGTTGTTGTTGAGAATCTTTTTGATTTTTAACATGTGTCCTCCTATCGAGGAGTCATTGTTCCGCTTGAGCGACGACGGTCTTCCCAGGAAGCGAGGGGCCGCCTGAATGGAACGAGTAAGCTTGTTCCAACGCGCCTCCGTTCGTGATGACCATCGGGGTGACCGTATCTTTTCCGGCTTGCCGGATTTGTTCCAAGTCGGCCGTCAAGAGTGGCTGTCCGGTCGTGACCGTGTCACCGACTTTGACGTGAACGTCGAACGGGTTTCCCGCAAGCTCGACCGTATCCAGACCGACATGAATCAAAATTTCAGCTCCGTCTCCCGAACGGAGTCCGATGGCATGCTTTGTCGGTGCGACTTGGACGATGGTCCCATCAGCTGGGGCGACGACAGTTCCGTTCGTCGGCATGATGGCGATCCCGTCGCCCATCATCTTCTCGCTGAAGACAGGGTCGGTCACTTCCTCAAGTGGAATGATGTCTCCTTCCATGGGTGCATAAAGTGTCAGTGTATGTCTCTTCATCCACTTATTCAATAACATCTTCGAATCATCCTTTCGCTTGAAAAATGATTGTGAAAAAACAAAACAGGCATGGAGTATAGACGGGTGGCGTGAGCCTTTCGTCTTACCCCATGCCTGATCGAATCAGTCACATGTGATCATTATTCGTTTCGTCACCCTCAAGATAGCATGCCGATGTATAGATATCAAGACCTAATTTGAAAGCGTTCTCTAGAAATTTTACTTCTTCAAGAATCTGTTGTATAGTAAGGGCGAAACTGAATGAGAAAGGTGTTGCATGTTAATGAGTGAGGTTGTATCTGCCTAACGAACTGAAAAATGTTGGATGACACGCGTTTTTGTCATGCCTTCATGTTCTGTTACAGATACCGCCCTTCATAAACTGCCAGACACCGGTCTGTCTTTTTGCGTTGGTCGTCATCGGCCGACGCTTTTTGTTTGCGCGGTATCTCCATCACAAAATAAGGAGACTCCATCATGAATGAACAAACATTAGACAAACTACAATACAACGATTTGATTCAACACGTCGAACGCTACTGCATCAGCGGATTCGGACGCAACTTGTTACGAAACCAGCGTCCGACGAGCCACCTGCAAACGGTGAAAAAACGGCTCCAAGAGACATCGGAAGCACGCGCGATTCTAGACGCGACGTCACACGTCCCCTTTATCGGGGTGTCCGATATGGAACCGCTCATCGGTAAAATCAGCCGTGGCATCCAACTCGAGGCGAGCGAACTTGAAGCCGTCGCCGAGTTTTTCCGCGGCGCCCGCAAGTTGAAACGGTTCATGGCCGAGCAGGCATTCTTTGCACCGCTCCTGTCGCTTTATGCGGGAGAGATGAGCGAGTGGCGTAACATCGAGGAAGACATCACCCAAGCGATTCGCGGAGGACGTGTCGTCGATGAGGCGTCCAAAGAGTTGAAACGGGTCCGCAAACAAATCGATATTCTCGAAGGTCGAATCGAGGAGCGATTGAACAAGTTCTTGAAGAGCGCTGCGAACCGGGAAGCGATTCAAGACGGCTTTGTGACGAAGAAACAAGATCGATTCACGATTCCAATCAAAGCCTCGTATAAACATAAAGTCGCCGGGGCGATCATCGATACGTCAAGCCGGGGGACGACGGTCTTCATCGAACCGGAAGCAGTCGCGAAGTTGAACGCAGAACTTGTCGTCAAGCGAACCGAGGAAGCCGTCGAAATCTATCAAGTGCTCGCCACGCTCACCGGCATGGTGGCGGAGGCGTTGCCGACCATAGAGGCGACGCTCGACGTCATCGCCCAATATGACATGGTGTTCGCGAAAGGGAAGTATAGCCAAGCAATCGACGGCATCGCTCCGCGCGTGAACGGTGTCGGAAAAATCCGTTTGAAACAAGTCCGCCATCCGCTCCTCGAAAGGGCGGTCCCGCTCGACTTCTCGCTCGGGGACACGTACCGCGGTCTGATTATCACCGGACCGAACGCCGGCGGGAAGACGGTCGTCTTGAAGACGATCGGTCTGCTCAGTTTGATGACGATGAGCGGGCTTCATATCCCGGCACATCCGGAAACGGACATCTCGACGTTTGACGACGTATTTGTCGACATCGGGGACAATCAGGATATGGGGTCGGCGCTCAGCACGTTCTCGGCCCATATGCACAACGTGGCGAGCATCATGCAGAAGGCAGGGAAACGGTCGCTCCTGTTGTTCGATGAAATCGGAAGCGGGACCGAGCCGAACGAGGGAGCGGCCCTCGCCATCGCGATTTTAGAAGAGGCATATAAACGGGGCTGTCTCGTCGTCGCCTCGACCCATTACGGCGAGATCAAAGCGTATTCGGAGACACATCCGGACTTCATGAACGCGGCCATGCAGTTCGACCCGGACACGCTCGAACCGAAGTATCGGCTGTTGATCGGGCAATCCGGCGACAGCAACGCCTTGTTCATTGCCCGGAAAATGAAATTGCCAGAATCGATTTTGAAGCAGGCAGCCCGCTATATGCACGACAAGACGTACGACCAGTCGTTGCTTGATGCGACGCGCCTGACGCAAGAAGTCGTCCGCCATGTCGTCGAACCTGACCAAATGCTAGCAAAAGGTGACCGGGTCCGCCTGCTCGAGACGAATCAAGTCGGTCTTGTCTACGCGATGGATGAATCGTTGCGTCAAGTCACCGTGTATATCGATGGTGTCTTCAGCGAGCATCCGCTTCGTCGGGTCCGGCGTGAGGCGAAAGCGCTCGACTTATATCCGGCTGGTTATGACCTGGAGACATTATTCGTCGATTATCGGGACCGGAAAGAAGCCCACGACTTTGCCCGCGGTTCGAAAAAGGCGCTGCGTCGCGTCGAGAAAGAGATCCGGTCGCGGCAACGGGCTGAACGAGGCGAATGAGTGTATCCGGCAGGACACTCGGGTAAGGAACAAGGACCGGGAGCCATCACGTACAGTTCGGCTTTCGGGTAACGTGTCGGAGGTGACTGGATGTTTTGGTTAAGCTTGTTGTTTGCTATCGGATTTGCCTTGATTCACTACTTCTCAGGACAATTGATTCACGTGCGCGAGACGCCGCGGAGCCGGTTTTTGTCGCTCGCCGGTGGTGTCGCCGTCGCCTATGTGTTCCTCCATCTCTTGCCTGAACTGAACGAATATCAACGCGAGCTCGAAGGACATCTCGAGAGCGGACTGTTCGCGTCAATCGAGAATCATATCCTCGTCGTCAGCATGCTCGGTCTGGCCGTGTTTTATGGCTTGGAACGGTTGGCCACGCAAATGAAAAAACGACGCAACGGCAGCGTGTTCTGGATTCATATGGCGTTGTTCATCGTCTATAACTTCAGCATCGGCTATGTGCTCGCGGAGAGTGAGTTCGATACGGCATGGGCGATGACGCTCTACTTTCTGGCGTTAGGAATTCACTTCATCACGGTCGACCAAGGTTTGAGACATCACCATCAGGAGCTGTACGACAAACGGGGCCGATTGTGGTTGTCGTTGGCCGTGCTTGCCGGGTGGGGCGTCGGCGCATTTTCAGCGCTCCATGAAGTGACGCTGTCGATGATCGTCGCGTTCTTGGCCGGGGGAATCATCTTGAACGTCATGAAAGAAGAGTTGCCAGAAGAACGGGACAGCAGCTTTCGTGCGTTTGCTGTCGGGCTCATCGGATACGCCTTACTGTTATTGGCCATATGAAAAGGCAACCTCGCGGTTGCCTTTTTGCTTACAGTGAATTGGTGCTCTGATTGTCTACGTTATCGTCGGTTGCCGGTGTGTCCTCATCTTGGTTCGGTCCACCGAATTGACCACCGCGATGAGGGCCATGCCCACCACCGTGATGTCCGCCGCCAAAGCCGCGCATGTCGCCCAAGTCATCGTAACTCGTGACGTCAGCAAAACGCTCTTCGTGATCGGCAAGAATCGCGTCGGCCTCATCTTGCGTCAAGTCGCCGGATTCGACGGCTGCGTCAAGTTTCGCTTCATGAGAAGTGATCATCGCCTCGATGAACTGTTCGATGGTGATCCCTGTTTCTTCCGCGAGTTCAGGAAGCGATTGTCCTTCTTCTCGCGCTGCTTCCACCTCGGCTTCCGTCAAACCGAGCGCCTCGAGCAAAGCGGCCTGCCCGGCTGCCCGGTCACCGAACATGCCCCGCTCGCCGCGTTCTCCGCGTTCGCATTGGGTCGTCGTTTCCGTTCCGTCGGTCGTTGTCGTGTCGTTCGTGGCGGCATAGACGCCGGTTCCTGAGACGGCCAGTAGGCCGGCCAGGGCGATGGCTAATTTAGATGAATTCATGTCAATCTCCTCCTTTACTACTTCAAGTGTAGGACGACAACGTTCAAAAGTTGTGAGGGAGTTGCAAGGTTTCTGCAAATTGTCTTTGGGAAATGATGGGTTCGTTTCGCGATGCGATATAATGAGAGTGGAGGCGATAAAGATGAACGTACTCGTAGTCGAAGATGAACCGAAATTAGCGGACGGGCTCGCTCGCTTTTTAACGTACGCGGGTTTTCATGTCAGTGTGGCCGGTACGCTCGCCGAGGCGAAACGACAGCTCGAGCAACCGTTCGATGCGGTCCTGCTCGATGTTCGTCTGCCGGACGGGGAAGGATGGACGCTCATTCCAAAACTAAAGACGCTCAAACCGCGGCCGGCCATCATCTTGGCGACGGCACGGGGAGAGGCGGATGACCGTGTGTTCGGCCTCGAGCTCGGGGCTGACGATTATTTGGTCAAACCGATCGTGTTAAAAGAACTCGAAATTCGCCTGAAACGTCTCGTCAAACAGACGGACGAGATTTCATTCGGCGACATGACGGTGGACGCACGATCCCGGACGGTGACCGACGCCGGGCAAGCGATTCGGATGACCAATAAAGAGTACGAATTGCTCCTCTTCTTCTTGAAGCATAGCGGAGAAGCGCTCGATCGGAACCGTCTACTCGATGAGGTATGGGATTATACGTTCGCCGGGGACACGCGGACGGTCGATACGCACGTCAAGCAGTTGCGCGACAAATCACCGACGATGAAACGGCAATTGAAGACGGTGCACCGCGTCGGTTATCGATTGGAGGAAATCCGATGAGCCGTTTGATGAAAAAATTGCTCTGGACGGCAATCCTTCCACTCATCGTCATGGCGTTACTCACGTTCGGCCTGACGTCGCTATTGATTGGTCGTTTCGCTGAGACGGAGAGTTACGACCAATTAGCGCGTGAAGCGGATATCGTCTACGAGGCTCTCGTGGACGGGCGCGGCATTCCCGGACAGCTCGACGTCCTCGTGTTTCAGGACGGGGAGGCGGTCAATCTTGAACGGGGAGGCAGGATGCGTCGACAGATGACACCGATACTTGATCCGGACGCATTGTCTGAACGGGACGAGGTCAGCGTGAACGGGGGGCGGCTATTGACGTTCCTTCGGGAAGAAGGGGATGTTCAAATCGTGACGTATGCACCTGTCCCGCTGTCGAACCCTCAGTTTCGCCAAATTTACGTCATTCTCGGCAGCGGGTTCTTGCTCGCGCTTCTCGTCGCCGTCGGTGTCACGTATTGGATGGGGCGGCGTTTGACGTCCCCACTCATCGAGCTGAAACGGGCGACCGCAGCCATCATGTCGGGCCGGCATGACATCACACTACCGCCTGTCACCGACGACGAGATTGGCGATTTGACGGAAGCGGTCCGTCAGATGAACACATCACTCGAAGAGAAAGAACGGATGCAAAATACATTCATCTCAGGGATTACGCACGATGTCCGCACCCCGCTTGCCATTGTCCGGAACGAGGCCGAAATGCTTGAACTCGGTGTCGTCAAACAAGAAGATGTGGCGGCGACGGGTCGAAGTTTAACCGAGGAAGTCGATCGGATCGATCGGCTCGTCAGTCAGATGCTCGAATACTCCAAACTATCCGCGGGCAACGTGACACTTTCGCTCGAGTCCGTTCGTTTGGATGCATTGATCAAAGAGACTGTCTCGCGGATGGAGGAATGGTTCCGTCATAAGGAAGTGACGGTCACACTTGAACTCGTCGAGGACGCGGTCGTCCAGGCGGACCGATTGGCGATGGAGCGTGTGCTGTCGAACTTTCTTCAGAACGCGTATCACGCCAGTCCACTAGGAGGTGTGATCACGATCAGGCTCTCCGAGCGACGGCTTGAAATCGAAGACGAAGGGCCGGGCATTGCCGAGACGATGCGCGCCAACATCTGGGATATGTATGTGAAAGGGGACCGTTCGAACGGTCACGGACTTGGTCTGGCCATCAACAAGCTGTTGCTCGAGGCTCAAGGACTCGTTTACGGAGTCGAATCGAGAGAGGGAGAGGGGGCGCTGTTTTGGATCGAATGGGACTAAACTTATTTTTGCGGGGCGTGCGTTTGGAACGGGACCGCATCGAGACACCGGGCTATCCGTTCTCGCTACCGATTTTTGAAGGGTTCGATGAACTGACGTTGACGAAGCCGGTCACGTTCTTGGTTGGCGAGAATGGGAGTGGAAAATCGACGTTGGTCGAAGGGATGGCTATCGCCGCCGGGTTCAATCCGGAAGGTGGGGCGACGACGTTCCGCTTTGAGACCGAATCGACGCATAGCCCGCTGTTCGAGGCACTTCGTCCGATTCGGGGCGCTTACCGGCCGAAGGACGGATTTTTCCTCCGGGCCGAGACGGCGTATCAATTGTCGAGCTATGTGGATGAGATTGCCCGGACGTCTCCTGACCCGGAACGGTTCTATGCGTCCTACGGCGGTCGGTCGCTCCATGAGCAGTCGCACGGAGAGGCGTTCCTGTCGCTCATGCTCCACCGTTTCCGGGGTGGCGGGCTCTATATATTGGACGAGCCTGAGGCCGCCTTGTCGCCGATGCGACAGTTAACGATGCTCGCACGGATGCATGAACTCGTACAATCGGGGAGTCAATTCATCATCGCCACCCATTCGCCGATTCTCATGTCGTATCCTGACGCCGACATCCTCCAAGTCGAGACGGGACTCCGACCGACGACGTTCGACGAACTCGAGCACGTACGTGTGATGCGTGATTTTTTAGCGGCGCCGGAACGGATGCAACGCATCCTATTCGAGTAAAAACGGTCACGTTGTAAGCGTTTTATTTTTATGTTGACGTCAAGATTTCAAGAGAGTATGCTAATAGCGAGAAGAAAAAAATCCACTTTGGGATTGTTACTGGTCAAGCAGGCAAAACCTAAATTGATGCCGATCATCCAGATTTGGGGACCGGTGTGAATTTAGGTTTTTTTCTTTTCACTCGAACTTGAGCGGAGGTGAATTGATTCCATGCAGATTTCAAAAGTGTTCAACAACAACGTCGTGGCGATTCAAGCGAACGGTCAAGAACAAGTCGTCATGGGACGAGGGATTGCGTTTCAAAAACGTCCGGGCGATGCGATTGATCAAGCACGGATTGAAAAAGTCTTTACGCTCGAGAGTAAAGAGAGCCAAGAGCGATTTGTTCATTTTTTGAATGAGATGCCGGCGGCGGAGATGGATACGGTCAAAGAGATTGTCAAGTTGTCGGAGACGCGACTTGAGAAGGCAGTCCATGATTCGCTATACGTGACCCTTGCCGATCACATCCATTTCGCCCTCAGTCGGTATCGGGATGGAATCATCATTCGGAACCCGCTCGTTTGGGAAGTGAAACGATTTTACGGACCCGAGTTCACCATCGGGAAAGAAGCGGTCGCCCTCATCAACGAGCGCCACGACGTCAAGTTAGACGAAGACGAGGCGGTCGCCATCGCACTTCATATAGTCAACGCGACGATGTCGGGCGCCAAAGGTGAGAATTTGCATCTCGTCACCGAGATGACACGCGCCACACAAGCAATCCTTACCATCATCACGTACCATTTTCAAATCGATTTGGATGAAGAGTCATACGCCTACTCGCGATTTTTGACCCACTTGAAGTATTTCGTGCAACGGCTTGCTTCAGGTGAGCAGATTAAGCCGGGTGGCGACGAGACGTTGTTTGAGATGGTGAAGCTGCGTTATCCGGACGCTTACGAATGTGTCGAGAAAATCGCTGGTCTGATCGCCACGAAGTACAATTATGAGGTCTCGACCGATGAGCGGTTGTATATGATGATTCATATCGAAAACTTAATGAAAGAAAGACGATCCTAAGGATGGTTACTGATGAAGCAGGCCAAACCTAAATGACGACACCTCGGTGTGCGTTCATTTAGGTTTTTCTTTTTACCCAAATTGAAGGAGTGAATAGTATGAGCCAAACAAAAACGCTCGCGGCGGACATCATTCGTCACGTCGGCGGGAAAGACAACGTCAAAAGCGTGTTCCATTGTGCGACACGGCTACGTTTTAAATTGAAAGATGAACAGAAAGCCAATCCTGAAGCGTTAAAAAATCATGACGGTGTCATCACGGTCGTCCAAAGCGGCGGCCAGTTCCAAGTCGTCATCGGCAACAACGTCCCGTATGTCTACAAGGATGTGGTCGAGGCAGGCGGGTTCCAGACTTCATCGAACGACGATACGGAAAAAACGGGTGTCTTTAACCGTTTGATTGATGTAATCGCTGGGATTTTCACCCCGATTCTCGGTCCAATGGCCGGAAGCGGTCTATTAAAGGGGTTACTCGCCATTCTCGTCGCCCTCGGCCTGCTCACACAAGACATGGGCACGTACATCGTCTTGAACGCAGCAGCCGATGCGCTCTTTTACTTCCTACCGGTCATCCTTGGCCATTCGGCAGCGAAGAAGTTTGGCGGCAATCCGTATATCGGGATGATTATCGGAGGTGCGCTCGTCTATCCGGCCATTGTCGCGATGCAAGGTGCGGGCGAGTCACTCTCATTCCTCACGGTGCCGGTCGTCTTGATGAGTTACGCGTCATCGGTCATTCCAATCATCTTGGCGGCGTATGTGTCATCGAAAGTCGAGACGTTCTTTAACAAACATACGCATGAGGCGGTCCGTAACTTCACGACCCCGATGATGGCGCTCTTGATCGTCGTTCCGCTCACGTTCCTCGCCATCGGTCCGGTCGCGACATACGCGAGCCAAGGTCTCGCCGGCGGCTACTCGTTTTTATATGAACTCAGCCCGGTCGTCGCCATCGCCTTCATCGGTGCATTTTGGCAAGTGCTCGTCATGTTCGGTCTCCATTGGGGGCTCGTGCCGATCATCATCAACAACTTGGCGGTCGTCGGCATGGATACGATCGTCGTCGGGGTACTCATGGCGACATTCGGTCAAGTCGGAGCGACGCTCGCGATCACATTGAAAGCGCGTGACCCGAAAACGAAAGGGCTCGGGACGTCATCGACGATTGCCGGCGTGTTCGGCATCACCGAGCCAGCGATTTATGGATTGACGCTCCCGCGCAAAAAACCGTTCGTCTTTGGGATGGTTGGCGGCGCGGCCGGCGGCGTCGTCGGCGGTATGCTCGGGACGGCGGCTTACGCGATGGGTGGTCTCGGCGTGTTCAGTATCCCGGTCATGATTCCGGCGACGGGTCTCGATATGACGTTCTACGGCGCCTTGATCGGTCTTGCAGTCGCGACACTCGTCTCGTTCGGACTCACGTTCGCATTCCATAAAGAAATCGAGACAGGCGAACAGACAACGGCAGAAGTAGCGCCGGCCGTATCGGATTACGTCGGGTTCCCGGTATCGGCTCCAGTTAGAGGAGAAGCGGTTTCCCTCGAGACCGTTCGTGACGAAGTGTTCTCGAGCGGCGCGATGGGGAAAGGACTTGCCATCATGCCGACAGAAGGGGTCGTCTACGCCCCATTCGATGGTGAGGTCGTCACAGTCTTCCAATCGAAACACGCCATCGGCCTCCGGTCGCATAGCGGCGTCGAGGTGTTGATTCACGTCGGGCTCGACACGGTCCAGCTCGGTGGGAAACATTTTGAAACGTTCGTCCAATCTGGACAGCGTGTGACCGAAGGCGATGTATTGGTAAAATTTGATTTAGAAGCCATCGCCCAAGCCGGTTACGACACGATTACCCCGGTAATTGTCACGAATACAGGGAATTACTTAGATGTCTTGCCGACACATGTCGGTATCGTCGAACCAAACCACGGCGTCTTGCGCGTCTTAGCCTAAGAGGAGGAAAAAACATGAAACAAGTAGCGAAGAACTTTTTATGGGGTGGCGCCACTGCGGCGAACCAATTTGAAGGCGGATACCAAGAAGGTGGCAAAGGACTGTCGATTGCGGATGTGATGCCGGGCGGCAAGGACCGAATGGAAATCATTCATGACCCGACATTCGATTTCGAGTTGCATGACGAGTACACATACCCGAACCATGAAGGCATCGATTTCTATCATCACTACAAGGAAGACATCGCCCTCTTCAAAGAGATGGGCTTCAAGACATTCCGCATGTCGATCGCTTGGTCGCGCATCTTCCCGAATGGAGATGAGCTCGAGCCGAACGAGGAAGGGCTCAAATTCTATGACCGCGTCATCGATGAACTCGTCGCACAAGGAATCGAGCCACTCGTCACGATTTCACATTACGAGTTGCCGCTCCACTTGGCGACAGCATACGGGGGTTGGCGCGACCGTCGCCTCGTGACATTCTTCGAGCGTTATAGTCGTGTCTTGTTCGAACGTTACCAAGGCAAGGTCAAGTATTGGCTTACGTTCAACGAAATCAACGGGGCCCAATTCATGCCGATGCTCAGTCTCGGGATGGCAATCCGTGAAGGGGACGACCAGTTGCAATTGACGTACCAAGGATTGCACCATCAACTTGTGGCAAGTGCCCTCGCGACAAAAGCGGCGCGGGAAATCGATCCGTCGATGCAAATCGGCTGCATGCTCATCGCGGCACCGGTCTATCCATACAGTTCGAACCCGGAAGACGTCTGGTACGCGCATGACGCCGAGCGGATGATGAACTTTTTCTGCGGCGATGTTCACGTCCGCGGTGAATATCCGTCGTTCGCGAAACGATTCTTCCGTGAGAATGGGATTGAACTCGTGATGGAAGACGGGGACCTTGAGACGCTGAAGGCGAACACGGTCGACTTCTTCTCGCTCAGCTACTACATGTCGCGTACCGAGAAAGCAGAGAAGACAGAAGACGAGGCAGCCGGGAACATCATGAGCGGAGTGAAAAACCCTTACCTGAAAGCGAGCGACTGGGGTTGGGAAATCGATCCGATGGGACTTCGCGTCATTTTAAACAAGCTGTACGAGCGCTATGAATTGCCGCTCTTCATCGTCGAGAACGGTCTCGGGGCTTATGACAAGGTCGAAGCAAATGGTTCGGTCCATGACGATTATCGGATTGAGTACTTGCGTGACCATTTGAAAGCGATGGTGGAGGCGATTGAAGACGGTGTCGACGTCATCGGCTATACGAGCTGGGGCTGTATCGACCTCGTCAGCGCATCGACCGGGGAGTACAGCAAACGTTACGGCTTCATTTATGTCGATAAGCATGACGACGGGTCAGGGACACTCGAGCGTTCGCGCAAAGATTCGTTCTTCTGGTATCAAGACGTCATCCAGACGGACGGGGCGAGCTTGTTCGAAGATGAGAAAGTAAAATAAAAAAGAGCGGCTGCGGCCGCTCTTTCAGATTGTAGACAAAGTCACGTTTCAGGCGAACTGAAACGTGACTTTGTCGTTTTCGGGCCTTGAGGCGCTCTGCCCGAGCCCCTTTTCAGGCGGGCTGGGCGTTCTTCCATGCCCAGCCCGCCATCTTCTTAAGATTGAGGGCAGCAAAAGTAAGCATCGCCTGCATTGAAACTTTTTCAAGTCCCCGATAACGGGTCCAACGCATGCCATGCTTCTCTTTTGCGTCCGCGAACACGCGCTCGACCGTCTGTTTACGACGGTCATAGATGTTGCGGTTCAATTCCGTGTGGCGGAGGTCTTCGACCTCGTCCATATAGGGTTGCCAGAGGTGCCGCTCGATGATCCGCTGGTGCTTCTGGCTCTTCGTGCACTGCTCGAGCAGCGGGCAGTTCACACAAACCGCAGGATTCGAGACGTACTTGCGTTTCCCCTCGCGCATCGTCGTGCTGTACGTTAATAACTCGTTGTTTGGGCAGATGTAGACGTCATGGTGCTCGTCGTAGATGAAATCCTTGGTCTTGAAGGCGCCCTTCTTACCCTTCGGGCGGGTGTATGGGAAGACCGGCAGGATCCCACGGTCAATCAGCAGCTTGGCAATGGCCGGATTTTTATAGGCGGAGTCGGCGGCGACGGCGAACGGTTGAATCAGGCGGTCGGAGACCTTGTCGAGCAGATCGGGGAACGCTACACTATCGTGCACGTTACCCGGTGTGACGATAGCACCGAGCACGAACCCATGGGCGTCGCTCGCCGCATGGACCGAGTAAGCGAACTGCTTCTCACGCTCACCCTTCACGTAATATCCACTCTCAGGGTCTGTCGTGCTGACCTTGATTTCCTTCGTCTCCTCCGCCTGATTCTTTTTTGGCCCTAAGGGCTTCTTTCCACTTTCTTCGCGGTCTCGCTCGACCTCGGCATCGAGTTGTTCTTGATAGTGCTTCACCTCTTGCCGGACGGTCTTCTTGACGAGCTTCCGCTTGTTTGCGTTCGCTTTGACGTGTGTCGAGTCGACGAATAGGACGGCACGATCGATGAACCCTGCGTCAGCAGCCTGTTCAAGGATATGATAGAAGATGTCGTCGAACAAGCTCGTGTACTGGAACCGACGCACATAGTTCTTCCCGAACGTCGAGAAATGTGGCACCTTGTCCGTGAACCCGAACCCGAGAAACCAACGGTATGCGACGTTCGTCTCGATCTCACGAATCGTCTGTCGCATGGATCGGATACCGAACAGGTACTGAAGGAAGGCCATCTTGATCAGGACGACAGGGTCGACGCTTGGCCGGCCACGGTCCTCAGAATATAAGTCCTCCACGAGCGGATAGATGAACTCAAAGTCGATCACCGCCTCGATTTTTCGGACCAGATGGTCCGCTGGCACAAGCTCGTCGAGCGTGACCATTTCCAGTTGTGTCCGATTGGTTTCCGATTCTGTTGATTTCCTGATCATCCGATTCGCCTCCATAACTGTTTCTATATCTCCCATTATAAAAAAGCGACGACGTTACGAAAAGAGGGATTGATGCGTGGGCCGACTGCGGGCACGCGAGACTTCCAGGGGATTAGCAAGCAAAGGGAGACCCAGCAGCGACAAAGTCGCGATGCGGCTCCCTGCTTGCCCCCAGAAAAGCGAGCTGTGCCCGGTCGGGCAAATAAAAAAGACTGCAGACAATGTTTTGTCTACAGTCTGAAAGAGCGGCTGCGGCCGCTCTTTTTCTTATGACTTCGTGACTTTGCGCAACACGATGATGGCGAGACTGACGCCACCGGCAATCAACATATACGTGAGTATCTCCGTCCAGGCTGCCATCAGACATCCTCCTCCGCGAAGACGGCCAAGTCTCCTTGAGGCATGGCGACGAGTAAAAAGTGCTCGCCTCCGAGCGGGCGGGCGTCCCCGGCCTGCCAACTCTCGTACTGCTCATGATAGCCATTCACGAACAGGACGGCTCCGGATTCAAATGACAGTTCAAGGTGGGGGTTGTCTTCAGATAATCGAATGGAACAGACACGTTCGCGCCGGAGTCCGACGAGGTGTTGGAGTTGTTCATCTTCATTGAACGATGGGCCCGATGAATGGACGTACCAAGGTCCCTCGATCGAGAGCCATGACTCGTTGTCATCTCGTTTAAAGTAGAGTAGGTGATGATTTGGACCGGAACCGAAGTCGATTCCGACGAAGGAAGACGCGTTAAATAGGTGATGTAAAATCCGTGTAGCTTCTAGATGTTCGGTACGGGTCACGCTTCCACCTCGCTTAAATGGGTTAATTAATTCCATCATTCCACGTTACTCTACTAAAGTAAACGAAAGGATTATGTGAAATCACTCATATGAGACGTGGAGTAAAGACGTTCGACATCTTATGGAAAATACTTCAAGGAACTTAAAAGTTTGGTCAGTGATTGGACAAATTCAGTCCCGCCTTCGGGGATTCGATTTATAATCATATATACAGATGATTCGATGAAACGAGGGGTAACCATGGTTTATGGCTTATTGATTGGCGGTATCGTCCTAATTACCATCGTCCTCAACATCCTCCGGTTGATGACGACCCCCGCCCTGAATCGCTGGTTGCTCGCCGGGGCGAGCAGCCTCGTCGTGATTTGGCACGGGGTGTTATTCGATTTTTATGATTTACATTGGTCCGTGCTGTTATTGATTATGACCGGCCTCGTCTGTTTTCATTGGAAAGGCATGACTGTTGCAATCATGGTCAGCTGGCTCTTAGTATACAGCCAATCCGGGATATTATCCTTTCCACTGTTGCTTAGTTATGTTTTCTTCGGGCTAGGAGCCGCGCTGCTCTTTGGTTACGTCAACCAATTGAAGCGAGAGCGCTCAGGTCGATTGCGGATGTTGACGGCGAGTTCTCGTCAATTGAACGTGTTTCGGGAAGTTAGTTTTACGATGCAAGACACGCTCGATCCGGACCGGTTGCTACAGACAATTTTGACGTCTGTGACGGCGGGGCATGGTCTTGGCTTTAACCGTTCCATCATCTTTTTCGCGGATTTGGAAAAAGATAGCATTTATGGTGTCATGGGAACGGGACCGATGAATCCGGAAGACGGGTTTCAAATTTGGGAAGAAATCACCCGACAACATTATGATCTTCAAGGTCTGATTGACGAAAAAGAGACGGACTCGTCACACGATGAGCAGTTGAATGAACGGATTCGGAAAATGACGATCCCGTTTCATGGCAACCACCTGTTCAAACAGACACTCGATTCGGGTCGGCCGCTCCATGTTTATGCGAGCATCACCGACGATCCGGTGTTGCGCATGCTACATACTGATTTACAAATGGATGAATGCACGATTTTCCCGCTTCACCATCAAGGCATTCCTTACGGACTCCTCGTCATCGATAACGTTGTCAATAAAAAGCCGATCACCCCTCAAAAGATTGACAGTGTCCGACCGATTGCGGAGCAAGCCTCGCTCGCGTTGCACCAGACGATGTTGTACCAGCGGATCGAGACGTTGGCGCTTCGTGACGGTTTAACGCGTCTGAAAAACCACCGCTCGTTCGAACAGGACTTGGACGTCTTGTTCCGAGAGTGCGAAACGGACGAATTGTCACTCATCGTCATGGATATCGACCATTTCAAACATTACAATGACACGAACGGCCATTTGGCTGGAAATGAGTTACTCACACGACTCGCGAGTGTCATTCGGCGGAGCGTGCCGGATGAACAGATGGCGTATCGGTTCGGGGGCGAAGAGTTTGTCGTCCTGTTGCCGCAGTTCGATGAAGTCGAGGCGTCGCATGTGGCGGAGACGATTCGTACGGCCGTGCTCGGAACGAACTTCACGCACGGGGAACGACAACCGGGCGAGCGATTGACGCTCAGCTTTGGTGTCGCTTCGAAGCACACGCTTCACGAACAGTCACGCGAACGGTTGATTGAGTGCGCCGACCAAGCGCTATACGCGGCCAAATCACGAGGTAAAAACCAAGTCTGCCGCTGGGAAGGGGTGCCGCTATGACCGAATTCAGTGTCATGATCATGACCGTCGCGTTTATCGCGACCATCCTGTTTACGAGTCGGCCCAGTTATCGATTTGTCACGGGGCGTGTGGCCAAACGACACGCGGAGGGACTGGGTGTTTCGCTGAAAGACGTCGCGTTCTCGTTTGACCAAATGGTGTACTTCATCGCCCTGCCGACGACGATTCCTGAAGTGCGGGATGCGATGAAAGAGGAGCTGGTCGTGGAACCGTATTATGAATCCTATTTCTTTCCCGATGTGAACGGGGTTCAAGTCTCCGTGAAGGCGGAGGATGTGATAGTCCCAGTCGCCTATTTGCCAATCGATGACTTTAGTCTCCCCGTGTTAGATCGGCATTTGGAAGCGGGGATGATCGATGAACGGGTCAATCGAACGATTCGGGCCCACATGATTGTCCATGAACGTACGCTCGAAGCAATACGGGACGAGGTGTACCATCACCTTCATGAAAATCGACTAGCACAATAAAAGGGTTTCAATCACGCTGAATCGTGACTGAAACCCTTTTTACTTGGCTAACATGTGAAACCGTGCCGCACCAATCAAGTTGGCCTCGTTGAAGTGGGCGCATGTCTCGACGTCGATACGGAACGTCCCGAACGCGTCGCAAAGCGCGTCCAAGTGTCGCTTGATGCCATCCCGCACTTCAGGACGCCGGCTGATGCCGCCACCAATCAAAATCCGTTCCGGGTCAAGCCCGAACTGGAGATTGTAGATGCCGATCGCGTTCCAGCGGTAGAACCGTTCCAATTCTGTTTGGATAATCGGTTCAGTTTGAAGCGCGAACACATCTTTTCCGGTAAGCAGACGTCCGAGTTGCTCGCTGCATCGATGGACGAGAGCGGCGGTGGCGCCGATTTTACTCCATGTCCCATCTGGATGGGGAAGAGACGGGTCGAGAATCCAGTAACCGAATTCACCACCGTGGAAATGTGAGCCGATCATGAGGACGTCCGAATCGACGAAAGCTCCGCCGATGCCTGTTCCGATAACCACGGTCGCATAGCGTTTCACGGATGCGGCCGCACCGGTCCACCCTTCCGCGAGCGCGGCCGCATTGGCGTCGTTCAAGACGGTGATAGGCAGGGCGTAGCGGTCTTCGAACGGCTGTAGGAAAGGACGATTATGGATATACGGCAATGCGCTGATTCCATGAATCACACCGGTTGTCGAGTCGACAGAGCCGGGCGCACTGAAGGCGATGCCGTCGAGAGGGGCCTCGCCGGTCGCTTCGTTAAAAATTACATCGATTTGTTCGAGCAAGCCGTCCCACGTCGCTGGGGTTGGGACGTGTTTGTTCGACAGGAGGTTTCCGTCGGATTGGACGACTCCGTATTTAATACTGGTACCACCAATATCGATGGCTAAATAATGTTGCATCTCTTTTCACTCCTTATGCCAAGAACGCGGCCCCGATGACGCCAGCGTCGCCATGCAGTTGCTGCAGGACGAGGGGGGTCGCTCCTCTCAAATGAGGGTATACTCGCATCGCGACCGCGTCTTGTAACTGATTCCAGTATAACGGAGCCGAAGCCGTCACGCCTCCTCCAAGAATGATGACGTCAGGATCGACCGTGTGGATGATATTGGCGAGACCGGTCGCTAAATCCTCGACGAACGTGCTGCGTTCGATTTCGTCTGTCAAAAGCGTCATCGAATCAGTCATTCCTTTAGTGCGGGCACGTTCGTGAAGTGCCGTTCCGCTCGCATGCGTCTCCAGCGCTCCGACGTTCAGCGTCGGATGTGCTGGTCCGTCCGTACGAATGATCATATTGCCGACTTCTCCGGCGCTACCGTGAGCCCCGCTAATCAAATTTTGCTTATAGACGAAACCGCCGCCGATACCTGTGCTGACCGTGACGTAAAAGACGGAGTCGACATGCCGACCAGCCCCGAACTTCGCTTCGGCGAGTGCCGCCGCATTGGCATCATTCTCTAACGTGACAGGTAGACGGAGGAGACTGCGCAACGGCTCCACAATCACTTGGTGATGCCAGTTCGGGAGGTTCGGCGGGGTCAAGAACGCACCTCGTTTTAAGTCGAGCGGACCAGGAGCCGCGATGCCGACGTGCGTGATGTCATATTCGAGTTGGAATCGTTCGACGGCAAGCTTGATTTGGTTCAACAAAGTGTCGAGTTCAAGGTGGGGCTGTGTTTTAAACTTATATTGCTTTTCGACATGCCCGTCCGTCGACACGATGGCGACGCGTGTATTCGTGCCGCCCAAATCGATCCCGATGCGGGCCTTTTGTTTGGTTGGAGATGATACACCAGTGACGAGACAAACGGCTGTTCCATCCAAATGAAACGACTGGTGTGCCGGTAGCAGTAACGTGGCACCCATACCGAAAAACAATCCATCCATCTCAAGTGTCCCTTCGACGACCGAGAGCAAACGGAACGTGTCCGTCGAGACGGATTCTTCGCGTTCGATCGTCCATTTTTCGACGAAGAAATACCGATTGCGCGTCAACTGCGTCCGGAAATGATCCAGTGACAGGACAGGTTCCACATAGTCGAGATGTGGTGCGAATGCGGCACGTGTCCCTTGATTGACGTGGAGATCACGTGTGTGTCCGGTTGTTGGTTCAGTGCGTCCGTAATCATAGAGACGGTACGTCGTATCCGAACTCTGTTGAATTTCGAGAACAGATACGTCTTTCGTCAAAGCGTGGACGGTCCCGGCCGGCACGTATAGAAAATCGCCGCGGCTGACAGGTTTTCGAATCAAGCCGGACATCACATTACCGGTTTCGAGCGCCTGCTGCAACGTCTCTTTCGACTCAAAGGTGTGCCCGTAAATGATTTCTCCCCCTTCGGGCGCGTCGAGGATATACCAACATTCATTCTTTCCATACGGTTGATGTTCGAGTGACTGCGCCAACTCGTCATCAGGATGCACTTGAATCGATAAGTCATCGTTCGGGTCAATCCACTTGATCAATAACGGAAACTCAGGCGCATCGATACCGAATAGTTCACGATGCGTGTCGTACAGTTCGCTTAGTGTCGTCCCAGCGTATGGTCCGGCAGTCACGATTGAACTGCCTTGTGTCAACGCTGAAGCGGTCCAAGCTTCGCCAATCGAGGCTTCATCAAAACAAAAACCAAAACGCTTTAAGCGGTCTCCTCCCCAAAGACGATATTGATAATGTGGCTGTAACGGGATGATGTTCATCGTCAATTCCCTCACTCTCATTTGTTATCATATACACTTTTAAATTTAAAAACTAAACAAACTTTAAATCAAGTATAGACATGAAATTAATCATGTGTATAATAAAAGTTGTAAACGATTTCAAAAAAGGAGTGATTGAACATGAAGAAAGTATTACTCGCTTGTAGTTCAGGAATGTCGACGAGCCTGCTCGTCACGAAAATGCAGCAACACGCGGCGTCAATCGGGGACGAAGCGAAAATTTGGGCAGTCGGTCAAGACCAGGTCGGTAAGGAGATGGAAGAAGCGGATGTCATCCTCATCGGACCGCAAATGCGCTTTTTGCTCGACAAATTGAAAGCGCAAACATCGAAACCGGTCGAAGTCATCGATATGATGGCCTATGGAACGGCAAATGGGAAAGCGGCATATGAGCAAGCAATTCAATTGATGGGGTGAAGTCATGGAAGGAACGGAAGAGTTAACGTTGGAACAGATGGCGTTCATGATGATTTTGCATAGCGGGAACGCACGGAGCACGATTCAAGAAGCGATTCAAACGTATAAGAACGGTTCATACGAGGCGTTTGAAGCGAAACTGACAACAGCACGTGAACAGTTAAAAGAAGCGCATCAGACGCACTTCGCTCAAATTCAGAAAGAGGCGAACGGGGAGAAGACGGACATGTCGCTGTTGCTCCTTCACGCCGAAGACCATCTCATGTCGACCCAGACGATGCTCGATTTGACGGCTGGCTTGATCGAGATGATGGAGCAAAAGATTGTAAATCCTAATCAAGAAGGGTGAATCCTATGTCACAGGACAACAAAATGTTCTTATTGATCAGCAAGTTGCTCATGCCGATGGCGACTTACTTGAACAACAGTCGGTATTTGCAAGTATTACGGGATGCGTTCATGCTCGCGTTCCCGATTACGATGTTCGGTTCAATCGTCGTCGTCATTGCCAACTTGCCGTTCTTAGACAAGTTCATGTCGGAAGGGACGCTGAATGCGTTCAAATCCTCACTCGGTAACGCCCCGTCGGCCACGATGGGCATCATGTCAATCTTCGTCGTTTTCGGTATTGGCTATTATCTTTCGAAAAGTTACAACGTCGAAGCCGTCTTCGGTGGAGCGATTTCGCTCGTATCGTTCCTGTTGTTGACACCGTTCCTGATTGAAGTCGAAGGCATGACAGAAGCGGTCGGTAACGTCCTCCCGCTCGATCGTCTTGGCGCCAAAGGAATGTTCCTCGCCATGATCACCGGTTTCCTCTCCGGGGAGATTTATCGGTTCGTCGTTCAAAAGAACTGGACGATCAAAATGCCAGACGGCGTACCGCCGGCGGTGGCGAAGTCGTTCTCGGCGCTCGTACCGGCCTTGTTGACGCTCACTGTGTTCTTGCTCCTCAACATCGGTGTGACGAGCTTGTTCAATACGAACTTACATGACGTCATCTTCAACGTCGTCCAACAGCCGCTCGTTAAATTGGGTAACGGTCTCGTCCCAACATTGATTGCCATCTTCTTCGTTCAATTGTTCTGGTTCTTCGGGCTGCATGGACAAGTCATCGTCAACTCGGTCATGGATCCGATTTGGAATACGTTGTCGCTTGAAAACTTGAACGCGTACACGACGACCGGAGAAGTACCGAATATCATCAGTAAACAGTTTGTTGAAATCTATACGGTCGGCCTTGGTGGATCGGGATCGACGCTTGCCGTCATCGTAGCGATTTTGTTGTTCTTGAAATCGAAGCAGTTGAAACAAATCGGGAAACTGTCACTCGGACCAGGGATCTTTAACGTCAACGAACCAGTCATTTTCGGTCTGCCGATTGTCATGAACCCACTCATCATGATTCCATGGATTGTTGCTCCGCTCATCACGGTCACGGTCACTTACTTTGCGATGTCGACAGGGCTCGTCCCGCCGCCGACAGGGGTCGCGGTACCTTGGACCGTCCCGATGTTCATCAGCGGGATGATGGCGACGAACTCACTTGCCGGCGGATTGTTGCAACTCGTCAACTTCTTGATCATCTTGGCGGTGTGGTTCCCATTCCTTAAATTTATTGACCGTTTGAATGTGAAGAAAGAACAGGAAGAAGCCGCTAACCAGAAAGACGAAGCGGTGTGAATGAGAAATAGAGAGTAAGGGAGAGCGAGTTTATGACGAACCCGACAGAAACGAAAACATCAGCAGCAGTGACATATCAATTCCCGACCGATTTTTGGTGGGGGACGGCATCTTCGGCGACGCAAATGGAAGGTGCGGCGTTTGAAGGTGGCAAAGGCTTAAATATTTGGGATTACTGGTATATGCAACAACCGAACCGATTCTTCAATGGCGTCAGCGCGACCGAGGCATCTAACTTCTATCATTTGTACGAGCAAGACATCGCGCTCATGAAGGAGCTCGGGCATAACACGTTCCGTTTCTCAATCTCGTGGTCGCGTCTATTCCCAGAAGGCGTCGGTGAGGTGAATGAAGAGGCGATCACGTTCTATAACAACGTGATCAATTGCCTCATCGATCACGGCATCGAGCCGTTCATCAACTTATATCACTTCGACATGCCGATGGCGCTTCAAGACCGAGGCGGCTGGGAATCACGTGACGTCGTCGACGCTTACGTGCAGTTCGCGAAGACGTGTTTCGAGCTTTTCGGCGACCGTGTGACGACGTGGTTCACTCATAACGAACCGATCGTACCGGTCGAAGGTGGCTACTTGTACGATTTCCACTATCCGAACGTCGTCGATTTCAAGCGTGCCGTCCAAGTCGCTTACCATTCGATTTTATCGAGCGCGCTCGCCATCCAGGCGTATCGGGAGCAGGGACAATCCGGTCAAATCGGGATCATCCTGAATTTGACACCGTCGTATCCGCGCAGCCAACATCCGGCCGATGTGCAGGCGTCACGCTTGGCCGACGCCATCTTCAACCGCTCGTTCTTGGACCCGTCCGTGCTCGGGACGTTCCCTGAAGAACTCATCGACGTATTACAGGAACAAGGCGCGATGCCGGAGATGCAATCTGGAGACTTGGATCTCATTCGGGCGAATACGATCGACCTCCTTGGCATCAACTACTATCAACCTCGTCGGGTCAAGGCCAAAGCGTCGCTTCCGAATCCTGATGCGCCGTTCCTGCCTGAGAATCTGTTCGACTTCTATGAGATGCCGGGTCGTAAGATGAATCCATACCGTGGTTGGGAAATTTATGAGCAGGGTGTCTATGACATCTTAATCAACTTGAAAGACAACTATGGCAACATCCCATGCTTCATTTCTGAGAACGGGATGGGCGTTGAAGGGGAAGAGCGTTACCGTGATGCCGATGGCAGCGTCCAGGACGACTACCGGATTGACTTCATTCGTGAGCATTTGAAATGGACGCATCGGGCGCTCGAAGAAGGCGCGAACGTGAAAGGGTACCACTTATGGACGTTTATGGACAACTGGTCATGGAGTAACGCTTATAAGAACCGTTACGGGTTCGTCGGTGTCGACTTGACAACCCAGGAACGAACCGTCAAAAAATCTGGTCATTGGTTCAAACAAGTGATTGCCAATCATGGATTTACAGAATAATAGGAAAAGCTGACAAGGACCTACTCTTTGTCAGCTTTTTTTGATATATTATTTATATATGTCTATACATGAGGTGGAATATGTCTACAAAGAAAAAACCAAAATATGAATCGATTGCTGATGAGATTCGACATCGCATCAATGAACATGCTTATGAACTCGAAACGCCACTCCCGGACGAGATTCAATTGGCGGAAGAGTTTGGTGTCAGTCGTATGACGATGAAGCGCGCCCTTGAGATTCTCGTGATGGAAGGCTTGATTTATCGGAAACGCGGCAAAGGGACGTTCATCTTGCCGGCCAGCTTCCAAAAAGAGCGCATCAACATCATCAGCAAAGAGACGAGAGGATTGACGCAGGTCATCGGCGACCGTAGTCTGCGCAGTGAAGTGCTCGACTTCGAAGTAAAATTCCCGACCCAGGAAGTTGCCGACCATTTAATGATTGAGTTGACGGAGCCGGTCTATGAGATTCGCCGTGTCCGCTATGTGGACGAAGAGCCTTACGTCATCGAATTGACGTACATGGTCGCCAATCTAATTACGGGACTGTCACGCAAAATCTTGGAGAAGTCGGTCTATAGTTACATCCAGCAGGAGCTCGGCTACACAATCACGAGCTCACACAAGATGATTCGGGCCGACAAGCCTGACGAGTATGATCAACGTTACTTGAAGAATGACATTACCGATCCAATCATCGAGGTCGAACAAGTCGTTTACTTGAGTAACGGGAAGCCGTTCGAATACTCATTCGCTCGACACCGCTATGACAAGTTCGTCTTCTCTTCGGTCAATATCGTTCGGTGACGTCGCCTGAAAAGGCGACTTTTTGCGAAGGAGGTTCTCATGAACGTTCACATTGAACAAGCCGGGTATGAACGCGGTGAGGCGGTCATCGAGGCCATCCGGTTCGAGGTCGGGCCTGGCGAAATCGTCGGGATGATTGGATCGAACGGGGCCGGGAAGAGTACGACGCTCGCCTGTCTCACCGGAACGATCCCGTGGATGCGGGGCGAGGTGCACATCGACCGCTACGCCTACATTCCTGAGCAACCGGTTTACTATGATTACTTGACGCTCGAGGAACATATCGCCCTCGTCTTGGAATTGACGGACGTTGAGAATCGCGAGCGCACGGAAGCGCTGCTCCGTCTGTTTAGGCTCGAGACGGTTCGCCACGACTATATCGCCTCATTCTCAAAAGGGATGAAGCAAAAAGCGATGATTCTGTTGGCGCTCATTCAAGAGTCGAAGTTTCTCCTCGTCGACGAACCGTTCGTCGGACTCGACGCGACGACGACGATTCAGCTGCTTCGTTTACTTGAAGCGGAACGCCGTCAAGGCACCGGGGTGCTCCTCGTCACCCACGTCCTCGATACGGCAGAGCGGTTATGCGACCGCTTCGTCTGGATCGATGATGGGCGTATGCTCGCAAGCGGGACGAAAGAAGAGCTGCGTCTCAGTCTGCAAACCGAAGGCGAGTCGCTGTTCGATATGATGGAAGATGTGGTCATGCGATGAATGAACGACAGCTGTTCGTTCGACGGGTCCGGGCTTATATGTTCAAGCAGTGGAAGACGTGGCGCCTCATCTTGGATTGGACAGTGATCTTATACGGCGGTATTCCGTTCGCCATTTTTCTTGGCTATCAATATAGGTTACTTTGGCAAGGTGAAATCGAGTGGGTGAGTCAGGTGCCGATGCTCGTTTGGACGTTTCTTCTCATCGTGCTGTTCCTGCAAGACCGTTTTTTCGTTTGGATGGAGCGGGCGGACGTGACGTTGATTGCTAGACGTACCTTGATTCAAGTGCTGAAGCGATATTCGTTGCTTTATCACGTCATCAAACTCGGCTTGAAGGTTCTCTTCATCATGTTGGCGTTCACACCTGTGTTAAGGCTCGACGAGTGGTCTGGTGCTTCGATTTTAGCATTCGGAATGGCCGTCCTGCTTTTAGCATGGATTCATATGTGGACGTGGTATCAGCTGACGGTGCGGCGGGTTAATTGGGTGTTTCGTATTTTGGTCACGTGTATGGTGTTCCTTTGTCTGTACGCGCTCCTCGTCGACTCACCTTTGTGGGCGGTCGTCCTCGGCAGTAGTCTCGTAGCATTCGCGATGTACCTCGGAGAAGGGTGGCTGTCACGTCATCCATATCTCAGCCGAGAACTCGAGCGCGGTGAGACTGTGCGTGACGCGTTCGATCGGGCGTTGTTATCGACGTCGGGCGCCATCGAGAAGCCGAGTCGACGCAAGCGCCCGCTCTATCGGCCGAGGCCGAACCGGTTCGGAACCGCCCGGCGCACATCGGCCATCTTACTCTATATACGGACGCCACGTCATCGGAACTTATGGCTGCGCCTCATCCCGGTTGCCGTCACGGGGATGGTTCTCGTGCCGAGTTGGTTCAAGTTGCTCATCCCGCTCTATGTCGGCTACGTGATGTGGCAAGAACGACAAGCGTTCAAACAAGAGATGGAGCGTCATCCATTTTTCCGCGCCATCCAAGAAAGGACAGATTTATGACTGAACAAGACTATGAACGGTTGCTCCAAATCGAGACGGCGAAACCGCAACAAGGGTTCCCGGCCTCGGCCGAATACCACCGCTATGAACCGACCCCGTATGAGGCGCTCGACTTGTTGCGTGACGCCTATCCGCTCGCGGCCACGGACACGGTCGTCGACTTCGGTTCGGGGAAAGGACGTCTTCCGTTTTATCTCGCCTATACGTTCCGGGTCCGGGCCATCGGCATCGAGATGGACGGTGGCTTCCACGAGGCGGCACTTGAGAATTGGATGAATTACGCCAAGAAACATCGGACGCGTGGCAGTGTCCAACTCGTCCGCGGCTACGCCGAACAATTTGAGGTGCCTGATGAGGCGAACCGCTTTTATTTCTTCAATCCGTTCTCGGTGAACGTGTTCCGGCAAGTCGTCGCGAACATCATCGACTCGGTCGAACGCACGCCGCGTCCGGTCGACCTCATCCTCTATTATCCGGCCGATGAGTACTTACATTTTTTGAATGACGAGACGCCGTTCCGCTATGTACAGGACGTTCGCTTGCCGTTAAAGAATCTCCATGAGCGCTTTCTTATTTATCGTTTTGATATGATGGAGTCATCTTGGTAAATGGGGAGTGGATCATCGTGAAAAAAGAAGATATTTTAGATGCGTATCGTTGGCGTCAAGCGACGAAAGAGTTCGACGCGGACCGCAAAATCGATGAGGAAGATTTCGAATTCATTCTGGAGACGGGTCGCTTATCACCGAGTTCGTTCGGCTTCGAGCCTTGGCAGTTCGTCGTCATTCGTCGCGAAGACTTGCTCCGGAAGATCAAAGACCACGCGTGGGGTGCGCAAGGACAGGCGTTAACGGCGAGCCATTTCGTGTTGATTTTGGCGCGGACGCCTGAAGCGATGCGCTACGACTCGGACTACATCCGTCACATCGTCACGGACGTCCAAGGACGGACCGAGGACGAATACGCCCTTCGGGTAAAACGTGTCCGTGAGTTCCAGGAACAAGATTATCGACTGTTGGACGACGAGCGTGTGTTCCAAGAGTGGATCAAACGCCAGACTTATATCCCGCTCGGCAACATGATGACGGCCGCTGCCCAAATCGGCGTCGACTCATGCCCAATCGAAGGGTTCAATCAAGCGGAGATTGACGAATTATTAATTTCAGAAGGCGTCATGGAACGAGGCACCTGGTCGCTCTCGGTCATGGTCGCGTTCGGACATCGGGCCCGTGACTTCGCGCCGAAGACACGCCGCGATTTCAACGAGGTCGTCAAATACATCGGATAAAAAAAGCTCAAGCGCCCGAGGCGCTTGAGCTTTCTTGAGCTTTTGCTTATTTCCAGTCCGTGATGCGGTCGATTGGGAAGCGGACCGATTGGTAACCTTCTTCCGCAGCTTTCCCGATTGAGAGGAGCATGACCGGAAGGTAGCGTTCTTTCTCGAGACCGAACGCTTCCGCGATGTTCGCTTTGTCGTAGCCACCGATTGGGTTGGTATCGTAGCCGTGGGCACGGGCGACGAGCATGAGTTGCATCGCGACGAGACCCGAGTCGAGCAAGATGCTGTCTTTGACAGACTCTTTCGGTGCGTCTTTGAAGATGCCTTTGATCATGTCGACTTGACGGTCGCGGACTTCTGGTGGCATGAGGCCACGTTCGACGGCCGTGTCGAAGATCTCTTGTGTATAGTCGGCCATCTGGTAGTCGGCAAAGATGGCGATGACGGCTGATGAGGTCTCGACTTGGCGTTTGTTGAAGCTTGCGAGCGGAAGGAGCGTTTCTTTGCCTTCTGCGCTATCGATGACGACGAAGCGCCATGGTTGCAGGTTGAGTGAAGACGGCGCCGTCGTCGCTTCCTCCAAGATTTGGGTCATCTCTTCTTTTGAGATTTTGACGTTCTCATCATAGACGCGAATCGAGCGGCGTCCTTTGAGGATTTCCATAAAATCTTTTTGTGTTGTCGTGTTCATATAAGGGTCTTCCTTTCATGTTGAATGTTGGTTTGTAACGTATTTAAAAGTTCGAGTAACTGTCGTTGCTCCTCTACCTTCATGTTTACAAAAAGTCGGTCCGATAAGCACTTCTTTTGCTCGGTCCAATGTGCAATCCGCTCCCGACCGACATCGGTCAAATCGACATAAATGACCCGATTGTCTTGGAGGCAGCGTTCGCGCGTGATCAAGCCCTGTGTCTCGAGCTGTTTTAAATGACGCGTGATGGCGGCATGATCGACGCCAACCCGTTGTTGCAGTTCACGCTGACGCAAAGGGCCGACGTGATGCAAGTTGCTCAAAATATCGAAGCGGGTCGAGCTGAGCCCGTCCATTTCCGTATCGAACAGTTGGGCCAGTTCTTTTTGTACGGTGATGACGTGGTAGAGAATCTCATCGCTGAGCGAACAGGCGTCGCGCATCGGGTATCCTCCTTCAAAAAACTAATTGATGAATCAATCATTGATAGGTCACACAATGTATACTAATCGGTTTTGAAATAGATCGCAAATAAAAAGTTTCAAAAAAACTGTTGTCAAACTGTTATATAATAGTCTATATTAAAGTCAACTGATATATAACAATTGAATGGGAGGATGTGACGGCTTGGAACATTACAAACAAGTAGGTACTTATCACGTACATGAAACGTTGCTCGACTTCATCTCGGCTCGTATATTGCCTGACGATGAGGCACACCGACAATTTTGGACTGGGGTCGGGCGCCTACTCGATGAGTTCATTCCTCGGAATGAGTCACTGCTTCACGAACGTGAGTCGTATGAGCGACTATTACAGGAATGGTACAGCGAGCACAAGCAAGCCTTCGACCTGGAAGACTATGAGCGTTTCCTTCGGTCCATCGATTACATCGAAGCGACCGTCCCTGATTTCAGCATCGACGTTTCAGGTGTCGATTCAGAGGTTACTAGGCAAGCCGGACCACAGCTCGTCGTTCCGCTCGACAACGCGCGCTATGCGTTGAACGCGGCGAACGCCCGCTGGGGAAGTCTGTATGACGCCTTGTACGGAACGGACGTCATCGACGAAGAGGACGGGAAAACGAAGTCGAGTGGTTATAATCCAGTCCGAGGTGAAGCGGTCATCGCCTACGCCAAACAGTTTCTCGACGATACATTTCCGCTCCAGGAAGGCTCGCACCCAGAAGCGAACGGCTATCTCGTGTCAGAGGGCAGACCATACGCAATCATCGAAGGGAACCGCATCGCGTTTCAAGATGATTGTCTCGTCGGTTATGTGGGGAATCCAGAAGCTCCGACGAGTTTATTGCTCATCCATAACGGGATTCATGCCGAATTAAAATTTGATCGGAACCATCCAATCGGACGGACGGATCAAGCAGGGCTCGTTGACATCGAACTCGAGTCCGCCTTGTCTGCCATCGTCGACTGTGAAGACTCGGTCGCGGCTGTTCGGGCGGAAGACAAGGTCCACCTTTATGAAAACTGGCTTGGCCTGATGGACGGGACGCTCGAAGCAACGTTCACGAAAGGCGGGCGGCCGCTCACTCGGAAGTTGAACCCTGACCGAAAGTATATCGGGAAAGACGGGCGTGAAGTCACGGTCCCAGGACGGTCGCTCCTCTTTATTCGAAACGTCGGGCACTTGATGACGACAGACTTGATGCTCGACGCGGAAGGGCGTGAAGTACCGGAAGGGATCTTGGACGGGATTTTCACTGCGCTCATCGCGAGCCGCCATCTTGATGCCAGACGAAATTCCCGCGAACGCTCCATCTATATCGTCAAACCGAAGATGCATGGATCTAAGGAAGTCGCGTTCACGAACGACTTGTTCGATGCGATTGAAGATGTACTCGAGTTACCGCGTCACACGCTCAAAGTCGGCGTGATGGACGAGGAGCGACGCACGTCGCTTAATTTGAAGAACTGTATCGAGCAAGTGAAGGAACGCATCGTCTTCATCAATACCGGATTCCTCGACCGGACGGGCGATGAGATTCACTCCTCGCTCACGCTCGGACCGATGCGCAAGAAAGGCGAGATGAAGACCTCGGCGTGGCTCGATGCTTATGAACGTCTGAACGTCCAGATCGGGCTTGACGCAGGATTCCATCAACGCGGGCAAATCGGGAAAGGGATGTGGGCGATGCCCGATCGGATGCGCGATATGATGCGTGAAAAAAGCAATCATGTCCGGTCCGGGGCGACGACGGCTTGGGTGCCGTCCCCGACGGCGGCCACGCTTCATGCGCTGCATTACCATCAAGTTGATGCATTTGACGTTCAGCGTGAGTTGATTGGTCGTTCGTTTGATCCAGCAACTGAGCGAGGGCGTCTGCTCGAGGTACCACTCGCCACGCGTCTCTATACAGATGAGGAAGTGAACGAGGAGCTCGAGAACAACTTGCAAGGGTTGCTCGGTTACGTCGTCCGTTGGGTCGAGCAAGGTGTCGGTTGCTCCAAAGTGCCAGATATTCATCACGTCGGGTTGATGGAAGACCGAGCAACGCTTCGTATTTCGAGTCAACATGTCGCCAACTGGCTATACCATGGAGTCTGTAGCCGCGAACAAGTCGAAGCGACGCTTTACCGGATGGCTGAGGTCGTCGACGCGCAAAACGCGGAAGATCCACATTATCGTCCGATGACGCCTGACGTGGAGCGTTCGATCGCCTATCAAGCGGCGAAAGATTTGGTGTTCGAAGGCGACGAGTCGCCGAACGGATATACGGAACCGATTTTGCATCGGCGCCGTCGACAGTTTTTACAACAAGTGACATTAGAACCGAATTTAAAAGGAGGAGCATCATCATGACAACGAAAAAAATCGAAAGCGAACAGTTGATTGAACGTTGGGTCGTCCGTCGGATTGTCTCGGGGGAATCGACAGCGGCGCTCGCTAACACGGCGTTCGTCTATGGGAACGATTTGATGCGCCTCGTGCTCGACCGGGCCGACGGGTCGCTACAAATCATGAGAGAGCCGGTCGAAGAGGTCGTCATATTCCGTAAACCAGAAGATCGTGACGAAGAAAACGTCTGTCGTTGCTGCGGCATGGAACACTCGTCATTCAAAGCGGCACTCGAATGCTGTGCATACTTGGATTAAGCTCGTATTATCTGTTATATAACAAATGGTAATTATATAAATTAATATAATACAGGAGGAATGGATATGAACGAACAACACGTGCAACTAGAGGATATGTTACAGTCGGAACGGTTTAACGGGGTCGAACGTCCATATGGGGTCGAAGACGTGATGAGACTTCGGGGGTCTGTCCTAATCGAGCATACGCTCGCGACAAAAGGGGCGGAACGGTTATGGGAGTTACTCCATGAACGAGATTACGTTCACGCGCTCGGCGCATTGACGGGAAATCAGGCCATCCAGCAAGTGAAGGCGGGCCTCGAGGCCATCTATTTGAGCGGATGGCAAGTCGCCGCCGATGCGAACTTGTCGGGGCACATGTACCCGGACCAAAGTCTGTACCCGGCCAACTCGGTGCCGAGTGTCGTCAAACGGATCAATCAGGCGCTTCAACGGGCCGATCAAATTCAAACGGCGGAAGGGAAAGGCGATACGCATTGGTTCGCCCCGATCGTCGCTGACATGGAGGCCGGTTTCGGTGGTGTACTCAACGTCTTCGAGTTGACGAAAGCGATGATTGAGGCGGGCGCAGCCGGCGTTCACCTAGAGGATCAACTGTCGTCGGAGAAGAAGTGCGGACACCTCGGTGGCAAAGTGTTGCTGCCGACACAAACGGCCGTGAAAAACTTGATTGCCGCACGTCTCGCGGCAGACGTCATGGGTGTCTCGACGATTATCGTCGCCCGGACCGATGCCCACGCCGCGAATTTGATCACGAGCGACATCGATCCAATCGACCATCCGTTCATCGTTGGCGACCGGACGCCGGAAGGGTTTTACCGGACCGAGGCGGGAATCGAACAGGCGATCGCGCGCGGTCTCGCCTATGCACCGTACGCCGACCTCGTCTGGTGCGAGACGTCGGAGCCGGACTTGGACGAAGCACGCCAATTTGCGGATGCGATTCACGCGAAGTATCCAGGAAAACTGCTCGCTTACAACTGTTCGCCTTCGTTCAATTGGAAGAAAAAGCTGTCGGACGAGGAGATTGCGACGTTCCAACAAGAGATTGGAGCGATGGGGTACAAGTTCCAATTCGTCACGCTCGCTGGTTTCCACTCGCTCAACTTCGGGATGTTCGAACTCGCACGCGGATACAAAGACCGAGGGATGGCCGCCTACTCGGAGCTGCAACAAGCCGAATTCAGTGCCGAACAACACGGGTACACGGCGACACGTCACCAGCGCGAGGTCGGGACCGGGTATTTCGACGAGGTATCTCTCGTCATCTCGGGAGGGCAGTCGTCAACGACGGCACTCGCCGGATCGACCGAGGCAGAACAATTTGAAACGCCGTCCCATTAAGCGATGCCCCTCAACAAGAGGGGCTTTTTTGTGTCCAAATTCGGAACGCGTGCGTCCTATTTACTGAAATGTGACGTATTTCACATTTTTGTCGTCAAACTCTTGCTACGCTGAACATGTCAAAACGAATATGGAGGTTATGACAGATGACACAGACATTCACGGGCGATACGCACGTTTCTGAAATCGTCAAACAGTGCCCGCAAGCGGCAGATATCTTCAAACGGAACCGAATCGATTTTTGTTGCGGCGGCAATCGGCCCCTTTCTGAAGCGACAGACAAATCGAAACGGTCGACCGAAGACGTTTTAGAAGAAGTCAATGCGCTCTATCAACGCAAGCAAGAGATGAACGAGAAGAGCATCGATTGGGATGCCGCGTCTTCCTCAGAATTGATTGAGCATATCATTTATAAGCATCACCAATTTTTGACGGATGAATTGCCACAGCTCACACCATATGTGACAAAAGTATTCCGGGTCCACGGACAAAACCATCCACACCTCGGGCGCATCCATCAACTGTTCAATCAATTGAAGGTGGAGCTCGAACAACATATCGTCAAAGAAGAGACGGAAGACTTCCCGACGTTGCTTCGTCATGAGACGGCACCGACAGCTGAAACGACACGGGAGATCGACGACATATTGGCATCGCTCGAGTCAGAACACGCGGCCGCCGGTGACATTTTAAAAGAATTGCGTCAGATCACGAACGACTATACACCGCCTGAAGGTGCGTGTGGAACATATCGTCTTGTCTATCAACGGTTAGAAGCGCTCGAGTCGGATACGTTCGAACATATTCATCTCGAAAACAATATTCTATTCCCGCGGGCGCGCACGTTCGCTTAAGAAATGGCACACCTCTACTCACGTGGAGGTGTATTTTTGTGACGTTTGATACAGATGGGTGGCGAATCAATCGCTACGATAAGGGAGAAGCAAAGGAGTGATTCATGATGAAACGGGTGAGTGGGGTCATCATCGGGGTGGCGGTCGTCTTATTGCTAAGTCAAGTGTGGTCAAGTCCGGATTCGGAGGAAACCGTGACCATCTTAGCAGCGGCAAGTTTAGGACCGGCCTTGGAAGAGGTCGAGCGACAACTGGAAGCGGAACTTGAGGGGGTCGACGTTCGGGTCGTGACGAACGGGAGCGGCGCCTTACGAGCACAAATCAATCACGGCTCTCCAGCGGATATCTTTTTAGCCGCGAGCGATGACGATGTCAATCGATTACAAATCCCGATTCTAGAGCGGGATGCGTTCTTGCATAACGAGTTGTGGCTCGTGACACCGAAAGGGAAACCGTGCGCGGAGACGTGGGACGACTTAAATACGTGCGCTCGCATCGTCATCGGCGACCCGGTGAACGTCCCGGCCGGTCGTTACGCGAAAGCGGCATTAGAAGTGGAAGGGGCGTGGGGACAGGCGGAACCTCGAATCATGTTCGCCCAAAACGTGAGACAAGTGCTGACGCTCATCGAACAAGGCGATGCCAATGCGGGATTCGTCTATAAGACAGAATTGACGACAGGCGTCGAGGCGATTCAGTCGATTCCACTTGAAGCGACGGGCACGATCTCGTATCCGGCAGTCCGGTTGACGCATGAATCATACGTCCGCGATGTCTACGCACGTTTGTTTGACGACGACATCCAAACTCACTTTTTGGCGAAAGGATTTTCCAAATGACGCAATCTCCACTTCAGCTCACGTTCGAAGTCGGGATGATGGCGACGATGAGCGCCTTCGTCCTCGCCTTCGGCGCAGCTTATTTCATGCATCACCGTCAGTTCAAAGGCAAACGGCTGCTCGAGACGATGTTTTTGTTGCCGCTCATCTTGCCGCCGACGGTCATCGGGTTGTACGCCTTGATCGTCCTCGGGAACAACGGGATTGGCGGGTTCTTACCCGTCTCCATCTTGTTCACAAAACAGGCGAACGTCATCGCGTCCGCCTTGGCCGCATTCCCGCTCATCTATCAAACGATTCGGCTCGGGCTCAAACAACTCGATGCGGAATGGTATGAGGCCGGACGCGTGCTCGGCGGGTCAGAGCGTCAACTGTTCACCTACGTGACGATTCCGCTGCTGTTACCTGCGTTGACGAGCGGTTTCGTCCTCGGTTTCGCCCGGTCGATCGGCGAGTTCGGGATCACGATGATGATTGCGGGAAACATCCCGGGCGAGACGATGACGCTCGCCACAGCGATTTATATGGCGACGATCAACGGCGATATGACCCAGGCGCTCGTCTGGAGCGGATGGCTGGTTGGTTTGGCGTTTTTAGTCCTCTGGCTGAGTGAACGTTACGGCAAGCGTCAATATTAGTCAATCACGTCGACTTTTTTCACATAAGACCGGTTCGGTGTATTTAAGATACTCGGACCGGTCTTTTTCCAAATATGGACGTGGTCCCCGACAGCGATTTGCTCGAACGTGGCTTTCACTTGAAACTTGAACCAGCTCACGTTTTCCGGTGCGCTTTGAGCGAACAGTTCGTCAGGCGAAAGTGTCGCCTCTTCTGCGGTGATGTCGCTGATCACGAGAGCGGTGCGGTCAGATTCATTTATTTCAATCACATACCCCTCGACATCCGGTTCGGTCGTCGCCCGGTTGGCGAAGACGAAACCGATGGAAAAGACGACGAGCATGGCCGCGATGGTGAGGAATAACATGATTTTAAGCGATGACTTCATAAGGGAACGCCTCCTTCGTTCATTATTCTGTCACGTCTCGAATCGCTTATCTGTGAAAAAAGTAACAGTTAAGTCGAGATGTCATCTTTATGATGAAACTATGAAGTCGCTCGGAAAGAGAAGGGGGAACACATATGTCCGATCGTTATTTTTATTCGACCGCCGCAAAGTGGTCGTTCGTAGGGTTTACCATGTTGGTGCTCTCGACGTGGGTCGCCTCAGGGAGATTTGAACATGTCGACATGGCGTTGTTTGGCTATTACATTGGTGCTGTCGTCTGCATGATCGGGATGGTCGTTCGCTTGACGTTATTTTTTGCACGGCCGGCCACCTCACAAGTGTTGAAGCGAAGCCTCAAACAGATGAAGGCAGAAAAGAAACGGGCCGGCAAAGCCGTCGCCGCGACGACCGTCAACAACATCGTCTTGCAGAAGTTCATTTGGGAGCGAGGCTGGTATCGCTGGACCCAACACATGTTGATCGCCTGGGGATGCCTCGGGTCGTTCGCCATCACGTTCGGGTTGACGTTCCAGTGGATGCGGTTTGATTTAATCGATATCGAGAAGTATCAAATCATCGTCTTTAATATTCCGACGATTAAGATGGCCGCGCACGGGTTGTTCGCCGAAATGGTCTACAACGGCTTGAACATCACCGCGCTCATGTTGCTCGTCGGCGTGCTCATGGCGCTCTATCGCCGGATCAACGACCAAGACGTGAAAGTGACCCAGCGGTTCGAGTTTGATATTTTACCGCTCCTTATGTTGCTCATCGTCACTGTATCGGGTCTCTTGTTGACCGTGTCGTACGTGTTCTTCGGCGGTTTCATCCATCATGAGCTCGCCTTGTTCCATCAATTGACCGTTATCATCTTTTTATGCTACTTCCCGTTCGGTAAACTGTTCCACTTGCCGGTCCGGCCGATGGCAGCCAGTGTGCCGATGAATTACCGGGAAGTCGAGGCGGACGAGACACGTGTCTGCGCTGGGTGTGGCACACGTTATGCGACCGACAATCAAGTCGAGGACGTCCAAGCGATTTTACAGGCACAGACGATCCAGCTCGGACTCAGTGACGGGACCCAGTTGTCGGATTACTGCCAACCGTGTCGACGTTCGATGCGTGTGAAGATGCAGTTGAACTTGATGAACGGACAGTTGCCGACGCACCCGGTCGATACGAACACCGGCATGTCGATGCCAGGATTCGGCCGGCCGAAGGAGACGAAAGGTGAGGCTAAAGATGAGACACCTGTGCGTTAAGTGTGGCGAACCGACCGGGACACTTGAAGAAATCGAACAAGTGAAGCAATTGCTCGAAGGGTCGGAGCAGCTCGTGAAAGTAGATGCGGCGCATACGGTCCAGGATCTCTGTCACGCCTGTCGTCGTCGAGCCCGGCTCGATTCGGCGCTCGGACGACCTGGAAGTGACGGGATGCATTATCCGCTTCAAACGATCAACGGCTATCACGTCAGTGGATTTTCAAAACGAAGAGCGGAAACGTTCTATGGAGGGGAAGACGATGAGTGACTTTTTAACGTCGCCAGAAGTACAGAACTTAATCAAACCGGGTGAGAAACTGATCACGACCCATTGTTGCTACTGCGGCATGCAGTGTGGCATGCACATCCGGGTCGATGAGAAGACAGGGGCCGTCAAAGGCGTCGAGCCACGCTACGATTTCCCGGTCAATAAAGGAAAACTTTGTCCGAAAGGCGTCACGGCCTATCAAACAATCGAACATCCGGATCGCATCATGACCCCGCTCATCAAGCGGAACGGCAAGTTTGAAAAAGCGACATGGGAAGAAGCGCTCGACGTGATCGAAGCGAACTTCAAACGGATTCAACGGGAACACGGGAAAGACGCGGTGTCCGTCTTCGGTGGCGTCTCGATGACGAATGAGAAATGTTATCTCGTCGGGAAGTATGCCCGCGTCGCACTCGGGACACGATTCATCGACTATAACGGTCGGTTCTGTATGTCCTCAGCTGCCGGCGGTTTCTTGAAGACACTCGGGATTGACCGCGGGGCGACGCTCCCGTGGACGGAATTCGAGCACGTCGACACATTTTTTGTCGCTGGCTCGAACATCGCCGAATGTCACCCGACGACGACGCAACATATTTGGAAGGCAAAAGATAAAGGCGCGAAAATCATCGTCGCCGACCCGCGTGAGATTCCGATGGCGCGCGTTGCGGACGTCCATCTTGATTTGAAGCCAGGGACGGATGCGGCATTAGCGATGGGACTGCTCAATTTCTTGATTGAACACGATTACGTCGATCAAGCGTATGTGGATGAGCGTTGCGATAATTACGAAGAGTTGAAAGCGTCGGTCCGTGACTGGACGCTCGAACGGACGAGTGACGTGACCGGGGTCGCTATCGAAAAGCTTGAGAAGGCAGGTCATATTTACGGGAAGAGCCCACGGTCGGTCATGTTGTTCGCCCGCGGCGTCGAGCAACAATCAAAAGGCGTCGACAACGTCTCGCTCTACACATCGATGGCACTCCTGCGCGGTATGATCGGGAAGTTCGCCTCGGGCGTCGCCACGATGACGGGGCAAGGGAATGGCCAAGGTGGACGGGAACACGGACAAAAAGCCGACTTGTTACCAGGTTATCGGAAGTTAACTGACCCGAAAGCCGTCGAATATGTGAGCGGCGTCTGGGGCATCGACCCTTCGGAGATGCCAAAACCAGGCGTCTCCGCGTTCGAGATGTTCGATGAAATCCAAGCGGGGACGATTCGGGCGATGCACCTCATGTGCTCGAACCCGGCCGTCTCGGCACCGAACCTTCCGTACGTGTGGGACAGTTTCAACAAACTCGATTTCTTCGTCGTCAGTGACTTCTTCATGTCGGAATCTTGTGAGTTCGCTGACGTCGTCTTACCGGCCTGTTCGTGGGCCGAGGACGAAGGGACGACGACAAACTTAGAAGGACGTGTCATTCGGATCCGGAAAGTGCGCGAACCGCTCGGGGAGTCGCTCCCGGACTGGGAAATCATGAAGCGGATCGCTGAGCGGATGGGACGCGGACAATACTTCCCGTATGACACGGCGCGTGACATTTGGGAAGAATTCCGCATCGCGACGAAAGGCGGAGCGGCTGACTACTCAGGAATCACGTGGGAACGAATCGATGACGAGTATGGCGTCTTTTGGCCATGTCCGTCCGAAGATCACCCCGGCACACCGACGATGTTCAAAGAACGGTTTGGGACGGCAAGCGGAAAAGCGAACCTGCCCGTCGTTACATATCGGCCGGCCGGTGAATATGCGAATGAAGAGTATCCGGTCACGCTCACGACAGGTCGGGTCGTCTTCCATTACCTCTCGGGCAACCAGACGCGTCGCGTCGATTTCTTGAGCACGATGTCGAAACTGCCGTTCGTTGAGATTCATCCTGAGCTCGCATCAAGCTATGGTCTTCAAACGGGCGACAAAGTCGAACTCCGCACACGCCGCGGAGCGATGGTCGTCGAAGCTCGTTTGACGAAGGCGATTCGAAAAGACACGGTCTTCGTTCCTTATCATTGGGGCAAAGAGCTAGCCATCAACCAATTGACGAACCCGTGCCTCGATCCGATGTCACGCATGCCGGAGTTCAAGGTATGTGCGGTTCAAATGAAGAAGTTGCCGACCAACACCCCGTTACACATTAATCCGTTGACGGTCCCGCTCGGTTCGAGCGTGCCGTTCATGGCGGACCATGCGATTGCGACGAGCTGTCACGTCATGGATGAGGAGGTTCAGACGAAATGAATAAGGTCATGTATTTAGAATTTGAACGCTGTATCGGCTGTCGGGCCTGCCAAGCGGCTTGCCGCGAATGCGGGGACCACGAAGGGCTCGAGCGCAACTACGTCGACTACATCGACTTCTCGGAGAACCGTCAGACGTTCCCGATGATCTGTATGCAATGTAAAAACCCGGCATGTGCTCAAGTTTGCCCGGCCAACGCGATTCAAATCACGCCAGAAGGCGTCGTCTTATCGGCTTCGGAAGAGAAATGTATCGGCTGCCGCAACTGTACGTTCGCTTGTCCGTTCGGGATTCCGAAGTTCGACTTTGAGAAGAACAAGATGTATAAGTGCGACATGTGTTACGACCGTTCTAAACATGATATCGCGCCGATGTGTGCGTCAGTATGTCCGTCGGATGCGATTCGTTTCATCGACCATGATGAGATGATGCAACTTCGTCGTCAGCGTGTCCAAATGAACATGATCGAAGGAAAAAAACCTTCGCAAGATGATAAGTGGAATTACGTCCCTGAATTCTTTGGCGTCTATTCCGATTGAGATGGAAAGGAAGATGACTTATGTCAAATGAATCAAAAGATCGGGAGCGTCTATCCTCACTCGTTGACAATTTGAGCCGCGCCGATGACGTGAAACTGAACCGCCGGGCGTTCATCAAATCGACGTTTGGCGCCGGCATCGCGCTCGGTCTAGCGACGGTCCCGTTCAACATCGCGGCCTTCGTCCGCAGCGAGCCGCGAACCGACCGTCAGTTCATCACGACGGTCGAGGCGCTCGAACGGGGGAAATCACTCGAATTCGAATATCCGGGTACGGAACCATCATTGCTCGTTCATTTAAAGACGGGTGAGTTCGTCGCCTATAACAACAAATGCACCCATTTGCAGTGTCCGGTGTTTTATGTGGAGGAAGAAGATGTCCTTCTCTGTCCGTGCCACCGCGGTTATTTCAGTGTCGACGGCCAACCTCAGTCGGGACCGCCGCAGCGGGAACTGCCTAAAATCTTGCTCGAGATCGAGAACGGGAAAATCTTTGCGGTCGGAAGAGAGATTCATCATGGGGCGTAACGGTTGGAGTTTAATCGGATTGGTCGTATTGCTCGCGACGAACATGGTGCTCTTGCAATATACGATTGAGAGCTACATGGTGTATGACCATGCGTCGATGCAACTGTATATGGCCATCGCGATCATCAATGTCGGATTGATCGGTTTGTTATATCGATATTGGAAAAAAATTGAATATCGTACGAAAGAATAGTCGTCCCCTTGAAACGCTTCCAAATGTTGATTGCGTTTCGAGGGGGTTTGTGTTTAGAATGAAGGCAAGCTTTGATTTGGCGCAACGTGTTTTAAGGAAGGTCGGTGGAAATGGCACATTCAAGTAAAGCGATGGTGCTCGATGAAACAAAAAAATTGGCACATCGCATCATTCATGTCCCGAAAGGCGGTTTTCTGTTCCGGGAACAAGAAGACGCGTCTGAATTTTATATTGTGAAAAGTGGACTGATCCAAATTTCGAAATTGACGGAAAATGGAAAAGAATTGACGTTACGTTGTTTAAGCGCTGAGGCTTGTTGCGGAGAGTTGACGTTGTTCGCAATCGAACCAAAATATTTATTTAACGCGAAAGCGTTAGAAGACAGTGAAATCTATGCGGTGAAGATCGAACGAATTGAGACGATGATTCTGTCGTCGAATCCGGAGTTCGTCCGCGAGTTCATGATTATGATCAATGAACATATGCGGAAGCAGCATACGAAATTTAGAGACTTGGTGTTGAACGGGAAAAAAGGAGCGCTCTACTCGACACTCATTCGCATGGCGAACAGCTATGGGGTTGAAGTCGAAGGTGGAATTCTGATCGATTTGAAACTGAAAAACCAAGAGCTCGCCAACTATTGCGGCACGTCGCGCGAACGCGTGAACCGCATGTTGAACGAGCTCGCCCAAGAGGGGATCATTTCGCTCCCGTCCCGTCAAATCATTATCCATGATCTCGACCGGTTGAAACTGCTCAACCATTGTGAGGATTGTCCGATCTCGGTCTGTGTCATCGATTGATCACATGACGGCGGCAAGCGACAGTTCGCCTTCAAAATGCTCCAACCCATCGGCCTCGATTGTACAGGCCGATACATAAAACTCGCCATCTTCCATCAACTCGTAAGACCGGAGTACCCCTTCGGCTAGCTTGACCCCATGGGCGCGCACCTCGACGACGACGCCTTCCATCGAGCGGACACGCGCAGCGGATAAGAAGTCGAGCCATCGTTTGAAATGGCGATAGACGGTGACCGTCGTCCCGTCACCTAAGTAACCGATGACTGCCTGGGCGTCATCAATCGTCACGCCATGGTGGCTGTCAATCCGAACGAGCAAATTGTGCAATGCTTCTAGCTCTTCTAGCGGACTTTCAAGTGGGAACGAGATATCGAGCCCCGTCTCTGTGAACGCAGCTTCGGCGATCGCGACGCCGAAGACACGGAACACGTGAGCCCCGTCCTGACTGAAGAAATATGGTTGTAGCGCCAAGCGAGCTTCGGGCGCACAGTGGATTTTAATAAGATGTGACATATTCATCCCTCCTCTATTCCTTATCGTAAGGAATCGGGGAGGGTTTTTCTGTGTTCAATGTCACAGAAACAAAAGATAGGCGATTTTGTCACAGAATGATGACAGGGTGAGAAAAAAGCTCAAGATGCGAAATAAGTGTGAAAGAAGGCACACTTTTTTTAGGGGGCGGTCGATAGGATGGGATTAGGGTACGAATTGAACCGTTAAGAGGAGGAATAGACCATGCAACAATTAGACAAAGGGTCACACGCACTCGCCGAGTGGAAGCCAGAGGATGTGGGATTTTGGGAAGGGACGGGAAAACAAGTCGCCAATCGGAACTTGCGCGTCTCGGTCCCGGCACTGACGCTTGCATTCATCGTCTGGCAAATGTGGTCGGTCGCGGCCGTCCAATTGAATTCGATCGGGTTTAGCTTTACGCAAGGCCAGTTATTCACCTTGGCCGCCCTACCTGGACTCGTCGGGGCGACGTTACGCTTTTTCTATACGTTTGCGAACAGTATATTCGGCGGTCGGAACTGGACGATTTTCTCGACATCGATTTTGTTATTGCCACTCCTTGGCATCGCCTACGCCGTTCAAAACGTCAATACACCGTATTGGGTATTTATGATTTTGGCCGCGCTTTGCGGACTCGGCGGCGGAAATTTCTCGTCATCAAACGCCAATATCGGGGCGTTTTATCCGAAAGCGAAAAAAGGGACGGCACTCGGTATTAACGGAGGCATCGGGAACTTAGGCGTGTCGCTCGTCCAATTGATCACACCGCTCGTCATTACGACAAGTATTTTCGGGTTCATCGGCGGGAACGCCCTCTTGACTGAGACCGGAGAAGAGATTTGGTTACAAAACGCCGCGCTCCTTTGGGTCGTGCCGACCATCATCTTGACGGTATGCGCGTACTTGTTCATGGATAACTTACCGACCGCGCGTCAATCGCTTCGTGAACAGGCGAGCGTGTTTAAAGACAAGCATTTTTGGATTCAAACGTTGCTCTACACGGCAGCGTTCGGTTCTTTCATCGGATATGCCGCAGCGTTCCCGATGATCTTGAAGTTGAAGTTCCCTGAATCGGACTTGATGGCGCTCGCATTCCTTGGTGCATTCCTGGGCGCCTCTTCGCGCCCGTTCGGAGGCTGGATCAGTGACAAGATTGGGGCGGCCAAAGTGACGTTGATCGTGTTCGGAATCATGGCGCTCGGTACAATCAGTGTCATCATGGCCATCACGAACAGCAACTTGACGATGTTTTTCATCTCATTCGTCGTCTTGTTCATCGCGACAGGACTCAATTCCGGGGCCACGTTCGCGATGATTCCCCACGTGTTCGTCGCGACGAAGACGCCGGCCGTCGTCGGGTTCTCGGCAGCGTTTGCCGCTTACGGCGCCTTCTTCATTCCGAAGATGTTCGGCTGGTCGCTCGAACTCGTCGGTTCGTTCAACGGTGCGTTGTTCGTCATGCTCGGGCTCTATGCGATTTCGATTGCCACTACAATTTATTATTACTTGCGCAGCGGTGCTGAAAAGCCGATTCGCTGACAATCCGAAGTGGGGACTTTGAAAGTCCCTGCTGTCGTTGATGGATAGAAAGGATGAACCAAGATGACCCCATGGACCGATCGACGGAGACGACCGTTGGAAGACTTACGCATCTCAGTCATTGATAAATGCAACTTTCGTTGCCGGTACTGTATGCCGGAAGAAGCGTTTCGTCACCATCAGTTTTTAAAGCGAGACGAGTTGCTATCGTTTGACGAGATTGAGCGCTTCGTTCGTATCATCGCCCCGCATGGCGTAAAAAAAGTGCGCCTGACCGGGGGCGAACCGTTACTTAGACCGAATCTCGATGAGTTGATTCGCCGTCTGCGTGCGGTCACTACCATCGAGACGATCGGGTTGACGACGAACGGCGTCTATTTAGAACGGATGGCGAAAGCGTTAAAGCAAGCCGGGCTTGACCGGGTCAACGTCAGCCTAGACGCTTTATCGGCCGAGACGTTCGGGATGATGAACGGACGCGGGACGTCGCCCGAGACGGTGTTACGAGGCATCGATGAAGCGAAGCGACAAGGGCTTGAGGTGAAAGTGAACATGGTCGTCCGAAAAGGATGGAACGATCATGAAGTTGCCCCGATGGCCGCTTATTTCAAAGAACGGAATATCACGCTCCGTTATATCGAGTTCATGGATGTCGGCACGGCGAATGAGTGGAACGTCGAACATGTCGTGTCGTCTGAATCGATTCTTGAGGTGTTGAAACAACGAAATGGATTACTTGAACCGCTTGCACCTGAAACATTAGGAGAGGTCGCGCAACGTTATCGTTATACGGATGGGGCGCAAGTCGGCTTCATCTCTTCAGTCAGCCAACCGTTCTGCGGGACGTGTACACGAGGCCGTCTATCGAGTGACGGCAAATGGTATACGTGCCTGTTCGCGGAAGACGGGACCGATATTCGCGAATTGCTCCGCAGCGGGGCGAGCGACGAATTGATCGCCATGACACTGAAAATGGTATGGGAAGTACGCGACGACCGCTATTCAGAAGAACGGTCGCGGAGTGGGAACCGGACACGAAACCGGATTGAAATGAGTTATATCGGAGGGTGAAGACGATGCAAGCACACAATCACGTACATGAAAACACAAAGCGTGTCCGGGCCGCGATTTTAACGATCTCAGACACACGCACACTCGATAAGGACGTGTCAGGCGAACATATTTGCACGCTGTTAAAAGAAGAAGCACACACGGTCACATACCGTGAGATCACGAAAGATGAACCGCTTGAAATCGAGGCGGCCGTCAGACGAATGGTCGCTGAGAAGATGGATGTCATCTTGACGACCGGAGGGACGGGAATCACGAAACGGGACGTCACCATCGAGACGATTCGGCCGTTGCTCGACCGGGAAATGGTCGGCTTCGGTGAACTGTTCCGTTACGTCAGTTTTACGGAAGATATCGGCCCGGCGGCGATGTTATCGCGGGCTCTCGCCGGACGCATCGGAGATACGATCATCTTCTCGATGCCAGGATCGCGCGGCGCCGTCGATTTGGCGATGACCCGTCTGATTCTTCCCGAGCTCTCCCACATCGTCTGGGAAGCGACACGATGATCGGCATCGTCTTGGCGGGCGGGAAATCGCGCCGATTCGGGTCCCCTAAATGGCAAGCCCGTTATGAGGACATCTCGTTTGAAGAGCGGGCGCGACAGACGCTCGGTACCACGACGACGTCCCAATGGAGCGTCGTGCCGGCCGGACAGTCGATGACCTCATATCAACTTGAAGATGACAGAGAATGGTGCGGCATGGGGCCGCTCGCCGGCATCATCACCGTCATGCGGCACGTCCCGTGTGATTGGTATGCCGTCTGTGCGTGTGATACGCCCTTGTTGCCACCGACTGTTTACGAACGGCTTGCGACGGAACGAGGGAAGCGGCCGGTTGTCGCCTACGCAGACGATCGGATCCATCCGCTCATCGCCTTATACCCCCGTTCGATACTGTCACAATTCGAAGCAGCGTTACATCGAGGTGAACGGGCGGTCATGCCTCACTTGACAGAGGCGACAATCGTCTCGTTTGAAGAACGGGATTGGTTTAAAAATGTGAATTCGCTACATGATTATGAAGCACTGCTAGGGAAGGAAGTGGAGTGATGGAGAAGGTGTCGACCCTATTTCGCAAGCCGCTTGCCGTCGATGAGGCGGTCGCACGCATCCAAGAAGCGACAGGGCGGGCCGAAACAGAAACGGTGCCGTTGCATCGGGCGAATGGACGGGTTTTAGCGATGGATCTCGTCGCGACGCATGATGTTCCGGCGTTTAATAAGTCGCCGTATGACGGCTTTGCCGTCCGGTCTGCGGACTTGGTGTCTGCGAGTCGCGATGAACCGGTGACATTACCCGTTCAATACGTTCAGGGAGCTGGACACGTCGGAGAACCGCTCCGCGCCGGCGAGGCGATTCGCATCATGACCGGAGCTAAAATTCCAGACGGAGCCGATGCGGTCGTCATGCTCGAACTCGTGCAAGCAGACGAGCAAGTCGTGACGTTCAAACGACCGGCCCGCGATGCCAACATCTCTTATCGCGGGGAAGATGTGGCGATGGGGACGAATATCGTTGACCGAGGCACCCGCATCAATCCAGGCGTGATCGCCTTGCTCGCGACGTTCGGCTACGATCAAGTCGACGTGTACGTGAAACCGCACATCACCGTGTTCGCGACCGGAGACGAGCTCGTCGAACCGGGACGGAAGAAAGCCGACGGTCAAATTTATAATTCGAATGCGTATATGATTCTCGCACAAATCGAGGAGCTCGGCGGCACAGCGACATATGGCGGCATCTTGCCAGATACTTTTATTTCAACAAAGCGGGCGATTGACGAGGCACTTCGGACGAGTGACGCCATCGTCACGACAGGCGGGGTATCGGTCGGCGATTTCGATTATTTGCCCGATGTGTATGACGCGCTAGGAGCGACAGTACTGTTCAATAAAGTCGGGATGCGGCCAGGGTCCGTCACGACAGTCGCGCACCTCGAAGGTCGGCTGTTATTCGGATTATCTGGTAATCCGTCTGCCTGTTTTGTCGGTACGGAATTGTTTGTCGGCATGTATATGAAAACGTTGTTCGGACAAGCGGAACGCCCTGTCATTCAGGCGGAACTCGGTGTCGATTTCCCGAAACCGAATCCGTTCGACCGGTTCGTACGTGGACATGTGACGTTTGATTCAGTTGGGCAGACAGTCGTTCATCCGAGCGGCAAAGATAAATCGGGCATCGTCTCTTCACTCGCGACGTGTAACACGTTGATTCATCTGCCAGGCGGGACGAGAGGGTTTCAGAAAGGGGACTCGGTACGATGTCGAATCATCGATCGGCTTTGATTTTACAAGTGGTCGGTTATCAAAATAGCGGCAAGACATCGTTCGTTTCCGAACTGACATCACGCTTGTCGGCGACGGGGCTCCGTGTCGGTGTCATCAAACACCACGGTCACGGAGGAACATTCGACTTGCCGATGACTGATTCGCACCGTCACGCGTTGGCTGGTGCCGTGCTTTCGAGTGTGATCGGTGAAGACGGGACGTTGATCGAGTGGCAAGCGGTCGATACATTTGAGTTGCTCCTCAACTGGTACGAGGCGCACGTCGACATCGTGCTCATCGAAGGATATAAACGGAAAGATTATCCGAAAGTGGTGCTCGTGCGAGACGGGCATGAACAACCGGTCGAGGTGACGAACGTGATTGCACGCGGAGACTCCGTGGCAGACAAGGACCGGTTGATGCGTTCAGTGGAAAGGTGGATGGAGGATGAAATGGTATCAAGTGAATGAACATCCGCTCGAACCGATGGCACTTTACGAAACGGTCCGGCATCGAAACGTCGGGGCGGTCGTGCTGTTCATCGGGACGGTGCGGGAGATGACCGGTTCCAAACAGACCGAACTCTTGGAGTATGAATCATACGTGCCGATGGCCGAGAAGATGCTCGAACAAATCGCGAAAGAAGTGGCGGAACGTTGGCCTGGTGCGTTGACGGCGATCCATCACCGGATTGGACGACTCGATATCATGGAAGAAGCGGTCGTCATCGCGACGAGTTCTTCCCATCGCGCCGACGCCTACGAGGCGAATCGTTACGCCATCGAACGCATCAAAGAAATTGTCCCGATTTGGAAACGGGAGCATTGGACCGACGGCACGAAATGGATGGGTGATCAAAAAGAACAACACCCAGGACGCCCGGAAGGAGTGACGTACACATGATTGAGGTATTATGTTTTGCCCACGTGGCAGAAGAGTTGGCGGTCCGGTCCTATACCGTTTCGGCGCCACAAACAATCGCCGCCTTGCGAGCGGATTTGGCCGAGCGGGGCGTGTCGGGAGCGGAACGTCTCATGTTCGCGGTCAATGAGCGCTATGAGACGGACGAATACACAGTTGCAGACGGGGACACGGTCGCCGTCATTCCAATGGTGAGCGGAGGGTAAACGATGGAATTGACACATATGAACAACCAAGGGCGGGCGAGGATGGTCGATGTCTCGGATAAACCGGAAACGACACGTACTGCTCGGGCCCGTACATCAGTTGAACTGAGCGGTGAACTCAAACAACTCATCACGGATGGGGGTCTTGCAAAAGGGGATGTACTCGCCGTCGCTCAAGTGGCTGGCATCATGGCCGCCAAAGAGACGAGCCGCATCATCCCGATGTGTCATCCACTCGCCTTGAAAAAAGTCGATTTGACGTTCGAATGGGACGGGACACAGCTCATCATCGAGTCGTTTGTGAAGACGAAAGGCGATACCGGTGTCGAGATGGAGGCGTTGACAGCAGCAATGGTCGCCGCCTTGACCGTGTACGATATGACGAAAGCAGTCGATAAAGGCATCGTCATCGGACCGACATACTTGCTCGAGAAAGAAGGCGGGAAGTCAGGGGACTACATCCGATGACACCTGTCCCGGAACGTTACGCACGGCAGGCCCGGTTCCACGGCATCGGAGGGGAGGGCCAAGAACGTTTAATGGAGAAACGGGTGCTCGTCGTCGGTCTCGGTGCGCTCGGGGCGGCTGTGAGCGATCAACTGGTTCGGGCCGGTGTTTCGCTCATCCTCGTCGACCGCGACTATGTCGAGGTGACGAACTTACAACGACAGACGCTCTATACGGAACAGGACGCACATGCCGAGACGCCGAAAGCGGTCGCGGCGCTCGAACGTCTGCGGGCCATCAACTCCGACGTTGAGTTGGACGCTCAGATTGCCGACGTATCGTGGGATTGGCTTCGCCCCTTGCCGCCCGTTGACCTCGTCTTGGACGCGACCGATAACGTCGAGACACGTCTTTTATTAAACGATTTCGCACTCGAGCGCGGCATTCCGTTTTTGTTTGCCTCTTGCGTCGGGGCATACGGCATGAACTACACGGTGATGCCGGGAGAGGCGCCGTGTCTTCGTTGTCTCATGCGTCATTTGCCGCTTGCTGGACAGACGTGCGCGACAGCGGGAGTAGTAGCTCCAATCGTGCAACATGTGGCGAGTCGTCAAGCCGTCGAGGCGTTGAAATATTTGACGGGGCGTCATGAACACATGGAGCGCCGTCTCTTGATTGAAGATATGTGGGAGAACCAGTCGCAGCGGCTCGATGTCGCACGGCTCGTCGACGTGTCTTGTCCGTCTTGCCAAACCAAAGACTATCCGAGTCTCGTTTCAAATCGACAGCAGACAGCGCTTCTATGCGGTCGCGATGTCGTCCAAGTCCGTCGGTCCATCGAAGGGCTCGAACCAATCGCGCATCAACTCGAGCATGCGGACATCGTAGTGAAGCAGACACCGTTCACGTTGGAATGGCGATGGCGGAATCATCGGATGCTTTTGTTCAAGGACGGAAGAGTCCTCGTCCACGGCGTTGACGATGCGCATGTCGCGGTCGCGATGGTCGACGAGTGTCTTGGCACATAAAAGAAGTGTCCGCCATTTTCGGCGGACACTTCTTTTTGGTTAGCGTGGAATCGTGAGCACTTGCCCGACACTGATCAAGCTGACGTTCGTAATATTGTTAGCGGCGGCGATTTTAGCGACAGTGGTATTATACATCGTCGCAATCTTGTAGAGCGTGTCGCCCGATTTGACGGTATATTTCACGGTCGTCGCAGGTGGTGGTGTTACGGTCGTACCTGGGATGACGAGCACTTGTCCGACGTAAATAGAGTTGACGTTGGTGATATTATTGGCGGCGGCAATCTTAGCGACGGTCGTTTTATACAAAGTGGCAATCTTGTAGAGCGTGTCACCTGACTTGACGGTATATTTTACAGTCGTCGTAGGTGGTGGGGTGACGGTCGTGCCTGGGATGACGAGCACTTGTCCGACAGAAATCAAGTTGTAGTTCGTGATTTTGTTGGCGGCAGCGAGCGCAGCGACGGTGACGTTGTATGCTCGGGCGATGCTATAGAGTGTATCACCTGATTTGACAGTATACGTTTTGCCTGTCGGTGCTTTTTGATAGGCGAGCAATTGGGAGACGGTGACGAACTTGTAGCCTTTCGCTTTCAACTGAGAAATCATTGTCGGCAAGGCGAGCGGTGTACCCGGTGCACCGGCACCGGTGTGCATCAAGACGATTGAGCCTGGTTTGATGTTTGTCTGGACTTTCGTATTAATTTGGCTAGCAGTGAGTCCTTTCCAGTCAATCGTATCAATGTTCCATTGAATCGTGTAACCGTAGCCGGCGGCGCCGACTCCGCTCAAGACAGCGCTATTGACGGCACCAAATGGGGCCCGGAAAATCGGTTTCGTTGTTTTACCGGTGATCGATTTGACTTTCGCTTCCGTCCGGTCGAGTTCTGATTTCATTTGAGTGGCGGTCAACTTCGTGAAGTCTGGATGGGTATACGAATGGTTACCGAGTTGGTGACCTTTAGCGGCGATGTTTTTAATGTATTGGGGATGGTGGTTGGCGCCCGACCCAGTCAAAAAGAAAGTGGCTTTGACATTGTTCTTGGCAAGTATGTCCAAAATCTTGTTCGTATTCGCACCATCCGCTCCGTCATCAAACGTTAACGCGACGACTTTACTCGTCGTGTTCACGCTGGTGATGAATTTCGAAGCGGCGGCGTCGGCCGATTTTGGATAAGCGACTAACGGTGCCAACATGATCAACAAGGCCATCAACACACGTACAAACTTGCTCTTCATTTTGGTTTCGCCTCCATTCTTGGGTGTATGTATCTTGATGTTAAGGCTTTCCATATATTGAGCTGTGTATATATTTTATATACCCCCTTTTAGTGGTAAACATCATCTAACCCTAAAAATAGGGAAAGGAATTTTTGGATAATGACTCTCAATATTTGTGTTCAATTTATGAGTGACAAACGTGTCAAATATCACACAATCCTCACACATTTCCTAAAAAAGGGTGCTATCATGAACAATGTGTGAAGAATGTAAGCGATTGAATAGGGGGATTCAACATGAGCAAATCAATGAAGCGATTCGGCGTGACGTTCGGTCTCGTCGGTATGTTCGTCCTTGGGGCGTGCGGGGCAGATGAAGCGACTAACAGTACGGAGACGGTGCAGTCGATGGAACCGGTCGAAGCAGAATTAAACGTGCCGGCGACAGCCGACAAAGACGAAGCGGTCACACTGGCGGTGCGCGTCACCCAAGAGGCTGAAGCGGTCGATGACGCCGATGAGATTAAGTTCGAGGTCTGGAAAAACGGAGCCAAGGAAGAGAGCGAGATGATAAAAGCGTCGCTCACAGAAGATGGTGTGTACGAGGCGGAGGCGACGTTTGCTGAAGAGGCGGTCTACACGGTGCAAGTCCATGTGACGGCTCGGTCGATGCACACGATGCCGACGACGAACGTGACGGTCGGCCATCCGGAGACGGCGGCTGAAGCCGAAGCTGAAGAGGACCATCATCATCATGCCGGAGCGGACATCGTCCTTGATCAGACACAAGCTGTCGTAAATGAAGCGCAACCGTTCACAGTCAACGTCGAGATTGAGCATGAGGCGTTGACAGGCGCGGACGTCCAACTCGAAGTGTTCAAAGACGGGGCGGACAAGCACGACTGGGTCAAGCTTGATGAAACGGCAGATGGAAACTATACGGGGGAGCATACGTTCCCTGAAACGGGCACGTACAACGTTCAAGTCCACGTGACAAAAGGCCATGACATCCATGAACACATCATGGAAACCGTCGAGGTCAAATAAAAAAATCGATCGGCCGCGGCCGATCGATTTTTCTTATGCGTTCTGATAAAGTGATTCGACTTGCTGTTGGAGCGATTCGTTCTCGAGGAACTCGTCATACGTCGCTTCTTTGTCGACAATCCCGTTTGGCGTCACTTCGATGATGCGTGTGGCGATCGTCGAGATGAGCTGATGGTCATGTGAGCTGAAGAGAAGTACGCCTTTGAACGTCTCGAGACCGTTGTTGAGCGCTGTGATCGACTCGAGGTCCAAGTGGTTCGTTGGATCGTCAAGGACGAGGACGTTCGAGTTCGAGAGCATCATTTTCGAGAGCATGCAACGAACTTTCTCTCCCCCTGAGAGAACAGATGCTTTCTTCATGACTTCTTCGCCTGAGAAGAGCATACGTCCGAGGAAACCGCGAAGGAACGTATCTGACTCGTCGGCTGGAGAAAACTGGCGTAACCAATCCAAGATGCTCTTATCCGAGCCTTCGAAGTATTCCGAGTTATCTTTCGGGAAGTACGACTGTGTCGTCGTCACACCCCATTTGACCGTACCCGCATCCGGTTCCATCTCACCCATGATGATTTTGAAGAGTGTCGTGATGGCAACGTCTGAACGGCCAACGAATGCGACTTTGTCCGTCTTGTTGAGTGAGAACGTGACGTTGTCGAGCACTTTGACGCCGTCAATCGTCTTCGAGACGTTGTCGACGTAGAGCACGTCATTCCCGATTTCGCGTTCCATCGAGAAGCCGACGAACGGATAACGGCGTGAGGATGGACGGATATCGTCGAGCGTGATCTTATCGAGCAACTTCTTACGCGACGTCGCTTGACGCGCCTTCGAGGCGTTCGAGCTGAAACGGGCGATGAAGTTTTGAAGTTCTTTGATTTTCTCTTCTTTTTTCTTGTTCTGGTCGTTGGCCATGCGTGAAGCAAGTTGGCTTGACTCGTACCAGAAGTCGTAGTTCCCGACGTATAATTGAATCTTACCGAAGTCGAGATCGGCCATGTGCGTACATACTTTATTCAAGAAGTGACGGTCATGGGATACGACGATGACAGTGTTCTCGAAGTTGATCAAGAACTCTTCGAGCCATTGAATCGCCTTGAGGTCAAGACCGTTCGTCGGCTCATCGAGGAGAAGAATGTCAGGTTTGCCAAACAATGCTTGAGCAAGGAGGACTTTGACTTTCTCGCCACCTGTGAGCTCGCTCATGAGCTTGTGGTGAGACGCGTCCGTGATGCCGAGTCCTTGAAGGACCATCGCGGCTTCCGATTCGGCTTCCCAACCGTTCATCTCAGCGAATTCGCCTTCGAGTTCAGCAGCGCGCATACCATCTTCGTCAGAGAAATCTTCTTTCATATAGATGGCGTCTTTCTCTTTCATGACTTGATACAAACGTTCGTGGCCCATGATGACCGTCTCGAGTACCGCTTGATCTTCATACGCGTAATGGTCCTGTTTGAGGACGGCGAGGCGTTCGCCAGGCGAGAAGCTGACGTCACCTGTTGTCGTGTCTTGCTCACCGGCAAGAATTTTCAAGAATGTTGACTTCCCGGCGCCGTTCGCGCCGATCAAGCCGTAGCAGTTGCCTGGTGTGAACTTGATGTTCACGTCTTCGAACAACTTGCGGCCACCGAATTGGAGACTTACGTTATTTACTGTAATCATGTATAGGATCCCTCGTTTTTCTGATTAGTTTACGACGTGTATTGTATCACGTTTTTTGAAAACGCGCAGTCGTGGGTAAAAATGAAACAAACAGCAACTTGACTCGTATAAAGAACAAAAGGGGGAATCAGCCATGAAAACAACGCTCTCGCTGAAAGAAGCGTGGTCGAATTACTACCGCAGAGATTTCTTCCGGCTCTGGGTCGTCTTCCTCGTGACGGGCATCGGCTCGTACTTTTTATTCCGGGCCGTTATCGCCCCTGAACAAGTGGACGAGATTTTAACCCAGCTCGGTGAATCGTTTGAATCGCAAGGATTGACGTTCGATTCGAGCGCCCGTGAGACAATGATTGCTCTATTTGTGAATAATACGCGCGTCACGTTGTTCGCTTTCCTGCTTGGGATGATCCCGCTTTTCATCCCGTACGTGTTCGTCGTCATCAACGCGGCCGTCATCGGCCTGGTCGCCATGCTCGTTGGGTTTGCTGGCGAATCCGTGATCCGGGTCATCGTGCTCGGAATAATGCCACACGGGATCACCGAAATCTCGGCCATCTTGCTCGGGGCGGCGATGGGGTTATCGCTTAACCGTTACATCTGGAAAAAACTGCGCGGGAAAGAGACCGACGTCACGTTCAAGGCGTTGCTCGTGGCAGGGGTGAAAATGTTCTTCGTCATCGCGGTACCACTCCTCGCCATCTCCGCCGTCATTGAGGCGTACGTGACACCACTATTGTTGCAATAAAAAAAGCCAGCGCTGGCTTTTTTTATTTGAAGTGAAGCGTCGTTTCAAAACAGTTTAGCGGGACAATCCCTTCCACCGTGAAGCGACAGTTCAACTGCCAGATTTCAAGTCCATCCGCAATCGCATCGCGAATCAGCTGACGAATCCGCGCGTCTTGTTTCCGGTTCGGGTTGCCGGTGAAGACGGGCGCATCGTATAAGAAGACATACAGCAAGACGGCCCGTTTGGTTTCGGGCAACGTCGCAATCAGCGTCTCGAGATGGCGAATCAACCGTTCGGTCTCGATCGGTCTCGTCACCGCACGTCGTTCAAAGCGGGGGAGAGGTGTCACGAATAACTCGGTGAGTGGTGCCTTCACTTCCATATAGACACCATCGACCTTGAAATCGAGTCGTGACGAGGCGACGACTTGCTCGCGTTCCACATGTTTCGAGGAAGGAAAGACCGGTAAAGCGTCCGTGTCCAAACAATACGCGACAAAATCGTTGGCGCGACCTTGATGAATCCCAATCCATTGGCGGTCTGCGTCAATCGAGATTGCCTCCACCGTGAAGGCGGTGTTCCGTCGCGGATTGTTCGTCGAGACGAGGCAAGGCACTCCGTCAAAGACGAGGTCGCCGATGCGGCCTGTGACCGGACAGTGGCAGGCGACGACAGTGTCATCGAGCAATACGTCCATCACGAACCGGTTACGTCGTCTTAAGATGATTCCTTCCTGCAGGTCTTGTGCGAAGCGATACATCGTCAGTCGACGCGGGTGACCGTCGTGTCGAGCTCGAACGTGACGTTGCCGGCCAAGGCGCGTGAAATCATACAGCCGTCCTTCGCTTTTTTAGCAATCCGTTCGACGAGCGTGATAGCACGGTCTGTGGCATCTGTCGGCACATTGATGCGCGTCGTGTAGCGAATCATCTCGTAGGTGAAGACACCATTCGTCACGTCGACGATGCCTTCGGCGTCAATCGTGATGCCTTGATGTGACAGGTCACTCCGTCCAAGCATGGCCGCAAGTGTGATGATATAGCAGGTCGCGGCAGCACCGAGCAACATCTCATCGGGGTTCGTCCCGATGCCCGGCCCATCCATTTCCGGGGGAATCGAGATTTGTGTCTTTAACCGTTCGGCCTCGATCGTTCCGACGTCGTTGCGTCCGCCGGTCCAGTCGAGGTTCATTTGAAACGTATGCTTCATAAAAAATCGCCTCCAATGTCTCTATTCTAGAAGAGAACGATTGGAGGCGCATGTGTTATGCTCGCGCGCGTTCAGCGAACGTGCGGAGCGTCTGGATGATAACGTGGGTCGCTTTTTCCATGTTGTTGACGGAGACGTATTCGAACTTGCCGTGATAGTTCTCGCCGCCCGTGAAGATGTTCGGGGTCGGGAGTCCCATATACGACAGTTGCGAACCGTCCGTCCCGCCGCGAATCGGTTCGATTTTTGGTTCGATGCCAAGTTCGCGCATGACGTCGGCGACGGTGTCGACGATGTGTTTCACCGGCTCGATTTTCTCGGCCATGTTGTAATATTGATCGTCCATTTTCAAGTCGATACGCGCTTCGCCGTATTTCTGTTTCCATTCGACGACGAGCTTTTCAAGCAATGCTTTGCGCGCCTCGAACTTCGTGCGATCGTGGTCGCGGATGATGTATTGGAGCGTCGTCGTTTCGACATCGCCAGAGAAGCCGTTCAGATGGAAGAAGCCTTCATATTCGCTCGTATGCTCTGGGGCCTCATCAGCCGGAAGGCGGTTGTGGAAAGCCATCGCCAATTTCATCGAGTTGACCATCTTGTTTTTAGCACTGCCCGGGTGAACGTTCGTCCCATGGAACGTGACCGTGGCGCCGGCCGCGTTGAAGCTCTCGTATTGGAGTTCGCCGAGGGGACCACCGTCCATCGTATAGGCGAAATCGGCGTTGAAGCGGGCGACATCGAATTTATGTGGCCCACGACCGATTTCTTCGTCCGGTGTGAAGGCGATCCGGACCGGTCCGTGCGGAATCTCCGGATGGGCCAATAAGTATTCGACCGCGGTGACGATCTCGGCCATGCCGGCTTTGTCGTCGGCACCGAGCAGCGTCGTCCCGTCTGTCGTGATGAGTGTATGTCCAACGTAGCCGTCAAGTTCTGGGAAGTCGCGTGGGGACAAGATGACATTGAGCGCCTCGTTCAAGACAATATCGCCGCCCTCGTAATGTGCGACGAGTTGTGGGTTGACGTTTGTCCCGGTGAAGTCGGTCGCCGTATCGACGTGGGCAAGCAGGCCGATCGTCGGTACTTCATGACTGACGTTACTCGGAAGGGTGGCGAACAAATAGCCGTACTCATCCGTCTCGACGTCCTCGAGCCCAATCGCTTTCAACTCTGCCTCGAGATGGTGAATCAAATCCCATTGTTTCGTCGTTGACGGTGTCGTCTCGCTCGTGAAGTCGGACTGTGTGTCAATTTTTGCATACGTGATTAAACGTTCAATCAATTTCGCTTGCATGGTCTGCCTCCTCTAATGAATCTGTCTCATTTAGTGTAGCATGAGAGCCGTTTCGAGAAGTATCGAAATTGTTTGAAAATAAAAAGAGAGGCGCAGTGGCCTCTCTCTGGATTATTGGACGATAACGCCCCCATCGATGACGAACTCGGCGCCTGTGAAGTAGCTCGACTCGTCCGATGCGAGGAACAAGACGAGATTCGAGACATCGCCCGGTTTTCCGATTCGTTTAAGCGGTACCGTCTCTGCCATCTGTCTGACGACTTCTTCGACACCTGGTTGCATAATCATCGGCGTCTCAATCAAGCCCGGGTGAATCGAGTTGACGCGAATCCCATCAGCTGCGACTTCAAGCGCGATCGCTTTCGTCATCCCCCGCACCGCGAATTTCGAGGCGACGTATGCGGCTCCACCTAGGCCAAGGATGCCTGAAATGGACGAGATATTGATGATCGATCCATGTCCCGCTTTCCGCATCGATGGAATGACCGATTTCATACCGAGGAACACACCAACTTGGTTAATGTCGATGACTTTTCGATAATCGGCTTCAGACAACTCGTCAATCGTATGGGTCAATGCGATGCCGGCGTTGTTGACGAGAATCGTGATGGGACCAAACTTCTCTTCGGCAATTTTCACTGCATCTTCCCAATCTTCGAGTTTCGTGACGTCATGTTTCAAGAAGACGACGGCATCGCCGAGTTCCGCAGCCAGAGCCTCGCCCTCATCCGCCAAAATATCTGTGAACAACACGTGTGCACCCTCTGCCACCAGTTTTCGCACGTGGGAGGCGCCCATCCCGCGGGCCCCACCGGTCACGAATGCGACTTCACCTTGTACACGTCCCATTGTCCCTTCCTCCTTCATAAAAGAAAGCACCGTCTCTCTTTATTATAATATGCGTTACTACATATTATGAAGTAGTTTGACCTTGAAATATCAAAAAAGGAGAGGCAGTAAAAATGGAAGTAAAAACGACGTGAAGATGGCGGACAGGCCCATCGCCGCGCCCCCGGTGGCCCCTGAGAGCGGATGTTCTGTCGCGGCTTGAGCCGTGCCAATGCCGTGGCTGATCGTCCCGAGAGCGAGCCCTCGTGTGAACGGATCAGTCACTTTGAAAAGCGACAACATTAGCGGACCGAACATGGCACCGAGTATGCCGCAGGCGACAGTGATGGAAGCCGCAAGGGCCGCGTCTCCTTGGAGCTGTTTTGCCAGTTCGAGCGCAATCGGAGCAGTGACGGATTTGACCGCTAGTCCGATGAGCACTTGGTCCGTCAGTTTGAGCGCCGTACCGATCAGGACTGCGACGACGATCGTCGAGACGGTACCGGCAACAATCGCGCTAATGGCGCGTTGTGCGCGTGCGAGGAGCGTCGGCAAGTTACGATACAGCGGCAGGCCGAGGGCAACGGTCGCCGGTCCGAGTAAAATCGTGATTAAATCTTTGGCCGGTTCATATACGTCGTATGGCTGCTCAAAGAGAAGGAGCATCACAATCAAAAAAGTCGTGCTCAAGAAGACGACGTTCGTGAACGGGGACGCCCACTTGAATGACAACTTTCGGCTGACGAGATAGACGCCGATTGTGACGAGTACCCAAAATAATGTCATGACACTTCACCTCGTCTTCCGGAGACGACCGCGGTCACGACGAGTCCGACAACCAGACTGACAATCAAGGCGAGGAAGAGCGGAATCCCTTCTGCTTTTAAGAGACCGCTATACGACATGAGGCCGACCGCAATCGGGATAAAGAAGAAAGCGAGATGTTTCGTAAGGAAGCCGGCACTGTCCTCGATCCACTCGACTCGGATGATTTTTGTCATGAGTAATATCAATAACAGCATCATCCCGATGACGTTTCCAGGCACTTTCCATTCGAGTGTGGCGACAATCCAGTTGCCGAACGCACTTAACCCGAATAAGAGCGAAAGGCCGATCATCCATTTGATAAAGAATTGCATGCATACCATCCTTTCGCGAATACGTTCAAAACGTATGCATTTTCTCAAGTTTCATCCATGCGGTCAAGATAAAGGTTGTATAAAAAATAATAAAGGGTACATACGTTCGGTATGGTAGACTACTTGTATCATATCCGAATGAGGTGTTCGAATGGAACTTCAATCAATCAAACGGTTTATTGATCAACACGGGCTTGAACAGGTCAATGATATCTTGGCGGCATTCACGAAGCGCGTCAACTTGACGCTCGTACCCCGAACGACACGGGAAGAAGTCGCGATCGGTCATTCAAAATTTGGCGGCTATCCGGATTTACCGAGTGCGTCGGATCATCCTGGAGAGAACTTGACGTTGTTGGCACAGTTCCGGCTGAGTGACTTCACTGGATTTGAATCGGTCGAAGCGCTTCCGAAAGAAGGGGTGTTATCGTTCTTCTATGATTTGGACGAACAACCGTGGGGTGACGCGGACGAACGTCACCTTTGGCGCGTCCTCTATACAGATGCGACGGCGCTTGTACGGGTCCGCGTCGGCGAAGCACTCAACGAGAGGGCTGTCGCATTTGAAGAAGGCTATGCGCAGAACGATCACGACTTGTTTGATCTGATGAATGAGGACGAGTATTCCGCGTTTGAGGAGTTATTCGATGAAGAAGAGGCGCATGCGGTCGGCGGTCATCCAGACGAGGTGCAACATGATGTGTTTGAAGAGGTTGAAGAGACCCATGGGGAACGATTCAGTGACCCGTTTCTCTTATTCCAAATGGATTCAAGCGATGAACTCGACATCATGTTCGGCGACTCCGGCATCCTCTATTTCCTGATTCCGACCGAAGCGCTCCGAGCCAAGCGGTTTGAAGAAGCTGAAATCATCATGCAATGTTACTGAGCGCAAAAAGAGAGTCGACCCTTTATGGGCGACTCTCTTTTGAATTACGCTTCTTTTTTCTTACGGAATCGTGCGAAGAACTCATACACGATTGGAACGATAAGGAGCGTCAATAGCGTTGAACTTGTCAATCCACCGATGACGGTCACACCGAGACCTTTCGAAATCAAGGCGCCGCCTTCAAGGCCGAGCGCGAGCGGGGAAAGGGCACCGATCGTTGCGAGCGCCGTCATGAGAATTGGACGGAGCCGAGTACCGGCTGCCTCGAGCAAGGCATCGCGTGTCGAGAGACCCGCTTCTTCTTTATGAATGACGCGGTCGATCAAGACGATGGCGTTCGTCACGACAATCCCAATCAACATGAGCGCACCGATCAAGGCAGATACCGAGATCGTTTCGCCTGTGATGAGAAGGGCGACAAGTCCCCCGATAATCGCGTAAGGAAGCGAGAACAGGACGACGAACGGCGTGACGGCACCGCCGAACGTGATGACGAGCACCAAGTAGACGATGGCGACGGCCGCGAGCATGGCGAGACCGAGTTGGGTGAACGACTCTTGAATCTGTTCAGTGACCCCACCGACGTCATAGGAGACGCCAGTCGGGAGCTCGATGTCAGACACACGTTCCTCGATGGCAGCCGAAGCTTCCGTCGCTTTGTCCGTGCTGAGCTCGACATTGACGCGAGCGAGAAGTTTCCCATCACGCTGGACGAGCGTATCCGGTGTCGTGCCTTCTTCGACTTCGATGAAGTCCGAGATTGGACGTGGTCCGAACGGCGTCGTCACTTCTTGTGCTTGCAAGTCGTCGATGCTGTCATACGTGACTTGTTCCGTCGGGATGATGACGTCGAGCTGTTTGTCATCGATTGTCACGGTCGAGAGCGGACTTTCTTGCGCTTGGAACTGACCAATCGTCTGAGCAAGTTGGGCGGCCGAGACACCTGCCTCAGCAGCAGCTTGCTGGTCGACGTTGAACGTGTATTGGACGTACGATTCACGAAGGTCAGACGTTGCTTGACGGACATAGTCCGTCTCTTCTTCAATCGTCTCGATGAACGTCGGAACGATGGCTTCTAAGTCTTCAAGGGAGTTGGCGTAAACGTTGTACGTCACTCCGCTCGTACCGGCACCGCCGGCGAAGTCTTGTTCTTTCCATTCCCCGCCAGAGGCGAGTTCGTTCAAGCGTTCGACGTCAGCGATTTTAACATCGGCGAAATCTTCCGTGTCCGGGTCGTACTGGACGATGAAAATTCCTTGCTTGTTGTTCCCAGGGTTGAGCGGGTTCTCGCCACCGACCGTGAATTGAACGTCGGTCGCGTCCGCTTGCTCTTCCATGAAATACGTCTCGGCGATTTCGGCCGCCGCAATCGAATCGTCGAGTGTTTGGCCCGGTTCTGGGTCGAACGTGACGTAAAGCGTCTTCTCCGACTCTTGGTTCAAGAAGTTGACCCCGATGGCTGGGACGAGGGCGAAACTTCCGATTAAGAGTGCTGTCGCGAGACCGAAGACGACGAGTTTATGGTTGAGTGACCAGTTGAGGACGCCACGATACCATTCGGCGAGCTTCCCTGGTCCTTCTTCTGGTTTCAGTTTGTCGCGGTTCTTAAAGAACGAGTCGGCCATCATCGGTACGACCGTGATCGCGACGAGTAAGGACGCGAGCAAGGCGAAGACGACGGTCAAAGCGAACGGTAAGAACAGCTCGCCGACGAAGCCAGTGACGAATCCGAGCGGCAAGAAGACGGCGATCGTGACGATCGTCGACGACGCGATCGGAATGAAGACTTCTTTTGTAGAAGCGATAATCAACTCTTTGCCGCGCAACGTCTCGTTCGGACGAGTGAGGCGACGATATATGTTCTCAATGACGACGATGGAGTCATCGACGACCCGCCCGATGGCGACGGTCATCGCGCCGAGCGTCATAATGTTGAGCGTGATGTCGAGCTGTTTCAAGACGATCAACGCCATCAAGAGTGAGAGCGGGATAGAGATGACCGCGATAATCGTCGAGCGGAAGTTACGAAGGAACACGAGAATGATCAAGATGGCGAATAGACCACCGAGTAACGCTTTCGAGACCATCGTCTCGACCGATTCTTCAATCGGTTGACCTTGGTCGAGCGTGACCGAGACTTTGGCCGTGTCATAGTCGGCCTCGAAGTCGGCGAGCACCTCTTTGACGGCGTTGACGACGTCGACGGTGTTCGCGTCTTGTGTTTTCGTCACTTGAATCCCGATTGAACGTTCTCCGTTTGAGCGCGAAATCGATTCCTCGATGCCACGGTCCTCAATCGTCGCGAGTTCGCTCAAAGCGACGGTTGGGACGGTTGTCGGGATATTGGCAGGTGGGACGGCACCTGGTACTTCAGTCGGAATTTGCGGGGTCTCGCCAGTCGGAAGGTCCGTTGGCGCACCTGGTGCAGGCTGTTCCGTTTGCGCGGGTGAGTACGGGATTTGGAGGTCGCGGAACGCCTCGAGCGTCTCCGACTTCCCGTCGATGACGACGGCTTGCTCCGTATCACCAAGTTCATACAGGCCGAGCGCGATGCGGGCATCGTTCGCTTGAATCAACTGTTTGACCGTGTCTTCCGTCAAGTTGTATTCGGCGAGCGCTTCCGCATCGAACTGAAGCTCGACGCGACGAATCTCTTGTCCGGCGATTTGGACGGTCTGAGCGCCTTCGACGCCTTCAAGTGCCGGCTGCAACTCATCTTCGACCAATTTCGTCAATTCGGCCAAATCGAGACTCTCATCCGAGACGGCTGCCCCGATGACCGGGAACGCGTCAAAGCTGAGACGCGACACTTGCGGGTCTTGGACGGCTTCAGGTAATTCGACGTTACTGAGCGCGTCTTTGACGAGTTGTTCAGCTTCTTCCATGTCGGTGCTGAAATCGTAATCGATTTGAATGTTTGAAGCGTTCTGGAACGAAGACGATCGAACTTGTTCGACGCCGTTCAAGCTCTTCAAGCGTTCTTCGAGCACGGTGCTGACTTCGTCGAGCACTTGTTCAGGTGAGGCGCCTGGATAAATCGTCGTCACCGAGACGGTCGGTGTCGTGATGTCAGGCAACGTTTCTAGTTTCATCGTCAAGCCGGCGAAAATTCCGGCGGCCGTCAAGATGATCGTCATCAACCAAACGGCGAACTTGTTGTTGACGGAGAAGGACGTGATTTTCTGCATGGGGTTCATTTCTCCTCTGATGGCTTAGTCTGTTTTACCCGAATCGATGTTCCGGGCTCGCTCGATCAAGCGAGCGATAATGTCTTGTTTTAAGGCGGGCGGGGCGACACCGACGTTGAAGTGCTCGGACATCATCATGCCTTCGAGTGCATAACGGATAATCATCGTCTCGACGGGGTCGCTCGTCTGTTGAAACGCTGCGAAGAACGTGTCGAGGTCGTGCTTCCACCGTTCGGCGTATTCCTGGTCGACAGCGAACAACGTCAAGAAGGCAATCATTTTCTCGGCGTCGATGTGAATCGGTGAACGCTCCGGATGAAGTTTCGTCTCATCAAATAGGCGGACGAATGCTTCGACGGGACCGTTGCCGTCGGCTTGAAGCGACTCGTACAAATCGTTTTGCTCGGTTTGAAGCCGTTCGACGATGGCGGTCAGCAGCGCTTCTTTGGATGGATAATGATACAGGAGACCACCTTTCGAGACGCCGGCCGTCTTGGCGACTTCATCTAATGTAAGATGATGCACGCCGTGCTCCATGATGATATCCGTCGCTGCATCCAATAATTTCTGTTTCGTGATCAGTGATCGGTTTGTCATGTCATACCTCCTTTCTGTACCGACCAGACGGTTTGTTCTCTTCCACTATAGAGGGCCAGTCATTTTGAAGTCAAGAAATGATGATGTCAAAACTGTTAAGTTATAAATCAATAACTACTGTAAACGATTTCAAAAAAAGGTTGACGTGAGAATGATTATCATTGATGATAGTAACTGAGAGTAATTATCATTACCAATAACAGAGCTGAATAAGTGGGGGATAATCAAATGAACAAAAAGTATATGGCTTTAGGACTTTCAGCAGCACTGACGACATCGTTGCTTGCAGCTTGCGCGAGCACGGAAGAGACGACGACTTCAAACGACAACGAGACAGCAGAAGAGTCGAAAGTCGTCAACGTCTACTCGAGCCGTCACTATGATGTCGATAAAGAGCTTTACAAGCAGTTTGAAGAAGAGACTGGCGTGAAAGTCAACGTCGTCGAAGGGAAGAGTGATGAGCTTCTCGAGCGTTTGAACACAGAAGGTGAGAGCACAGAAGCTGATCTCTTCATCACGGCCGATGCCGGGAACTTGTATCAAGCGAAAGACGCGGGACATCTCCAAGCGGTCGATAGCGACGTGCTTGAATCGAACGTCCCTGAAAAATATCGTGATACGGACAACGAGTGGTTCGGTCTCACGAAACGGGCACGTGTCATCGTCTATGCGAAGGACCGTGTGAAACCAGAAGACTTGTCAACGTACGAAGCACTTACAGAAGAACAGTGGAACGGCAAAGTACTCGTTCGTCCGTCTGAGAACATGTATAACATCTCGCTCCTCGCCTCGTTCATCGAAGTGAACGGTGTCGACCAGGCAAAAGAGTGGGCGAAAGGCATGGTCAACAACTTTGCACGTGACCCACAAGGGAACGACCGGGATCAAGCGAAAGCAGTCGTTGCCGGCGAAGGCGATGTCGCCATCATGAACACGTATTACATGGGACTCATGTTGAACTCGGAAGACGAGGAAGAGAAGAAAGTGGCCGAGCAACTCGGTGTCTTCTTCCCGAACCAAGACACGACGGGGACACACGTGAACATCTCGGGGATTGCGATGACAAAAGCAGCGAAGAACTCAGAAAACGCGAAGAAACTCATGGAGTTCATGTCTGATCCGTCAGCACAAGAGCAGTTCGCGAGCGTGAACTACGAGTATCCGGTCAACGAATCGGTTGAACCGAACGAGCTTCTCCAATCATGGGGTGAGTTCAAAGAGCAGGACATCAACTTGTCTGTCCTCGGTGAAAATCAGCAAGAAGCCATCCGTCTCTTCAACGAAGCGGGCTGGAAATAAGAAGACTTCGGCTTGAACGTGCGTTCAGGCCGAAGATTTTTGCGTTTCTCGACACGCTAGCGGTACAACGGGAGCGTCGAACCTGATATGATGGGACAGGAAGTGACTGAACGAAAGAACGGGAGTTGTACGACATGAACTGGTACGCGCTGAAACGACAACTGAATGGATGGGCCATCCTCAGCTTTATCGCGCTGGTGTTTATCGTCCTGCCAGGCGTCGTCGTCTTGGTCGAGCTGTTCGCACCGGTCAATGAGAACTGGCAACACATTCGCGAGTACTTGTTGCCGACTTACGTGCGCAATACACTGTTCATCATGCTCGCGACCGGCCTGTTGACGACTGTCATCGGGACGAGCCTGGCGTGGTTCGTCACCGTCTACGACTTCCCGTTCCGTCGGTTTTTCAAATGGGCGCTCATCTTACCGCTCGCCATTCCGCCTTATATCGGGGCGTACACGTATCACGGGATCTTGAACTATACGGGCGTCATCCAGACGACACTTCGGAACGAGTTCGGTATCACTGTCGACCAGACGTATTTCAACATTATGACGATTCAAGGGACGGTGTTCATCTTCACGCTGTTCTTGTATCCATACATTTATACGATCACGCGGGCCTTCCTGCACAACCAATCGTCCTCGATGATTGAGAACGCCCGCATCCTCGGCCGCGGCTCGTGGGATATCTTCTTCACCGTCGTCATCCCAATCTCGCGCGTTGCCATCATCGGCGGGGTCAGCCTCGTCTTGATGGAAGTGTTGAACGATTATGGCGTCGTCAAATACTTCGGGATTCAGACGTTCAGTACGGCCATCTTCAGTACGTGGTTCGGGATGAAAGATACGTCCTCGGCGCTGAAACTCGCCGGGACGCTCATGATTCTCGTCATCGCCATCTTGACGATGGAACGGCTCATCCGAGGTCGAAAACAGTTCAGCTATGCGACGACTAAAGTGAAGCCGCTCAAACCGAGACAACTGACCGGATGGCATCGTTACGCCGTGTTCGGCTATGTCGCCACAATCTTCGGGATTGCGTTTCTCATTCCGTTCGTTCAACTCGTCGCTTGGACGGTGTTGACGTTCGAACAAGTGTTCACGGCCGAGTTTTTCCGCCTCGTCTGGAACACGGTGAGCGTTGCCTTCATCGCGACCGTGATCATTCTCGTGTTTGCACTCATCATCGCGAACTACACGCGCTTGTTCCCCTCGAACATGACACGCGTCATCTCGAAAGTGACGACGCTCGGCTATTCGATCCCGGGAGCGGCCATCGCCATCGCCGTCATCACGTTGTTCTTGCTGCTTGACGAGTGGGTATTGAACGTAGCGCTCGCCTTGGACTTAGGGCAGACGTTCGTGTTCAGGACGACGCTCATCATGCTCATCTTCGCCTATGTCATCCGCTTCCTCGCCATCGGCTATAACTCGATCGAGAGCGGATTTGAGAAAGTCGGCAAGTCGTTCACGGAAGCGTCGCGCATGCTCGGGTGGGGGACAGTGCAGACGTTCTTCCGCGTCGATATCCCGATGATTAAAGGGGCGATCATGAGCGCGTTCATCCTCGTCTTTATCGATATTATGAAAGAATTGCCGCTGACGCTGTTTTTACAGCCATTCAATTTTTCGACGCTCGCCACACAGGCGTTCAAATATGTCAGTGACGAGAAGATACATGAGGCCGCGCTCGCCTCAATCGTCATCGTGCTCATGAGCGGACTGTTGATCTTTGTGTTCCACAAGGTGCTTGATAAGGAGGCCGACTAATGTTTGTTCAAATCAACGATTTACACTTCAGCTATAAAGGTGCGCAAGCCGAGACGATTAAAGGATTCTCAATCTCGATCACGAAAGGCGAAATCGTATCGCTTCTCGGCGATAGCGGTTCTGGAAAGAGTACGATTTTGCGCCTCATCGCGGGGCTTGAGATGCCGAATCAAGGCGTCGTCGTCGTCAACGACTGTGTCTGTTGCGACGATTGCCAGTTCATGCCGCCTGAACAGCGTGGTGTCGGGATGGTGTTCCAAGACTATGCGCTCTTCCCGCATATGACCGTTGAGAAGAACATCCGCTTCGGTCTGCATAAATTGAGCCGGAAAGAGCGGAACGAACGCGTCGAAGAGATGCTGACGCTCGTGAACTTGTCTGAGTTCCGTCATCGCTATCCGTACGAGCTCAGTGGCGGTCAGCAACAGCGTGTCGCGCTCGCGCGTGCGCTTGCTCCTAAACCGTCGCTCCTCATCTTGGATGAGCCGTTCAGCAACTTGGACACGTCGCTCCAACATCGCATTCGCGACGATTTACGCCGCCTCCTCAAACAGACGGGGACGACGACGATTTTCGTCACTCACGATGAAGAGGACGCGGAGGCGCTCGCCGACCGTATCGTCTATCTCGGAGAAGGCAAAATCAAAAAACAGATCATGACGGAGAACAATAAGACGTTCAACCCGCAGATTCCATGCTTTGTGTAAAACGTAAGAACCCGCAGACATAAATCGTCTGCGGGTTCTTTTGTGGTTACTTCGTCTGTTTAGAGGGACCCGATTCATTCCCGAGCTGATCGATGGCTGTCACGTAATAAGTTGCCTGTTCATTCGTGACCTCGATGCTTTTCCGGGCGTGCGACGGGATGCTCTCGATATGCGTTGCTTCACCGTCGACGACCTCATAGACGCGATAGCCGATGACGGCGTCGTCACGGACGGCGTGCCACGTCAATAAGTTCCCGCGGAGTTCGACGCTTGTCGGTGCGTCGAGTTCAACTTCGGTATTGATCTCGGTATCGACAAGCTCGGTGTAGACGACGAAACGCTCGTCATAACCGCCGTCACCGAACGTGCCGGAACACGTGATCAAATTCAAATGTCGGCTCGACGTGGCCCCGAAGATATCCTCGATTGGTGCGTTTTTCGTATCATAGCTCTCTGTTTTTGTGACACGAAACGTCAACGTATTGCCGTTCTCGTCGATAATTGTCACGTCATCGCCTGTCTTCAGTTGATCGAGCTCATAGAAGACGGCGGGGCCGGTCTTGCTGTCGACGTGTCCGGCGATGACGGCATTCCCTTTGCTGCCCGGCTTGACGCCCGGTTCGAACCAACCGACTTGGTTCTCGTCTTTCGGGACGCCCATCTGTCCGTTGTCGAGTACACCGACTTGTTCGATCGCGGTGTCGACATCAATGGTTGGGATTTGAAGTTGGACGGGTGTTGCGGCCTTGGCACTTTCCTCTTCCTCGGCTAACCGAAGCTTCTTCACCTCTTCCTGTAGAAGTGAGAATTCAGCCGATAAATCTGGGCTCTCCTCTATTTGTTTTTCTTCTACAGGTGGTGACGACGATTCTTGGGCGCTCGTCCACGTCCAGAAGCCAAAACAAAAGAGAGAGAGCGCCAGAAACAAATGGCGCTTGTTCATGGGGCTCCCTCCTTATTGAATTATTGTTCAGACACTTTACGGTTGCGAAGCGTTACGAAGGCGAGCAAGATTCCGCCAAGTACAGCAAGGCCAGCGTAGAGCGTGTTCATTGATTGTTCTTGGGCACCACCGAGACCTGTTTCAGGCATCTCTTCAGGCATTGTTGTTTCAGCGAACTTGTCAGGCATTTGTGTCACGATCGCGTTACCGAGTGTCTCACCAACACCGAACATGAACGCGTATCCTTCACGGAATGACATCCAAGCAGCATCCGCATCACCAGCTACATACTGATCGAACGTTTGAAGCACGAGTGCCTCATGTTGTTTGATGGCTTCTTGACCAGCTTCTTGTGGCAAGTTACCTTCTGTCGCTGCGTCGAGGAATGTGCTGAAATCGACAGCGAACTGGTCGAGCTTCATGCGTGCTTCTTCAATTTTAGCTTCGTCGCCTTCGAGTGTAGCAGCAACGATGTCACCTTGTGCTGTGATGTGGTTCCCGTTCCATACTTTTTCGAATTGGGCCGCACCTTCGTCACCGTAGACTGAACCGATGGCTGCTTTGAAATCGAGTGTGTTCTGATCTTCAGCCCAGCTCACGTAGTCGAAGTCTTCTGCTTGATCGTAGCCTTTTTGCATGCCAATCGCTGCAAGTGCGAAGTGTTCACCAGCAAGGCTGTTCAATGTCGAACGAAGCTCGACGGCCGGTGTGTCAGCAGCAGTTTCAAACTTGTCAGGCATCTGTGTGACGATTGCGCCTGAGAGGGCTTTACTGATGTCGAACATGAGCTTGTACCCTTCACGGTACGTCATGTATGCCGACTCATAGTCACCTGCGACATAGTTGTCGAATACTGAGAGAACTTGATCTTCGTGAAGTTCAAGTACGTCAGCGGCTGCGTCTTTTGGTAAGTTACCTTCTGTTGCTGCATCAAGGAATGTTGAGAACTCTTCGACGAATTCATCGACTTCGGCTTCCGCGTCAGCGCGAAGCTCTTTGTCTTCTGATTTAGCCGCTTCGACGAAGTCGGCTGAGTAGTCGTTGTGACCAGCGAAGATGTCTTCGAACTGGGCTGCGCCTTCCTCACCATAGATTGACGCGATGGCCGGTGTCATGTCGAGTGCGTTTTGATCGAGTGCCTTCATCGCGACTTCGGCGTCTGGTGCTCCGTCATAAGCTTTCATCATCGATGTGACGGCTAAGACGTAATGCTCAGACAGTAATTGGTCGAGCGTGGCTCGTAAGTCACCTGCTGGTGTGCTTGCTGTCGGCGCGTGATCCGCTGCCTGTGCATTCAATGGTACGAGTAAGCCGAGTGCGAGTGCCGGTGCTACAATCTTGTTCATTGTTTTCTTCTTCATGAGTAATCGCTCCTTTTTTTTTGAGTGGTTGTCGTTGTTTACACCCATCTAACGGAGCGGTTCAAAAAATGGATCACTGTTTTTTTATTTTTTTTCGTTTTTTTGTTGAAGGGTGCGATAAACCCCCGGTGCGACGCCATATTTCCGTTTAAAAATTCGATGAAAATATGGATAGGAGCGGAATCCGGACAGCTCGGCGATCCGTTCGAGAGAGTGTTGTGTATACTGCATCTGTTCTTCGGCGAGCTGGAGTCGAATCGATTGGGCATAGGCGACAATCGTCATACCGGTCACTTCTTTGAACAAGTGGACGGTCCGCGATACACTAAGCCCGACCGCGTCGGCGACGTCCGCCACTTTGAAGTCGCTCGTGACGTTTCCTTCTATATAACGCATCATGCGTGACACGACAGGTGGTCGCACGTTTGCGTGCACTTCTTGGACTGAACGGTCGAGCATGAGGAGCAAGGCTTCTATCAATGTCTCAATCAAATCCGTACTCTGTTCGGTCGTCGGTCGGCGCGCCTCTTCGGTGATATGTTGCCAGAGTGACAGCAGGCGAGGGTCGATCGAGATCGACGTGATGCGGGAACGGTCGGCCACCGCCCACCATGCATCGAGGGTCGGACCGTCACAGAAGAGATGATAATCCCCGCTCGCCGGGGTGTCGACATGCAGTTCGTACTCATCACCAGGTTTGACGAGTAACAAATCGCCAGGCCGTACCGTAAACGTCTTCCCGTTGACGACGATTCGTGCCGTGCCTTCTGTCTGCAAACGAATCAAATACGTCTCTAATCGATTAGGGAAAGGAAAAGTATAGGCCGTCGTATGATACGAATAGCCACAAAAGCCGATTTCCACCGAATCATCCTTTCTTAATAGCAAAATCGTGCATATATTCATCATATCATGGATAGAAATCAAGGCGACGAGCGGGTACGATGAAATCGACAGAACGTATGAGGAGGATGAAACATGAAACAATGGTGGAAAGAAGCGGTCGTCTATCAAATTTATCCGCGCAGTTTTAATGACTCGAACGGTGACGGGATTGGGGACATCCCTGGAATCACCGAGAAGATGTCGTATTTGGCGGAACTCGGGATCGATGTCATCTGGCTATCGCCGGTGTACGATTCACCGAACGATGACAACGGTTATGACATTCGCGATTACCGGGCCATCATGGATGAGTTCGGGACGATGGACGATTTCGATGGGATGCTCGAAGAAGCGCATCGTCACGGCATCAAAATCATGATGGACCTCGTCGTCAACCATTCGTCGGACGAGCACCAATGGTTCATGGAGTCGCGCTCCTCAAAAGACAGCCCGTATCGGGACTACTACATTTGGAAAAAAGGCGAGAACGGTCAACCGCCGACGAACTGGGGCGCTTTCTTCGGAGGGAGTGCGTGGCAATACGATGAGGCGAGCGACGAATACTACTTGCATCTGTTCAGCAAAAAGCAACCAGACTTGAACTGGGAGTCAGAGACGTTGCGCCGTGAAGTGTACGATTTGATGACGTACTGGCTCGATAAAGGGGTCGACGGTTTCCGGATGGACGTCATCAACATGATCTCGAAAGACCCGAGCTACCCAGACGGCGAGACGCGGGGGACGGGTTACGGGGACGGTACACCATTCTTCTTCAACGGGCCGCGCATCCATGAGTTCATGCAGGAGATGAATCGTGAGGTCTTGTCGAAATACGATACGATCACGGTCGGTGAGATGCCGGGCGTCAGCGTCGACGAGGCGAAGCTTTATACGGGAGAAGACCGTGACGAGTTGAACATGGTGTTTCATTTCGAACACGTCGACGTCGGCAACGGCAGTTTCGGCAAATGGAACCCGACGGACTGGAAGTTGACGGAATTGAAGACGATCTTCTCGCGTTGGCAAGAAGGTCTCGAGGAAGATGGCTGGAACAGTCTCTATTGGAGCAACCATGACCAACCGCGGGCCATCTCACGGTTCGGGAACGACTCGGACGAATACCGTGTCGTCTCCGGCAAGATGCTCGCGACGCTTCTCCACATGTTGAAAGGGACGCCGTACATCTATCAAGGTGAAGAGTTCGGGATGACGAACGTGGCGTTCGACTCAATCGATGAATACCGTGACATCGAGACGCTCAACGCTTACCGGGATTACACGACGAATGGACTGTTGACGCATGATGAGATTTTCCGCGGCATTCACGCACGTGGGCGCGACAACTCACGGACACCGGTCCAGTGGTCGGCCGAAGCGCAAGGCGGATTCACGTCCGGAACGCCTTGGATCGGGGTCAACCCGAACTATGTGACCGTAAACGCGGAAGCGGCCCGGCTTGATCAGGACTCGCTCTTCCATTACTATCGCCAATTGATTCAGCTCCGAAAACAAAATCCGATCGTTGTCTACGGAAAGTATGAGCTGTTACTCCCGGACGATGAAGTGGTGTACGCCTTCACACGTACGTTCGAAGGGGAGACGTGGCTCGTGCTCTGTAACTTCTCAGCTGAGACGGTGACTCGTGCTCTTCCATATGACGTGACAGAACGCGTCATCGGAAACATGGAACCAATCGAACCGTTCACGCTTCGTCCGTATGAAGCGCAAGTGTATAAAGTGTGACGAAAAAACTCGCCTCGTGGCGAGTTTTTTTCGGGTCGTTAGTAATTGTAGAAGCTTTCGGGAATAGAGATAGTAGAGTCTGACCGAAAGGGGGAAACGCGATGAATACGTTAATTGCTTATTCGACCCGCTACGGAACGAGTGAGAAAGTCGCCCATCTGTTGGCCGAACGGCTTCCGGGAGACGTCCACATCCAAAACGTGGTCGAACAACCGGATGTCGAGTGGGGGACGGTTGACCATGTGATCGTCGGCAGTTCGATTCGAATGGGGAAAATTCAAGACGAGATGACGGCTTGGCTCCACATGAACGAAGTACACCTGCTCAAACGACCGCTCGGCCTCTATCTATGTGCCGGTACGCCGACCGCGGCCGAACGGCAACGCGAACTTGAAGACGCATATCGAGAAGTGTTACGGGCACACGCCTATTTCGTCGAAGTCGTCGGCAACGGCTATGATTTTGAACGGATGGGCTTTCTCGATAAAGCCATCGTTCGTATGATGGCGAAACAGACGGTGAGTTCACTCAATTTAGATGAGGCGATGCTCGATGAACTTGTCGAGTCGGCTCAAGCGTCATTACGTACGCGATCGGAAAACCCATAAGCGAATAAGTCATGGGCCTGAATCGGGCTACTCGTGGAGATGAGCGCATCTCCACTTTTTTGTTCGCCTTCGATACGCTGGAGTGTAATATTCGTCAACTGGCCACCGATTTTCAAAGTGACCGGGGCCGAGTTACGGCAAATGACGTCTTCAATCGTGACGTGATCGGTCCGATTATCCCCGCCGAACAGTTCAATATCAGCCCGACCCGAAGTAAACCCGCTCGCCGCAATCCGTTTCAAGCGGACGTTCCGAGATTTGTATTGAATGGCGAGCGCCGGGTTTCCGCGATAGTCATATTCAGGATTGCCAATCGCCGTGAACCCGTGAATGAACACGTCTTGATACGCCGATACGACCAGGCTACGCGCAGAAGACTTCTTATATAGCTTCGATCGGACCGGCTCCACCGATACAAGATTTGTCCCTGAAAGGAAGCGTGCTGTCTTCGATTGCGGGTCATCCGCCAAGTGATGGCTGATGTGCCGGAAGTTGAACGAGCGGTTGTCGTGATACGAGAAGTGTCCAAATATATGGACGTCGTGAGCGGCTGAAGACGTCCCGTGCGCTTTTACTTCGATGCCGCCAAAACAACCCTCACTCATATTGTTGACGAGCGTAACGTGGCGTGACCCGTCATCGACCTCAATCCCGTTCGAGTTTGAGAACCCGTGCGCGTGCGTCCGTCCGTGTGGATGATGACAGTAACAGTTCGTGATATAGAGGGCATCGCTATGATGGGTCGTGATACCGTCGTCGCCGTAATTCGTCGCCTCGCAGTGGTCGAGCCACACGTACCGGCTCCCTTTCTTGGCACGAAGTCCGTCCCCTAAGTAATGATAGTGCGGGGCAGTGATATCGAACCCGTGCAACCCAGCATTTTTCGCCGTGACGTGGTGAATCCAGCCGAATGTGACGTGCGCGAACGTCAACGCGCTTGAAGCCGTATCGCCGCTCGAGGTTCGATCGACGTCGCCGAGGCGTTCCACGTTCCAGTCGAGCGTCAAATGGGCGACCTCGATATGATGGTTACCGGCGAACGGGTTCGCGTTTCGAAGCAACCGTCGATGTTTCGGGGCTCGGTCCGAAAGCTTGATCATCGTTTCCTGCTGTCCAGCTCCTTCGAGCACACAGTTCGAGGGGATGCGGATGCCGCGGACGACATACACGCCGGCCGGTACGTGGACATGACGGTTCGACCTGAGAGCGAGCCGGAAAGCGAGCGTGCAATCCGTCTGACCATCCCCGACGGCCCCATAATCGGTGACGTCGATGTGATGGTGCGCCCGTTGTCTCAAGTTCAAGTGCTCAGCATCGAGGCGGCGCATCCAGACCGGGCGGACGATTCCGTCTACCATCTCAAGCGGCAAGGAACTTGTCACCGGGACGATGCGTTCGGTCATCGGTAAGTGAGAGAGATAGATTTTTGCTTGATCGGGATAGGTGGTGCGTCGAGTCGACGCATGCCAGTCGAGCGATTCCGTCAATAGCTCATCGGACGCCCAGTTCGAATGATAGGCGATGGTGGCGGCGATGTTCGAGCGGTCAATATGTGCGGTCATATGGTTCATCCTCCTAGCGTTCACTACATTTGGATGTACCCGTTTTAGAAGTATTTTTAGCAAACCGAAGTATTTAGTAGACAGAAGCATTTATCCATGGTATATTCTATATGTGCTTAATTAAGAATAGCTGGAAACATAATTCACAAAACGCTTTGGATTATTTTTCGTTTAAGATAATCCTACAGGTTTGTGATTTTTTATTGGTCAGTTTTTTCTAGTAAGGCACTACTAGAACGCACAGCGTTTATTTCAGGAGGGTTCATTATGAACACAGGTAAAGTAAAATGGTTTAACTCAGAAAAAGGTTACGGCTTCATCGAAATGGAAGGCGGAGACGACGTATTCGTACACTTCTCAGCAATCCAAGGCGACGGCTTCAAGACACTTGAAGAAGGCCAAGCAGTAACTTTCGAAATCACTGACGGAGCTCGTGGACCACAAGCTTCTAACGTTGAAAAAATCTAATCTTCCTTTCTAAGGAATTTTATAACCTGCTCGCTTCGGCGAGCAGGTTTTTTGTTGTCCGCGTGTTTAATCACTTGTCCCAGGGGAAAGAATATACGAGTGACTACCACAAGGAGGTTTTTCAGAATGGATGCAATGCAAACGGCAAGACAGATTTTAGATCATAGTAACGTGGGGACGATGGCGACGGTCTATAAAGGCAAGCCGCACAGTCGTTATATGACATTTTTCCATGATGATTTGACGCTCTACACGGCAACGTCGAAAGATACGGATAAAGTCGATGAACTGAAAAACAATCCGTATACGCATATTCTCATTGGTTATGACGGCGATGGCGTCGGGGATACGTATCTTGAAATCTTGGGGGAAACGACAGTATCCGATGATGAATCGATGAAAGAAAAAGTATGGAACGAGAAACTTGAAGGCTGGTTCGACGGCCCAGATGATCCGAAACTCGTCATCTTAAAAATCGCGCCGCAATCGATGCGCGTTATGAATAAAAAAGGTCAACCACCTCAAGAAGTGAATCTATAAATCAACAAGGACGTCCTTCGTGGACGTCTTTTATAATTGACCAATTTCCAAAAAGTGACTGACCTGTGACGTACATATGAACGAAACGTGAACTCTCGTCCTAACCTATGTGAAAAGATGAACATGGATGGTATATTGTGAATGTAATCACATATAAGTCATCATTCACTCATTCAAAGGAGGAATTATCATGTTCACAAAATTTTGGCAAAACCACAACATTGCCACCGGTATTTTGACAGTCCTTCGTCTCTGGCTCGGCTATCACTGGCTCACAGCAGGTTGGGGCAAGATCACAGGCGGATTCGAATCAGGTGGATATCTTCAAAATGCAGCATCCCTCGCCACGGGCGACCACCCAGCTGTAGCTGGTTGGTGGGCAGCATTCCTTGAAAACTTCGCCATCCCGAACGCGGCCTTATTTGATGTGTTGATTCCATACGGGGAGTTTCTAGTCGGTCTCGGCCTCTTGGTTGGTGCCCTCACACGCAGCGCTGCCTTCTTCGGTCTCGTTATGAACATGGCGTTCTTGCTCTCAGGAACGGTCAGCACGAACCCGACGATGTTAATCGTCTCGGTCCTCATTCTCGTCGCTGGATACAATGCTGGTAAACTCGGTGTCGATGGATTGTTCCTTCGCAAGTTCGTTGAAACGAAAGTTATGCATCGTTCACCAAATCGTCAAATAGCGTAACGACTTTATGACGTTCTCCTGTGACAAACCTCACCTCTTTCGGCTACGATGAACGTAGCATCGATTGAAAAGGAGAACGAATATGAACGCGACACGTTTTAAATGGCTCGGATACACAGAAGGAGTGTCTTTCTTACTCTTGTTGCTCATCGCGATGCCGCTCAAGTACTTGGCGGGTATGCCGCTTGCCGTCAGCATCGTCGGCGCGGCCCACGGTTTCTTGTTCGTCGCTTATGTGGCGGCAGCCGTCTATATGGCATGGCGTTTCAACTGGGGCTTAAAAGTGTTGGTCCTCGCGGTTATGGCATCCGTTATCCCGTTCGGACCGTTCTTGTTAGAGAAACGAGTCCTCCCATCTACAGAAAAGACATCGAACTGAACCGTTCGATGTCTTTTTGCGTTCACGCACTTTCTGCTTGCGCTGACACAGCGGCTTTTTCGGCAGTTATGTCGTGACGGATCCAATACATCGCGAACAACGTGATAGTGAGCAGACAGAGCATGCAAATCGTATAGAGTGAAGCGACCGGCATCCATTCGCTCAATAGGCCAAACACGATGAATCCGAACGGTGTGATGCCCATGGCGAGGGATTCGAGAACACCGATGACGCGACCGAGATAACTTGGTTCCGTGTTCGTCTGTAAATAGAGCTGAATGGGGATATTGACGCGGATGATGAAGAATCCGCTTAATAAGGCGAAAGCCGCGAAGAAGACGATGGCCGGCGTGACCGAGAAATCGAAATAGAGTGGAACGGCCGGTGCGATAAAGAGACAACTCACGACGATAAGCGCGCTACGTGTCGTCGCCAGACGATATTTGATTTGAAAGATTGGTAATGCATGAACGAGCGAGGCAATCAAAAAGCCGACCGCGAACATGCTTTCTAAAAAGCCGAACTGGAGCGGACTGACGCCGATGTCTTGTAGGGCGGCAATCGGGAATAGTACTTCTGCGGCAACGAAGAAGAAGTTGAGCAAGGCGGCCAAGAGGGTCAACGTCCAAAGTACGCGCTGGCGTTTCAAGTAGCGGAAGCCAGACCGGACCTCGGACCAAGTCGATTGCTCGCTGGGGACATGGTCGTACGTTTTAAAGTGGAGACGAGAGGCGACAAGGGCGGCGATTATCAATAAGAGAGACGAGCTGAAGAGAAACGCTGATACCGGAAGTAACGTAAACAGTGCCCCGGCGAGCAGCGGCGTGCCGATGCTTGAGATGGAGATGGTACTTTGAATGAGGGAATTGGCGCGTTGGAGTCCGTCTTCGTCGAACAAGAATGGAATCGAACTCGATAATGTGACGGATAAGAAAGTCGAGACGACAGAGAGCAGACATGTGATAATCAAGAAAGCAGGAACGCCGAACGTCCAGACGAGACTCGCGATGCCGGCAGCTAAAAATAATAAGGCGTTCACGGACTCCATCGTAATGATCACGCGCTTGCGATCCAGTTTGTCGGCAAACGCCCCAGCAAACGGAGATAATAAGACACGTGGCACTGTGCCGGCAAGCAAGACGAGTGCGAACTGTAGTCCCGAACCGGACGTCGTCAGAACCGTCAGTCCCGCGACGAACGTGAAGAGACTGGATGCAAACAACGACATGAATTTTCCGAGCAATAATACATACAAGTTTGATGAAGTGGTCGTCATATCGATTCTCCTTTACAGTTAAGTTCAATCTGATTTAACTTTATAGTAAACGATGACACTCGATTTGTATACAATAAGTTCAATTAAATTTAACTTTTAAGAGGTGCTCTATGATTGGACAACGGATTAAAGCGTTACGCAAAGAAAAAAAACTGACGCAAAGCCAGCTCGCTGAAGGCATCATCACGAAATCGATGCTCAGTATGATTGAGAACGGCAAAGCAGAGACGTCGATGCGCAGCCTTCGTGAAATCGCGAAACGACTCGACGTGTCGGTGCAGTCATTGCTCGTCGATCCTCGCGAGGAGGACTTACAGAAAATCGTCGAGGAGATTGAATATACGCAAGGAGGTCTCCACTCATGGGAAGACGAGGCCGTTCAGAAGGCGCTCCTCCCTTACGTGGACGTTGAGATGAACTCGGTATGGCAAGGGAAGGCGTACACGTTACTCGCGGACAGTGTATTTTATAGTGGGAATCAACAACAACTGTTGGAGTGGTATGATCGGGCAATCGCGGTGTTTGAGCGGCTCGAGGAGAAAGAAGAATTGATTATGGCCCGCATCAGCCAAGCGTTTTATCTGCTCATGTGGAATCGGTTTGATGAGGCGATTGAACGGATCGATACGATTGAATTGATTGATTCGAGAAGCATGAAGACGAAGACCCGCGTCGAATTCAGCATGTTGATGGTGTTCCGAAATATGTTGTATGACGACGATTTACCGGGCGCGATTCGTCGTCTCGAGGACACGCTCGATTATATGAAACGAACGAAAATGTATTATCGGGTCGACGATGTGTATCGAACGATTGCGATTTGTGCCCTCTATTTAAAAGATGAAGCGGCGATTGTCGATGCGCTGCAAAAAGCGAAACAATACACGAATTTCACGGACGACGTGACGATGAAAATACGCTTGGCGATGACGGAAGCGCTCTATGCGATTGAATATCGGAAGACGGAGCTGCTCCATCAACAGATTGTGGTCATGAATCAACTACTAGACGGAAATGCAGAATTCATCGCGGCGTTCGAGATGAGTAAAGGTGTCTATTTCGCCTTGACCGGTGAGACAGAGGCAGCCCGGAAATCGTTTTTGAAACTGTTGGAGCACCATGAGCAATGGGCGAAGCATGGGTTTGTCGATCAAGCGATTTATTTCGAAGGGTTATTAATTGGAACGAGTCACGGGTGTGGGGATGAATGGGTCCCGTTGATTGAACGAGAAGTGGGTCTGTTCCCGGAAGGACGTTTCCGCAGCCATCTGATGTCGCTCATCAAAAAAATCAAGGGCTGACGCGTCAGCCCTTGAACGTTTGAATGAGTGTCCCTTTGCCGTCCTCGACTTGAATCGAGGCGTGGGCACCGTTGACGAGTGTCATTTGCGGCGGGACGTGCCCGCAGTCGATATCGTAAATGACAGGTACGTCGAGCAATTCTTGCAGTTCCGCATACACGTCTTCTGCCGTGTAGCCTTGGACGGGCTGTTGGGCCGCACTGCGCCCGAACAGAATGCCAGACGTATGATCAAACCAACCGGCCCACTTCATTTGAAGCAGGGTCCGTTTGAGTGCCGTAACATCGAGCTCGGCGTTCTCGAAATACCAAAGAATCGGCTCCCCGTCCAAATGGGTCTGTTGGAACGTAGCGACATCTCCATACGGTGTGCCGATCGTATGCAACAAGACATCGATACAGCCGCCAAGCAGTCGTCCGGTCGCCTCTGTCCCGCCGAGTGATTTCCACTCCGTCGGTTCGGTCAAATGATAGACGTGCGGGCTTGGGTTCTCATGCTGCCACTCTTTTTGGAACTGTTCCGAGGCGAGCTGGATGACCGTCTCGCCTTCTTTTGCTGATACGACATCGAGCCAACGCGAGCTCGTCGCGTCCCATTCTTCGCCGCGCAGGTCGACGAGGTTCGTCCCGTGAGCCGAGGCGATGCCGGTCTTGAGCGTATACACGAATAGGAATAAGCTGACGTCCGAATAGCCGAGCACCCATTTCGGTGGGAGCGTGTCCCACTCGATAGCGTCTAGCAACTCAATCAAGAGGACGCCGCCCCATGGCGGGATAATCAAATCGATGGCGTCGTCGTGGAACAACCGCGTCAATTCATCGGCCCTGACTTTTGCGGGTGCCGATTTTGCTCTGTCTTGCGTCCAAACCGATGGCTCGAATTGGAGCGTAAACCCGTGGCGGCTGAACGTCGCCTCGGCCTCATGGAGCAGTCCATGTAATTCAGCGGGAACGCCAGACGAAGGGGCCGTCACACCGAAGTGATGTCCGGTCAATTGTGGATAACGAATCATGTGAGCCTCCTGTGGATAAGTGATAGATGGGAATGCGGAAACGGGTTATCCACATGTGGACAATTATTTTTGACGCATCCGTTCTGCGTGTTGGATGCCCCAAGCGTTCATCGTCTCGAGCACCGGAATCAACGTCTTCCCATACTCGCTCAAGCGATAGTCCACACGAGGCGGAACCTCGGGATAGACGGTGCGGATGATGATGTCTTGCTCCTCTAAATCGCGAAGCTGTGCCGTCAAAATCTTTTGACTGATATTTGGGAGCGAGCGTTTCAATTCGCTGAACCGTAACGTGTCTTCATTGATAAGCGCGAGTAAAATCGACGGTTTCCATTTCCCCGTGATCAACTCGAGCGCGGTATCGACTTCGCAACTTGAAATCAATGGCATCAGTCTCACTCCTCTCTACAGTATCCTTGAGGTAACTATACCACCTTTTTGTGCCGTCTTCTGTCGATTCTACTTAGCGGGTATACTGAGAAAGAGGTGATCAAGGATGAACTTAACAAACATTAAACTCGGCGCCGTCACATTGCGCGTCAACGATTTAGAAACGATGAAAACATATTATGAGCGCGTCATCGGAATGGATGTACTCGAGACGTCAGAACATCGCGTCACACTCGGAACGAACGAAATGCCGCTCGTCATCTTACATGAAGTGAGCGGCGTGCGTCCCAATCCACGAACAGCCGGCTTGTTTCATCTGGCCATCTTATTGCCGGACCGTGTCGAACTCGGACGGATTCTTCGTCATTTGATTGAACAACGGATTGAAGTCGGCCAAGGGGATCATTTGGTCAGCGAGGCGTTCTATTTGAGCGACCCGGAAGGCAACGGAATCGAGCTCTACGCCGACCGTCCCCGTGAGCAGTGGGAGTATGAAGCGAACGGTCATGTGAAGATGTCGACGGACCCGGTGGAATACGAATCGATGCTCGAGGCGGCGGCCGACCGTCCGTTCACGGGTCTACCGAACGGGACGACGATGGGGCATGTCCACTTCAAAGTACGTTCCCTAGAAGCGGCAAAATTATTCTATCAAAATCGTCTCGGTTTCACGGTGACGACCGATTCGTATCCGGGCGCCTTATTTTTAGCGGCCGACGGATATCATCACCACATCGGGACGAACGTCTGGGCCCGGCCAAGCGAGCCGATGGGACAAGAGGCAGGTCTGGAGGCGTGGACCCTCTTAGTCGACGCGACGACGAATCGTGAACTCGGCGGGACAACATCGGAATGGTCGCTCACCGACGAAGATGGGATTACGGTCAATATAAAAAGCGTGGACTAATTGTCCGCGCTTTTTTAGCGTGCTGAAATTTTCTTTTGACTTGAATCAAACGAGAGGCGAATGCCGCGTTTTTGATACGCTTGTTCGACACGTTTTGAATTAATACTGAGCTCAAGATGAGCCAGTTTCAAATGTTCAAGTTCTGGCACCGTCACATCGAGACGGACGAGCTCCATGTTGCGCTCGGCCTTTTTACGTGTGCGTCTCAAGTTACGGGGCACTTCTTCTGACGTCAGTGCCGCGATCGTTTCATTGATCAGTTGTCGTTTGTCGCCTTTGACGCTTAGCGCCGTATAAAGCTTATCGAGCGAACCGAAGCGTTTGATCAGCTGGACCGATTGACTTTCATCTAATCCGGCCACAGGTGGAATCCCGTCTGAACGGTCTCCTGTCAATGCTTTGACTGCTGAGAGCTGTTTTGGCTTCAATCCTTCGTACAATGCCGCAATCTCCTCAGGACGAATCTCGAGATGTCGCTTGAGCGGGAGCGGGCGATTGTCTTTGATGTCGCAACGAGCCTGCATTTGTTGCAGCTCCTGCGTCTGAAGCCAGACAGTGATACGTGGGCTCACGAGCTGAAGCAAGTCTTTATCCTTCGTCATGATGACGACAGGAGCGCTGCAGCTGAACTTCCGAGCGATATGAGCGATCAAATCTTCTCCTTCATAGCCTTCGACTTGATATTGCGGGATTCCGCTATCTTCAAGCAATTGGCGCATGAGTTCCATTTGCGCTTTCAACTCGGGTGGTGTCTGGCGGCGACGGCGTTTATAGCCTGGGTAAAGCTCGCGGCGCCATAATGTTTCACGTGAGACGTCCCACACGACGACAAAATGAGTCGGACGATGTCTGCGTAGAATCGTCCGGATGAGGCCGGTCATACCGATGACGGCACTCCGATCGTTTTTAGATACCTCGCGTCCTTTTTTCGTTCGGCTCGCGGCGGCACCATAGTAGGCACTGGCCAGCATGGAGTTTCCGTCAATTAAAAATAGTTTACGTTCCATGCGTAACCTTCTTTCTGCAGTTGTTGGACCGAACATTGATGAACTGTTCGGTGATGTTGTGTCAATGAGTGACACGCACTCAAATAAGCAACATATGTGCAGTATATCACGACAAGGCTTGAAAATATAGCGACAGTTCGAGCGGCCGACGAAAAGCCCTCCCCGAAAAATCGGGGAGGGCGGTCCAATCGGTTAGTCGAGTTCAGGTTGAATCTCGTCTTTATGAGCCAAAATCAAGTCGACAAAAACGATGCGGTGATTGTCGATTTCACGGACAATCAATTCATGTTCGCCCGGCAAGACGAAGCGTTCGCCAGTCCGTGCATTCGCTTTTTGCGATAAGACGAAACCGCCAATCGTATCGACGTCATCCTCAATCTCGATGCCGAACCGTTCTTCGATTTCTTGCGTCAAGACGAGACCGGACAGGCGGTAATGCCCAGGTGTGACTTCCGTGATTTCGGCCTGTTCGTCACGGTCGAACTCATCGCGAATCTCCCCGACGATTTCCTCGAGGATGTCTTCAATCGTGAGAAGTCCTGCCGTACCACCGTACTCGTCGATGACAAGACACATCATCGTCCGCGCGTTCTGCATTTTCACCATCGCCTCTTGGAGCGGAGTGAACTCCGTCACGAGCGGGAGTTGATGGATGAACGATTCGAACGGGGCATCGCTCTTGACGAGTTGGGCGGTGAATAACTGCTTGGCATTAATAAAGCCAAGCACATCATCGCGGTCACCGTCACGTGTGACTGGGTAGCGTGTATATTGGTGTTCTTGGACGGTAGCGATAATCGTCTCAATCGAGTCTTCTTCGTCAATGGTCACCATGTTCATCCGTGGGACCATCGCATCTTTGGCGACACGTTCGTCGAAAGAGAAGATATTTTGTACGTAGGCGAGCTCATTTTCGTTGATTTCCCCACTGCGGAAGCTCTCGGTCATGATGATTTTGAGTTCTTCTTCCGAGTGCGCCGTCTCTTGTGCGGTCGTCTGTACGCCGAACAAGCGGAGTGTCAGCCGGGCCGTCCCGTTCAGCACGTGGATGAACGGATACAATAACTTCGTGAAGAAATAGAGCGGTCGGGCGACGAGCAGTGTCAAGCGCTCGGCTTCATGCACGGCAAGTGTCTTCGGGACAAGTTCCCCGATGACGACGTGCAGGAAGGCAATCAGTAAAAAGGCGATCAAAAAGGACAAGACGGTCGCGAGCGACGACGATACGTTCAAACGGTCGACAAGCGGTTGAATCATCCCTTCGATTTGATCCGCGCCAATCCAACCGAGACCGAGAGCGGCGAGCGTGATGCCGAACTGTGAAGCCGACAGCGAGTCGTCAAGGTTTTCAATCACCTTTTTGGCAACAGAGGCCCGTTTGCTTCCCTCGAGCACGAGTTGGTCAAGCCGGGCGCCGCGCACTTTGACAATCGAGAATTCAGCCGCCACGAAAAAGGCGGTCATGAAAATGAGCAGGGCGACGATCAATAAGCTGAATAACATGGGACTGTCCAAAAATTCCCCCAAAAATCGGGGAGTCACCTCCATTAGAGTAAGTTTTATGTCGTTCAGGAAAATCCCTGAAAACGAATAGTTTGTTTCAGTATAGTAGATTTGCCACAAATATTCAAAAAACAGCCTAAAAGGTTTCACGAAGAGGGGAATGAGGGAACTACAAATCGAGAAGAGACGAAGGAGGAATTGATATGGCTAACTATCCAGAACTGAAAGGAAAAGTCGCGGTTATCACCGGGAGTTCGAAAGGACTCGGTCGAGCGATTGCCGAACGTTACGCAAAAGAAGGGGTCCATGTCGTCCTGAACTATCGCAGCAGTGAAGACGAGATGAAGAAAGTCATTCAAGGAATCGAAGAGGCTGGCGGCAAGGCAGTCGCGGTCAAAGGTGACGTGGCGGAAGAAGGACTCGCCGAAAAGATGATTGAAACGGCCGTGTCTGAATTTGGAAAGATGGACATCTTCGTCAACAACGCCGGCGTACAAGTCGAAGCGAAAACGCATGAGATGGAACTCGACAACTGGAAGAAAATCATCGACACGAACTTGACCGGAACGTTCCTTGGTGTACGTGCTGCCCTCAAATACTTTGTCGAACATGAAATCAAAGGGAACATCATCAACATGTCATCGGTGCATGAAGTGATTCCGCGTCCTGGCTATACGCATTATGCAGCGAGCAAGGGCGGCGTCAAGATGTTCACGAAGTCGGTCGCGCTCGAGTACGCACCGAACAAGATTCGCGTCAACGGCATCGCACCGGGTGCGATTGATACTCCAATCAATGAAGAGACGATGCAAGACCCAGAAGAGAAAAAAGGACTCGAGGCGCTCATCCCAACACATGAAATCGGGCGCCCTGAACAGATTGCGGCGGTGGCTGCATGGCTTGCTTCTGACGAGTCGTCGTACGTCACAGGCGCGACGATTTTCGCGGATGGCGGTCTATCGCTTTACCCGGCTTTCGGTCCTGAAAATAAAGTGCAATGACGAAAGGGAGGATTCGCTTTACGCGAATCCTCCCTTCAGACTGTAGACAAAACATTGTCTGCAGTCTTTTTTATTTGCCCGACCGGGCACAGCTCGCTTTTCTGGGGGCAAGCAGGGAGCCGCATCGCGACTTTGTCGCTGCTGGGTCTCCCTTTGCTTGCTAATCCCCTGGAAGTCTCGCGTGCCCGCAGTCGGCCCACGCATCAATCCCTCTTTTCGTAACGTCGTCGCTTTTTTATAATGGGAGATATAGAAACAGTTATGGAGGCGAATCGGATGATCAGGAAATCAACAGAATCGGAAACCAATCGGACACAACTGGAAATGGTCACGCTCGACGAGCTTGTGCCAGCGGACCATCTGGTCCGAAAAATCGAGGCGGTGATCGACTTTGAGTTCATCTATCCGCTCGTGGAGGACTTATATTCTGAGGACCGTGGCCGGCCAAGCGTCGACCCTGTCGTCCTGATCAAGATGGCCTTCCTTCAGTACCTGTTCGGTATCCGATCCATGCGACAGACGATTCGTGAGATCGAGACGAACGTCGCATACCGTTGGTTTCTCGGGTTCGGGTTCACGGACAAGGTGCCACATTTCTCGACGTTCGGGAAGAACTATGTGCGTCGGTTCCAGTACACGAGCTTGTTCGACGACATCTTCTATCATATCCTTGAACAGGCTGCTGACGCAGGGTTCATCGATCGTGCCGTCCTATTCGTCGACTCGACACACGTCAAAGCGAACGCAAACAAGCGGAAGCTCGTCAAGAAGACCGTCCGGCAAGAGGTGAAGCACTATCAAGAACAACTCGATGCCGAGGTCGAGCGAGACCGCGAAGAAAGTGGAAAGAAGCCCTTAGGGCCAAAAAAGAATCAGGCGGAGGAGACGAAGGAAATCAAGGTCAGCACGACAGACCCTGAGAGTGGATATTACGTGAAGGGTGAGCGTGAGAAGCAGTTCGCTTACTCGGTCCATGCGGCGAGCGACGCCCATGGGTTCGTGCTCGGTGCTATCGTCACACCGGGTAACGTGCACGATAGTGTAGCGTTCCCCGATCTGCTCGACAAGGTCTCCGACCGCCTGATTCAACCGTTCGCCGTCGCCGCCGACTCCGCCTATAAAAATCCGGCCATTGCCAAGCTGCTGATTGACCGTGGGATCCTGCCGGTCTTCCCATACACCCGCCCGAAGGGTAAGAAGGGCGCCTTCAAGACCAAGGATTTCATCTACGACGAGCACCATGACGTCTACATCTGCCCAAACAACGAGTTATTAACGTACAGCACGACGATGCGCGAGGGGAAACGCAAGTACGTCTCGAATCCTGCGGTTTGTGTGAACTGCCCGCTGCTCGAGCAGTGCACGAAGAGCCAGAAGCACCAGCGGATCATCGAGCGGCACCTCTGGCAACCCTATATGGACGAGGTCGAAGACCTCCGCCACACGGAATTGAACCGCAACATCTATGACCGTCGTAAACAGACGGTCGAGCGCGTGTTCGCGGACGCAAAAGAGAAGCATGGCATGCGTTGGACCCGTTATCGGGGACTTGAAAAAGTTTCAATGCAGGCGATGCTTACTTTTGCTGCCCTCAATCTTAAGAAGATGGCGGGCTGGGCATGGAAGAACGCCCAGCCCGCCTGAAAAGGGGCTCGGGCAGAGCGCCTCAAGGCCCGAAAACGACAAAGTCACGTTTCAGTTCGCCTGAAACGTGACTTTGTCTACAATCTGAAGGGAGGATTCGCTTTACGCGAATCCTCCCTTTTTTGTTAGCTGCTCATCTGATCTTCCATACTATACTTCGGCAAGATGATCGTGAACGTCGATCCGTGCCCGACGTTCGAATCGACCCGGATTGAGCCGCCATGGCCTTCAGCAATTTCTTTACAGATGGCAAGGCCGAGTCCCGTGCCGCCGATTTTGCGGCTGGCCGAATTGTCGACCCGATAAAACTTGTCGAACAGTTTCGGCAACGCCGACAGTGGAATCCCGATGCCTGTGTCTTGAATCGAAATCTCAATGACGTCTGATTTATCATTCGTGACGCAGACGGCGACTTTTCCGCCGTCCGGCGAATATTTGATCGCGTTGTGGAGCAAGTTCGTGAACAGTTGGTTGAGCCGATCCCGGTCACCGTATACATACAGATTCGTGTCACACTCGAGGGCGAGCTGATGATGTTCGCTCGCGCCTTGATGGACGGCGATGGTCTCTTTCAAAATGGCATGCAGGCTCTCCGGTTGGCTATGGTACGTCTGTTTGCCGGACTCCATCCGTTGCACGTCCAATAAGTTTGAAATCAAGTCCTCGAGACGTAGCGTCTCTTGGTGAATCATCCCTAAATATTGATCGGTGCGTTCGGCAGGCATCGTCCGATAGCGAAGCAGTTCGGTGAAGCCGATGATGCTCGTAAGCGGTGTGCGCAGTTCGTGCGACACGGTCGAAACGAGTTCTGTCTTCAACCGGTCGACCTCGGTCTCTTGCGTCACATCCCGGAAGACGAGCATCGTGCCATGACGGGTGCCGCGCAAGTGGATTTTCTCCGCATACATCTGGATGAATCGTTCTTCTTGATTCATCGAGAACGTTACGCTTTCTTCCATGCTCTCACCGTCAAACGCACGGCGCATGAATGAAAAGAACGAGTCTTTTTGATCGACTTGCAGGCCGAGTTCTTCTAAATCAACATCCAAGCGATACAGGTCCATCTCGTTTCGTTTCGTGACGGCTTGGTTGAACATGATAAAGAGGGCCTGGTTGGCGAACTTTTCATGTGTCGTATGTTCGACGTAAATGACCGCATCACGAATCGAATGCAACAGTCGCGCCGTCTTCTCGCGCTCTTCCTCGACTTGATAGCGCTGCGTCGCGAGCGAAGAGGCCATTTGACGGAATGAGTTCGTCAGCTGTCCGACCTCGTTCCGTGACGACACGGCCGCTGGAATCGGGATGATCCGCTCGTCCGCCAAACGTTCACTGTTGATGATCAGCTCATGAAGTTGACCGGTCAGCCGTTGGACGTAAGGGCGGGCAGCGATAAAGAGGACGAGCAAGACCGCTAGGAGCGAGAGGAGCCATAACACTTGGGCCCACTTCGTATGTGTGGCCAGTTGTTCACGTAGTTGATTCTCTTCCTCATTCAACGAGTTGCGATACTCTGTGAATACGGTCTCCATGTCAACGATGCTAGCGCTCATGTCAGCCGCACTTTTCGAGTTGATTTTGAATTTGCGATCGGCAGGTGGCTCCGCTTGCGGGTTCACTTTACCGAGCGTCGGCATTTTTAAGAACGGTTCAGTGACCGTCCCTTCGCGTTTGGCAACGACATAACGCTCAAGGCTCGGCATGACGCGCTGTTGGTAGGCCGAGAAGAGCGTCCGCGCATCACTAGCATACGTTTTCTCTTTTTCGGTGACCGCGTTCGTTTCGAACCAGGTGGTCTGCGTTTCAATCAAGTCTTGTTTGTCTTTGACACGAGCGAGCATCGCCTCGTCGCCGAGGATGACGTAACCACGCATCTCATATTGCATCGACTGCCACGTCTCAAATAGCTCGGTCGCGTTCGTGCGACGTTCACTAATGTTCTCGAGCGATGACGTCGTCTGTTCGATTCGGTTTTCCGTATACATGTACACGGCGAGTGAGGTCAGGAGGATCAATCCGATGAATAAATAGAAGACGAATAAAAACTGTCTTCCGATCCGTTGGTCAATCCATGTTTTCATAAAAGGCCGTTCCTTCCTGGAACTGCGTACATTCCTACTGTGACAAATACCCTGCGAGTGTCGTCCCTTCATTGTACAGATTTGAACCAGTTGTTTCCACCAATCAAGAAATAAGCGGAAATCCGACTATTGTCTATTGAATAATAGTGAATGATGAGCTATTGTTTAATATATAGTAGAGGAGGCGAGGGAATGAATCCTCAGTTCAAGAAAGGTGTGCTCAACTTGTGCGTGCTCGCGCTCGTCGAGACGCATGACCGCTACGGCTACGAGCTCGTGCAAGCCATTTCGACGAAAGTCGCCATCTCGGAAGGAGCCGTCTATCCACTTCTGAGACGGCTCACGTCGGACGGGTATTTCACAACGTATTTAAAAGAATCAGCAGAAGGACCGCCGCGAAAGTATTACGCGATCACGGAGCAAGGGGAAGCTCATTTGGCGGAACTACGCGCGGAGTGGGAAGCGTTCACGACCGGTGTCAACGAATTGATTGAAGGGGGAACGGGCAAATGACAGAAGAACAGTACTTATTAGAACTCGAACGGTTATTGATGGGAATGAGCGTCATCGATCGGGTCGATATTTTACGGGACGTGTCAGAGTACTTTGCGAGCGGACGGATTGACGGGAAAAGTGATGCGGCGATGGTTGAGGAACTCGGAACGCCGGATGCGCTTGCGAATGAGTTACTCGGTTCCGTCGAGCCACTCACAGAAGAGCGTAAAGAACCTGCCATTGTGAAAAGTCCGAACGTGGCGTTTCGCAACGTCTCGATCAACGTCCTGCAAGCACACGTCAAAGTCGTCCCATCTGATGACGGCTTTGCCTACGCGACGCTCGAGACGGAACGGGACCACGGGGTGACGATGGATATCGTTGGAGACACGCTCGAAATCCGAATTGAGTCAGAACGTCGTTTCGGTCTGTCGAACCTATTCTCCTGGATCGTCACGAAAGCACCGGTGTTACACGTCGAGCTGCCGCGCCATGCGTATGAGAAGGTCATGATCAAAAACCGTCTCGGTTCGTGCGATATGAGCAACGTTGACGCCACGTCGGTCGACGTCGAGAGTGAGAATGGGAGCATCACGGCCCACACAGTTCGCGCCGAGCGTGCCTCATTCCGCTCCTCGAACGGAAAAGTCAGTTTGACGTCGATAACAGGACAGATCCTTGACGCGCAATCATCGAACGGGAGTGTGGAAGTGGGCGCCTCGAACGTGGACCGCCTCGAAATCCAATCGTCGAACGGTCGCCTCGATATTAACGACGTGACAGGAGCGATTGAGGGGAAAACCTCGAACGGCCGCATCGACTGTGTGATTGATGTGATCGAGCATCCAATCCGTCTGAAGACGAACAATGGCCGCATCGATATGCGTCTGAAGCAAGATCCGCGTGATGCCGTCATTCGGGCCAAGACGAGAAACGGCAAAGTCGAGCTGTTCGGAGACCGGGCGAACGAGCGGACGTTCGGGGACGGAGCGGTTGAAGTCAAACTGACGAGCTCAAACGGGAGTATCACGGTCGAATAAACTGAACACAAAAAGACTCGCTACGTGAATGGCTTCATCACGCGGCGAGTCTTTTTCCTTATAAGTCATGGACGAGCACGTAGGCGACACGGACAGGTCCGTGGACGCCGACAATCAAATTCATCTCGATATCGGCCGAGTTCGACGGGCCGGAGATGAAGTTGACACCGTTCGGCGAGGCGAGGTCACCGGTCCGGTCAAGTTCGGCTAATTTTTTGGCTGCCTGTGTCATCCGCGGCACGAGCACCGATTTCGGGATGATGGCAATATGGTCGCGCGGCAATAAGCTGATTGTGCGTGACTTCCCTGGAGCCGCGTACTGGACGATCGTCGCACTCTCGGCGAGGGCCTGGTCGGCAATCGTGATACCGATATCGGCCTTCACGGCGAGGGCACGGCTGTCTTCTGGCCGCTCCGCATCCCACCAGTCGAACGATTCGCTCGTCTGGGGCGCCCATGCCTGGATTCGGTCGTCACGTTCGGCGATGATGCTCTGCCCATCATACCGTTCAATCAAGAGACGGAGTGTATCATCGAGGTTAGCCGACTCGCATTCGACGACGTCAGTATGGATGCGTGTCGCGACCATCCGGAACGTCTCGAGCAGTTCCTCGTCAGAGGCGTCTTTCAGCACCTCGTCTTGCGGGCGGTGCTTATACACGCGTTTCGGCGGCGTCAAGTCGACGTCACGTCCGAGCTGTCCCGCGATCCGTTTTAGAAAATCCTCGCGATTGGTAATCGTTCCTGGATTCATTCTACATTCCCCCGTTTCTTGAACCAATCCCGTACCGTCTGCTTGGCCGGTTGTGGCAAGTCTTTCGAATCCGTCCACGCCGGTAACCCTTTGTCGATTTGTCCCGCTTTCGTGAACGGGGACGACGCGAACGGCGCGATGTGTTCGGCCGCTTCGAACAAGAACGGGCTCGACGACGTGACCGCGAAGCCTTTCATGGCGATGCGCTCGACGAACGGTGACTGTTTTCTCTCTTCGACGATGACACGGCGATGTTCGATTAGCAACTCGTGAAGCGGGATTTTGACCGGGCAGGCTTCCGTACAGGCACCGCAGAGACTCGAGGCGTACGGCAACTCTTTATAGTTCTCATAACCATCGAGGAGCGGGGCGAGCACGGCACCGATCGGACCCGGATAAATCGAGCCATAGGCATGACCGCCGATGTGACGATACACCGGACAGACGTTGATACAGGCCGCACAGCGGATACATTGGAGCACCGACTGAAATTGCGTGCCGAGGATACCGGAGCGTTTGTTGTCGACGATGACGAGATGGAACTCTTCTGGTCCATCAACTTCACCAAAACCTCTCGTACCGGCGAACGTCGTGATATACGATGTGAGTCGTTGGCCGACGGCACTCCGGCACAACATGTTGACGAGTACCTCGAACTCCTCATACGACGGGACGATTCGTTCCATCCCCATGACCGAGATGACGGTGTCCGGAAGCGACGTCACCATGCGCCCGTTTCCTTCGTTCGTGACAAGACCGACGGCACCGCTCTCGGCGATGGCGAAGTTACAGCCGGTGATCCCGACTTCGGCTTTCAAAAAGTCTTTTCGCAGCTCGCGACGGGCATAGCGTCCGAGCTCGGTCGGGTCGTTCGTCCCTTCGTAGCCGTGGGCCGTGAACGTCTCGTGGACGGCGTTCCGGTCCTTGTGCAAGGCAGGGGCGACGATATGCGACGGCGGGTCGTTATCGAGTTGCAGAATCCATTCCCCGAGGTCGGACTCGACGACCGTGCATCCTTCCTCATGGAGCGCCTCGTTCAAGCCGATCTCTTCTGTCACCATCGACTTTGATTTGACGACGTGCTTGGCATTCTTAGCGCGCACGACTTCCCGGATATAGCGGTTCGCTTCTTCCGGTGTCTCGGCGAAGAAGACGTTTCCGCCCCGTTTCGAGATATTCTCGCTCAATTGATATAAGTAGTAGTCGAGATGTTCGAGCACGTGCTGACGAATCTCTTCCGAATGGTCCCGGAACGCTTCCCAATCCCCGAGTTCCCCTGCCGCGTTTAAACGTCCGTCACGCAGACGGTTTTGCGCCGAGCTGACGGCCTGGCGCATGAACGGGTTGTCGATTCCGTCCTTGCGCCGTTCCTGAAACTTCTCATCTAACCGAATCCCCATACTCATGCTTGTTTCACCCCTTCGTTCAATACTTCCGCGATATGCATCACTTTGATTGGATGCCCTTGTTTATGCAGGCGCCCCCCGATGTTCATCAGACACGAAGCGTCCGCCCCGATCAACACCTCGGCCCCCGAGCTTAAAATCGATTCGACTTTCTCGTCGACCATTTGCACTGAGACATCCGGCATTTTGACAGAGAACGTCCCCCCGAAGCCGCAACAGTTATGGACGTTCTCGAGCGGGAGCATCGTCAATCCGTCGACATTTTTGAGCAGCTGACCCGGTGCCGCCTCGATTCCGAGGAGACGCGTCATATGGCACGAGGCGTGATACGTCGCCTTGGCCGGGAATTTGGCCCCGACGTCTGTCACTTCGAGCACGTCGACGATGAACTGCGTCAATTCGAACGTCTTCGCCGCATGGGCCTCGGCCCGCATCTTCCAAGCGGGATCATCTTTGAACAAATGCGGATAGTCGCGCATCATCATGACACAAGAGCCGGATGGACCGACGATATAATCGGCATCGGCCTTCTCGAACGTCTCGATCATATGCTTCGCAATTTTCTTCGTCTCTTCATGGTAGCCGCTATTGTAGGCGGGTTGCCCGCAACACGTCTGCTCAAACGGGAAACTGACGTCACAACCGAGATGTTCTAATAGTTCGACCGTCGCTTGTCCTACCGATGGGAACAACGTATCGGAGAGACAAGTGACGAACAGTGCCACTTTAGGCATGTCCATTCCTTCTTTCCTGTTCATAGTGTAATTCGTAAACGGTTTCACGGTTATTATTCCATAACTAACACGCGTAAGACAGAAAAATGGAACGATTCTCTCAAAAAATTGTCAAATCCTACCTAATTGAGAACTAAATGATAATGAATCAAGATTCAGGCTAGAACTGATATACGACAGTGTTCCCGTGCTGAATAACAGAAAAACCCTCGTCGGTCGACGAGGGCTCGAATCTAACTTATAAGAAGAACATTTCCAAAATGAATAACGCTCCGAACAAGTAGATGAGAGGGTGGACCGTCTCTTTGTTCATCGCTTTGAAGATTGGATACAGGATGAAACCGAAGGCGATTCCGCGTTCGATGCTGCCTGAGAGCGGCATGATCAGAATCGTCATGAACGCCGGGAAGTATTCGCTGAAGTCTGTCCAGTCGATATAGCGGACGTTCGTCAACATGAGTGCGCCGACGATGATCAAGGCCGGTGCCGTGATGGCGGCAACGCCAGAGATGGCACCAATGAGCGGGCTGAAGAACAACGTCAGTCCGAACAAACCGGCAACGACCGCTGTCGTGAGACCGGTCCGTCCACCTTGAGCGACACCGGCAGCTGATTCAATGTAGGCCGTCGACGGGCTCGTCCCGACGAGCGAGCCGCCCATCGTCGCGAGTGAATCCGCGAATAAGGCGCGGTGCCCGTTCTCGATCGTCCCATCCTCTTTTAACAGGTTGGCTTGTTTTCCGACACCGACGAGCGTTCCCGTCGTATCGAACAACGTGACGAGGAAGAATGACAAGACGGCACCGAACAAACCGTATTGGATGACGTCTGAGAACGCCGTGAGCGGATTGACCATGAGCCCTTCCGGCAATGTCGGCATCGCCGTCACGCCTTCAATCTTCAAGAGACCCATGAAGGTGGCCGCGATGCCTGTGAGCACCATCCCGATGAGGAGCGAGCCCGGCACGTTCCGTGAGAACAAGAGGGCCGAGACGATCAAGCCACCGAGGACGAGCAGGACGCTTGGCGACGACAAGTCACCGAGGCGAACGAGGTTCGCTTCATCGGCGACGATGAGTCCTGACAACTTCAATCCGAGCGAGGCGATGAACAAACCGATCCCGGTCGTAATGGCGTGCTTGAGCGAGGCCGGAATGGCTTGAATCAGTTTCGTCCGAATCGGTGACAGCGACAAAATCAAGAAGAAGACCGACGAGACGAAGACGACACCAAGTGCGGCCGACGGCGTGATCTGTTGCTGGGCGACGAGCGTATACGCAAAGAATGCGTTCAGTCCCATCCCTGGTGCGACGGCGATCGGGAGGTTGGCGTAGAACGCCATCAATCCCGTCCCGATCAAGATGGCGATAATCGTCGCCGTGAACGCTTGGGCGAACGGGATGCCTGCATCTGACAGAATCGCCGGGTTGACGACGGAGATGTATGCCATCGTCACGAACGTTGTGATACCTGCCATCACTTCTTGTTTAACGTTCGTGCCATGTTGTTTCAATTGAAAAAAGTTCATGTATAAAACTCCCTAATCTCTTTAATTTCCGAACATTATTGTTCTTTAACCTTCAAACAAACGTTATCAACTTGATGACTATACAAAAAGAGTCGGCGGGCGTCAATGATTTCAAGCGAAAAAACCTAAAAATTTCTTATATCGATGTTGAATGTTCGGAAATAGACAAAATAAAAATAGTACTTGCTCTGAAACGCGTTTCAGACTGTACGGTTAAGTCAAAGGAGGGATTGCTCATGAATCCGACAACGTGGAAAACCTGGTGTAGTGGGATCGTTTACGAACTTGTCATCAATCAGTTGTATACGCCGTTCGGAAGAATGTTGTGCGCCCGTTTTCAAGACGAGTTTCTTCATTTACCCGTTGAAGAACGGTTCCGCCTCGTCCAAGCCATCCGAAAGCAAGTGATTGCGAAAGGTGACAGTCAGGAGTCAGAGTGGGTACACTATATCCAAAGACTGACAGATTGAGGTGAAGCGGAATGGCGAACATCCGAGATATCGCGAAATATGCGGACGTATCTGTGACGACGGTGTCGCGCGTGCTCAATGAGCACCCGTATGTGTCGAAAGAGAAGCGTGAACGGGTGCGACGGGCGATGGCCGAGCTTGGCTATTTACGGAATCAGCAGGCGCTGACGTTGTCGACCGGTCGCACGCAGCGTTTCGTCGTCGTGTTGCCGTATTTGGATCATCCGTATTATGGACTGTTCGTTAACGGGCTCGCGAAAGCCGCCCTCCAAAGAGATTACCGACTCGTCATGTGGCAGACAGAGTATCAACTCGACCAAGAACGGCAAGCGCTTGATTTATTGAAGCACCGTGAAGTCGATGGGGCGATTCTGTTATCCCATACGATGTCATTCGATGAGATGGAAACGTATCGACAATTTGGTCCGATTGCGGTTGCGACCGTCGGAGCGCCGCAGACGATTTCTTCGGTTCACGTCGATCATTACACCGCGTTCGTCGCCGGGTTGCGCGTGTTGGCGCAAGCCGGATATGCCGAAATCGGCATCGTGTTGTCACGACAAGACAGTCCAAGCTCGATTGCGCGTCAGCAGGCGTACTTCGATGAAGTCGAACTTGCGCGTGAGCGGTGGGTCTGGACCGGTTACTTGACGAGCGAGGACGGGATCGGATTGGCCGATGCGTTTCTGCGTCAACAAGAGCGTCCTCGAGCGCTCTTTTTCTCGTCGGATTATGTGGCGCTCGGTTTTTTAGGAGAGCTGCGCCGTCGCGGCGTCAGCATCCCCGATGAAGTCGCCATCCTTGGCTTCGATGGTCATCCGATCGGTCAGGCGTTCGGGCTGTCGACGATGCACTCCCCGAACGAAGACATCGGCCGGACGTTGTTCGATGTGACGTTCGAGGAGATGAAAGGCGCGGCTTCGGTCACAAACAGTTTAACGGTCACGTATTTGCCCGGTACGACCCTCTAGGCAACTTCCTCGCTCGGTTTTTCTGAAACGATTAGAATGGAGACAGAAGTCGAGAGGAGGATGACAGATGAAGATTAACGTGACAGAAGAAGCACTCCAATTTTTCAAAGATGAGATGGAAGTCGAGGCAGGCCAGACGGTGCGCCTATTCGCCAAATATGGGGGTTCGACCGATTTGACGCACGGCTTCTCAGTGGGCGTCATCACAGAAGACATCGACAACGCGGCCGTCGAAACGGAAGCGGACGGGATTCGCTTCGTCGTGGCTGAACAGGATGAGTGGTTGTTCCAAGGGCAAGACGTCAACGTCGAGATCCGAGGCGACGAGGTCGTGTTCGTTCAAGCGTGATATCACAGTTTGTTAACAGAAAGAATACATCCGTTTGAAGCCATCCAGCTCGGGGAACAGTCTACGACATGACAAAACCGAAAGGATGAGACAGATGTCAGAACAAGATAAAAAACGTGAACAAGAAGAACAAGAGAAGTTGAAACGAGATCAACCGGATATTTCGCACGAAGAAGATTCAAAAGGGGATCATTCGGACCTTGAAGAGACGGACGAAGACGAACAAGCGTAAAGAGCCCCTGGTGGCTCTTTTTGTTTGGGAATTGAAAGAATGAGGATAGACGGTATAATGGATAAGGGAAAACTATCATAGTGAGGAGAATGCATCATGAGTACAGTACTAGTTTTCGGACATAAAAATCCAGACACGGATACGATTTGCTCGGCGCTCGCTTACGCGGAGCTGAAGAAAAAGTTAGGCATGGACGCTGAGGCGGTCCGTCTCGGCGAAGTGAACGGGGAGACGCAATATGCGCTCGACCACTTCCGCGTCAAGGCACCACGCCTCGTGGAACGCGTGTCAGACGAAGCGAACTCGGTCATCCTGGTCGACCATAACGAGTTCCAGCAAAGCGCGGAAGACATCGCAGACGTGCGCATTCTCGAAGTCGTCGACCATCACCGCATCGCCAACTTCCAAACAGCGGATGCTCTCTACTATCGGGCCGAGCCGGTCGGTTGTACGGCGACGATCTTGCTCAAGCTCTATAAAGAGCACGGCGTCGAAATCGCGCCTGACATGGCAGGATTGATGCTATCGGCGATCATCTCGGACTCGCTCTTGTTCAAGTCACCGACGTGCACGGACGAGGATATCAAAGCGGCAAAAGAACTCGCAGCCATCTCAGGCACAGACATCGAGACATACGGTCTAGAGATGTTGAAAGCTGGAGCGGACCTTAGCCAAAAGACGATTCCAGAACTCATCTCGCTCGACGCGAAAGAGTTTGCGATGGGCGACTACCGCATTGAGATCGCTCAAGTGAACACGGTCGACGCGAACGACGTGTTGAGTCGGAAAGCTGAAGTCGAAGCGGCAATTGCCGTGAAGATGTTAGACAAAGAGCTCGATTTGTTCGTCTTCGCCATCACGAACATCTTGACGAACGACTCGGAGGCACTTGTTGTCGGTAAGAAGACTGATCTATTCGAACAGGCGTTCAACGTCAAATTGGTCGATGGTCTGGCGACACTTCCTGGCGTCGTCTCACGCAAAAAACAAATCGTACCGGTGCTCACAGCAGCGGCGACGAACTAAGAAACGAGAAAGGCTCGAAGCAGATTGATCTGCTTCGAGCCTTTTTTGCGGTTAAGATGCTTGTTTTTGTCGTCCATACGTTCCAATGCGCCACAATTTCTCGAATGGGCCGTATCGATGCGATTTGAGCCACCACATCGAGAAGAATGCCTGGGCAATCAAGATCGCGATGCTTAAGAACAATCCTTCCGTCAACGACAGGCGACCGTAGTAGCCGAGGGTGATGACCGGGATGACGACGACGAGCGTGTGCGTCAAATAGTTCGTCAGCGCCATACGGCCGAGCGCCTGAAGCGGACGGAATGCGCGTCCGTTGCGGACGGCGATCGTGAACAGACAGACGTACACCGTCGCAAGCAGTTTGCCCGAGACGAGGACGGCGGCTGAGTTCGTCGAACCGTATGCCGCGCCATCTCCGTAGTGATGCCAAAGGATGACTGCGAAGAAAGGCAGGGCAGCTGCCGCGCAGATGATGGCCGTCCGCGTCAATCCTCGGATGCTCCACGTGAGGAGTTTCCGTTCCCGTCCGATATAAAGTCCGAACAAGAACAGGCTGAAGATTTCAAAGCCGGCGAACAACGAGTTTTGGAACATATCAATAATTTCATTTTCCAAGCGATAGTCGAACCATGGTCCGAACCCGGAATTGAATGCGGACGGGAATGGGCCTCCAATAGATGTATATCCTAGCGCCCATTCCAGATAGATTGAGGAGCCGTAGAACAATACAAAGCTCGTGAGCAACAAGCCCCATGCCCATGTCAAAATCGCGCGATTGCTCAATCCATAAAACAGCGGGAGCAACAAGCCCCACATCGCATACGTATGTAAGATATCACCCGACCAAATGGCCAGGTGAGCAAGTCCGAATAGGAACAAGATGGCGATGCGCCGGATGTAGCGGCCGACCGAGTCCCCACGCGCATACGAACGTTCGAGGAAAATCGAGAAGCCGATTCCGAACAAGAGCGAGAAAATCGTATAAAACTTCGTCTGGACGAACAAATCGAATAGCGTCCGGACGAGTAAATCGCTCCCCGCATAATCGGTGCGACCGAAAATCCAGTCGCTTCCGAGCATCGTGGGGATATTGACGAGGAAGATGCCGCACAGGGCAAACCCTCGAATGATGTCATACAGAACGATGCGTTCGTTTACTTGAATCGGGCCAGCCATACGCCACTTCCTCTACACGGATTAGAATACTTTTGTCGTCCACGATTCACAGTTCCAGACGTCGGTGACAATGTCTTGATAGAACTCCGGTTCGTGACTGATGAGTAGGATACTGCCTTTATATTCCTTCAACGCGCGCTTCAACTCTTCCTTCGCGTCGACGTCCAAGTGGTTCGTCGGCTCATCGAGGAGGAGCAAGTTCGATTCGTTGTTTTGGAGCTTACAGAGACGGACCTTCGCCTTCTCTCCACCACTGAGGACCGCGATTTTACTCTCGATATGCTTCGTCATGAGACCGCATTTCGCGAGCATGGCGCGGACTTGTTGCTGGTTGAGGGACGGGAATTCGCTCCAAATCTCTTCGATACACGTGTTGTTGCTGACAGCCGCTTCTTGTTCGAAGTACCCGATCTCCAAGAACTCACCGCGTTCGACGGTTCCTTCAAGCGGGTTGATCATGCCAAGAAGACTCTTCAACAGCGTCGTCTTCCCGATCCCGTTCGCACCGACGAGGGCGATTTTTTGACCGCGCTCCATTTGGAGGTCGAGCGGGCGTGAGAGCGGCTCGTCATAACCGATGACGAGATTTTTGGCGTCAAAGATGAGACGGCCTGACGTACGAGCCTGAAGGAAGCGGAACTCTGGTTTCGGACGTTCCGCACTCAGTTCGATGACGTCCATCTTATCGAGCTTCTTCTGACGCGACATCGCCATGTTCCGTGTCGAGACGCGTGCCTTGTTGCGGGCGACGAAGTCTTTCAAGTCGGCGATTTCAGCCTGCTGGCGTTTATAAGCCGATTCGAGCTGCGAGCGCTTCATCTCGTACACTTCCATGAACTTGTCATAGTCGCCGACATAGCGTGACAAGTCTTGGTTCTCCATATGGTAGACCAAGTTGATGACGCTGTTTAAGAACGGGATATCGTGCGAAATCAAGATGAAGGCGTTGTCGTAGTTCTGGAGATAACGCTTCAACCACTCGATGTGGGCCTCGTCCAAATAGTTGGTCGGCTCATCGAGGAGGAGGATGTCCGGCTTCTCGAGAAGCAATTTCGCGAGCAATACTTTCGTCCGCTGACCACCTGAGAGGTCCGTGACGTCACGGTCGAGTCCGACATCTAAAATACCGAGACCGCGTGCAACTTCCTCGACTTTCGCATCGATGATATAGAAGTCGTTCGAATCGAGCATCTCCTGCAGTTCGCCGACTTCGGCGAGCATGTCATCCATCTGTTCAGGTGTCGCATCGCCCATTTCCATGTAGAGCTCACCGATTCGTGTTTCGGTGTCAATCAAGTATTGGAACGCGCTCTTTAACACGTCCCGAATCGTCATCCCACGCTCGAGGACAGCGTGTTGGTCGAGGTAACCGACACGGACGTTTTTCGCCCATTCAATTTTGCCTTCGTCAGGCTGGAGCTTACGCGTGATGATGTTCATGAACGTAGATTTTCCTTCACCGTTCGCTCCGATGAGGCCGATGTGTTCGCCTTTCAATAGACGGAAAGACACGTCATTTAAAATGGCGCGATCACCGAAACCGTGGCTCAAGTTTTGTACTGTTAATATACTCATATTTCTTATTCGTTCCCTTCAAAGTTGACTATCCGATATTGTAGCATGGATTCAAAAAAATTAGTACGCCAGTCCGACCGATTGGCGGATGAAGAGCTGGTCTTCGACGGCGTTCAACATGAACTGGGCGACATCGGCTCGCGAGATTTGTTTGCCGTTGTCTGGGATGCTGTCGACGGACGTGCGATACACCGATGTCCGGGGACCATCCGTCAATTGCATCGGCCGCACAATCGTGTAATCGAACGACGAGTTGCGCCATAAATCGACCGCGGCTCGGTGATCACGGAGTGGTTTCCGAAGCATGAACGTGACGACCGTGCCGGCGATGCCTGGAATCTCTTTATCGATTCCAGCCGATGCGAGATAGACGACCCGATTGATGGCGTTCGCTTTCAGTGCTGGGACGAGCGCATCGGTGACGCGGGCCAAGAAGTCCGAATCACTCAAGTCGGTCCCGAGACAGCTGATGACGGCATCATGACCAGCGAGTGCGTCCGTCAGTGCGGTGCTGTCTGTGACGTCGCCTTCGATGATTTCAAGTTGCGGGGTCCGGATGAGTTTTTTCTGTTCCCGCACGAAGGCGGTCACGTGGTGGCCATGCTCGATGGCCTGGTCGACAAACTGATGACCGGTCCGGCCGGTGGCCCCTAATACGAATAGCTTCATATGGATGTGGCTCCTCTCGTTTTTCCAGTATCTTCAGTATACAGCAGTTTCAGAAAAATCGAACTTTTAGCCGTCTTTTCCAAAACAGGTTGCATTTTATGAAATATCGTCTAGAATAAGTCCTATCTTATATAAATAAAAGATTCGCACTCGTATATCAGCGGGAATATGGCCCGCAAGTCTCTACCGAACCACCGTAAATGGTTCGACTACGGGTGACGCTTGTCGTGTGCATTCGTTTTGTTTCCATGCGGTTCGTCGTCCCCGGGTTGGGGTGACGAATCGCATTTTTTTATTGGAGGGAAAACAATGAAGCAGTTAGAAGACAAAATTAGAGATGAAGGACAAGCGTTGTCCGAGCACGTATTGAAAGTCGATGCCTTCTTGAACCATCAAGTCGATCCCGTCTTGATGCAGGCCATCGGACGCGAGTTCGCGGACCGGTTCCGTGACGCCGGAATCGACCGCATCGTCACATTGGAATCGAGCGGGATCGCTCCGGCCATGATGACGGCGCTCGAGATGAACATTCCGTTCGTCTTCGCCCGTAAACGCAAATCACTCACACTTCAAGATGACCTCGTTGAAGCGGACGTCTACTCGTTCACGAAACAAGAGACGAACCGCATCAGTTTGAGCCGTCGCTTCGTCCAACCTGGGGAGCGCGTGCTCGTCATCGATGATTTCCTCGCTAACGGGGAAGCGGCACTCGGTTTGACGCAACTCGTCGAATCGGCCGGTGCGGTCGTCGCCGGTGTCGGGATCGTCATCGAGAAATCATTCCAGCCGGGACGGGACAAGTTGCTCGAGCGAGGTTATCAGGTCGAGTCACTCGCTCGGATCGCTAAGCTTGAAGCAGGTGAGATCTCCTTCATGGAGGTGGTCCGATGAACACGTTCAAGACAGCCAGTCTCGGATTCCAACACTTACTCGCCATGTACACGGGCGCGGCCATTGTCCCGCTCATCGTCGGCGGAGCCATCGGGCTCGGTCCGACAGAACTCGCTTACCTCGTCGCGATTGATTTGTTCATGTGCGGTGTCGCCACACTGTTGCAAGTGTGGACGACTCGTTTCACCGGTGTTGGTCTGCCAGTCGTGCTCGGTTGTACGTTCACCGCGGTCGGACCGATGATTGCCATCGGCAGCTCGAGCGGAATCACCGCCATTTACGGGGCGCTCATCGCGAGCGGAGTCATCGTCATCCTGATTTCAGGTTTCGTCGGGAAACTGGCCCGTTTCTTCCCGCCGGTTGTGCTCGGTTCAGTTGTGACGATTATCGGTTTATCGCTCATCCCGGTCGCTGTCAACGATATTGGCGGCGGGACGCCAGGTGATCCCGGCTTCGCTTCGATGCAAAACTTGGCCCTCGGTGGTTTGACAATTGCCTTGATTCTCGTCTTGAACCGAATCGGTACCGTGTTCACGCGGGCGGCCGCAGTCTTGTTCGCGGTCTTGATCGGCACAGGTGTCGCCGCGTTTCTCGGTCTCGTCGATTTCAGCCCGGTCCGTGAGGCCGGTTGGTTCCAAATGGTGCAACCGTTCTACTTCGGGATGCCGACGTTTGACGTCTCGGCCATCCTCGTCATGACGCTCGTGGCCATCATCTCGATGATCGAATCGACCGGTGTCTTCTTAGCATTGAGCGATATCACGAAAAAGCCGATCGGCTCGAACGAGTTGACAAAAGGCTATCGGGCCGAAGGTGTGGCGACGATTCTCGGTGGGATTTTCAACAGCTTCCCATACACGACGTTCAGTCAAAACGTCGGTCTCGTCCAATTGTCAGGCGTCAAATCGCGTCGCGTCATCTTCTGGACGAGTGGTCTGTTGATTTTGCTCGGCTTCTTGCCGAAAGTCGCTACGTTCACGACATTGATCCCGAAACCGGTGCTCGGTGGGGCGATGCTCGTCATGTTCGGTACGGTCGCCGCGTCAGGGATTCGAATCTTGAGCCAAGTCGATTTTGCGAAAAATGAGAACTTGATTACAATCGCCTTGTCGATCGGTGTCGGGCTCGGTATCACGGCCAACCCGGCCATCGTCGCGAATATGCCGGAAGCGGTCCAATTGTTCACGGACAGCGCCATCGTCGCAGGATCGTTCACCGCGCTTCTGTTGAACGGGTTCTTCCGACTCGTCGACCGGTTCCGTCCGGCCGAGGTCGTTGCCGATAACCGGCAAGTCAGCTAGACTGAAAGGAACTACGTAACTAGGGGGAACAAGCATGGGGAAAACTGCATTAGTCGTTGGCGCCACCGGATTGATTGGCCGCGAACTCGTCGAACAGTTGCTCGAACAAGAACGATATGATCAAGTCTGGATTGTCGTCCGTCGCTCAAAGCGTTGGAGTCACCCGAAACTTCATGAGGTCGTCGGGTTCGAAGGAATGGACGAGGCGTTGCCGCATATCGATGACGTCTACTGTGCGCTCGGGACGACGATTGCCGTCGCCGGTTCACGTCAGGCGTTCAAATATGTCGATCTCGAGTTGCCGCTTGAAGTGGCGCGCGTCGCGAAGCAGCACGGTGCGGCACGTTATGCCGTCGTCTCGGCACAAGGCGCGTCACTTCGGTCACCTTTCTTCTACAACCGGGTAAAAGGGGAGCTCGAGAACGGGCTCAAAGTGTTCGGCTTCGAACACTTGATTATCGCCCGTCCGTCGCTCCTGCTCGGAGATCGGGAAGAGTTCCGCCTCGGCGAGAAAGCGGCCGAAGTCGTCAGCCGTCCGCTCCAACCGTTGTTACTCGATAAACTACCGGATGCCGCACCGATTCAAGCGCTCCACGTGGCGCGTGCCTTGATCATGGCCGCGGAAGAAGGGCAGGGCATCGAAGTGTTGACGTCTGGCATGATGCAGAGGATGAGCCAATGAATCCATTGACGAAGAAACGCACCAAAGCCGTCTTGATCGACGGCGTCATTGCGGGATTGGTCAGTTACGGTGTCGAACAGCTCGTCCGAAAGAAAGTGAAGAGCGAGTTCGTCCATGCCGTCATCACCCCGACGCTCGTCTCCTACGCACTTGAGGCATGTCAGATGCGCCGCGGCGGACAGACGCTCGGCTATAAGCTGATGGGACTCGAGTTGAAGAATGACGACGGGACCCCGGTCACGGCCGAGCAAGCGTTCAAACGGGCGCTTCACCGCGACACGATTTCGATTGCCGCCTACGTCAAGGACCGGGCACACTTCGAGTCCGAAGATGGTGCCGTCTTGCCGCACGACGCAGCGTTCCATATGCACGTAACCGAAAAAAACTGACCTCTCGAGGTCAGTTTTTTTAGTCTTTGATGCGGCTGAGAATAGCCGTCGTCAAGGCGACGATCGTTCCGAGGACGAGACCGTTCGAGAACACGGTCGCCAGAAGCGGTGGCAAATCATTCATCGCCCCAGGCGGGAGCAACATCGCACCGGCTCCGATGACGAGCGGAAGACCGACCGTGAGCGAGGCTGTCTTTTGGTTCAATTCGAACGCCGCCTCGTTAATCCCGATGATAATCATCGTCGCGATCAGCGGGGTGACGATGGCGTATCCGACGGCGGCCGGGATGCTCGCGATGAGCGAGACGAACGGACCGATAAGGGCGAGCACCATCATCACAGCGTGGGCCACGAGATGGGGTGAGCGATGGACGCTCTCCGTCGAGGATAAGAAACCAGCCGTTCCAGAGATGGCGACCGGTCCCGGTGTCCCGAACATGCCCGCCACCATTTGACTGATCCCACTGACGACACCGGACGCCGGGACGTTGCCTTCGATTTGACGCTTCTCACGCGAACTGACGATGCGTTCAATCAATTTGATATTCGCAAGGACATTCGTCATGAGCAGGAGCGTGATGACGAAAGCGGTCGGGAGCAAGTTCCAATCCCACACCCACGTTCCGAACGGGAACAGCTCAGGCACGAGGAAGAATGACTCGGAACGGACGATCGGGTTGCCGAGACCGAGCATGTTGAACAACCAAAATCCGGCGATGAGCGTCATGACGAGTCCATACTGCTTGAACCGGCTGCGCTCGAGCGTGAGCGCGAACAAAACGAGACCGGCCGTCGCGACGGCTTGAACGATGTTAATGCCGTCCTCGGTCACGCCGAAGCCGCCTTTAATGACGGCACCCGACAGTTGCAGGACGAGCAGAATCATATAGACCCCGAGCACTTGCGGGGTGAACAACGACAGCATCCGTCGCAACAGGCCGGTGACGGTCATGACCACACCGAGCACACCGCTCAAAAACAACATGAAACCGAGCGCCTGGAGCGTCTCTTGTCCGCTACCGTAAAGCGCCGGACCAATCGAGGCATAGAGCGTGAAGACGCCCCACCAAATCCCGGCCGGTCCTTCTAAAATCGGCAGACGGTGGCCGAGCAGTGTCTGGATGATGCTGAACAGTGCGAAGACGAACAGCGAGCGTGAGATGAACGTCATCGTCTCGGCCGGCGACAGTTCAAATAAGGCAGCGATCGAGAGCGGTGGTACAATATTTGTAGCTAAAATAAAAATAAACCACTGAATCGTCGTGGTTACAGAACTTTTGGTCATGGTGTCCCCCTGGTATTTCCCTTTTTTATTATTAGTGTACCGTGACGGGGAAGTGGATGCAAATGGAGGTAATATAATGAAGAAAAAACTGAAATGGATTGGCCTTGGCCTATTAGGAGTCGTTTTGATCGCCATCATCGGCTTCTTTGTTTGGACGCAACTGACGTACGGACCGACGGAGGAAGCGCTCAGCTACGCGGCCGAGGCGACGGAAGTGGACAATCGTCTCGAGTTCGGCGACCCGTCGAGCGAGACTGGTTTCATCCTGTATCCGGGAGCGAAAGTTGAGAAAGAGGCGTACGCCTACTATGGGGCAAGGTTAGCGGAAGAAGGAATCTTCGTCGCCATCCCATCGTTGCGCTTAAATCTCGGGATAGCAGATATCGATGCAGCAGAAGACATCATCGCCGCCCATCCAGACATTGAACGATGGGTCGTCGGGGGGCATTCACTCGGCGGTTCGGCGGCGTCCGGTTACGCGCTCGAACACGAGGAGCAAGTTGACGGGGTCATCTTCCTCGCGTCGTATCCGATCAGTACGATGGCGGACAGCGATTTGCGTGTCTTGTCCGTCTCTGGGGAAATCGACGGTCTCGCGAACGAGAGCGATATCGAGGCGAGCCGTGACAACGTCCCGGATGCCACCGTTTTCCATCAAATCAAAGCCGGCAATCACGCCAATTTCGGGATGTACGGCCCGCAGGACGGAGATAACGACAGTCCGCTCAGCGCGAAAGAGCAACTCGACGAGACGATCGACCAAATCATCGATTGGTTATAAAAACAGCGTGCCCACGTCGGGCACGCTGTTTTAACGTTGATCGAGCTGGTGACTTACCGCTGTCAGCAAGGCTGTCACGAGCGCGACGGCGCCGCCGACGAGGGCGAGCGTCATGACGGGTGCGTTCGCATAGACCAAACCACCGAGGGCCGAGCCCATCCCGATGCCGACGTTGCTTGCGACCGGCATGAGCGATGAAGCCAGGCCTTTGGCGTCCGGATTGAACTTCTCGGCCAAGTCGATCAAATAGATTTGCGTCGAGGTCGTCAGCAGAATTGCCATGAACGACATGAGCGCGATATTGATCAGACCGAGTGTCACGTTCGATGTCGTCACGTACAAGGCAGCCAAGACGAGCGCTTGGATGAGAAAGACGAACCGGAGCCGTCCAATCGGATTATGGCTGGCGATTTTCCCGGCCGCCATATTGCTGAAAATGGAGATGAACCCGTAAGCGAACAGAATCGGGCTGATCCAAGCGACAGGGACGCCGAGCACACCTTTTAAAATCGGGACGAGGTACGTATAGACGACGTACGTCGCGCCGAAGCCGAACGCGGGGATGAAGAACGCGATTAGGATACGAGGGTTCGTCAATAGGCGCAATTGATCGGCAATCGACGTTTTGACGCTCGTTAAATGGCTCGGCACGACACGGTAGACGGCGAGAAATGCGACGACGCCTAAAGCGGTCGTCAACAGGAATGTTGTTTCCCATCCGGCGCGTTGGCCGATGAACGTACCGAGCGGGACGCCGAATACGTTCGCCATCGTGAAACCGCCGAAAATGAATGAGACAGCGATGCCGCGCTTCCCGGTTGGCACCGATTCACTGGCGACGAGCATGGCGAGCGAGATGAGCACGCCGGTCACGACGGCGGTCATCATCCGGAGCACGAGCAATATCCCGTACGTCGGAGCGAAGCTGCTGAACAAGTTGAAGACGATGAACCCAGCGGTGAGCGTGAGCATCAATTTTCGTTTCGGCAAATGGCTCGTCAGTGACATCGTCAGCGGGGTCCCGATGGCGAAGGTGATGGCGAACGCCGAGACGAGCGTTCCGGCCGTGGCAATCGAAATCGATAGGCCATCGGCGATATCGGGTAAAATCCCGACGATGACAAATTCACTCGTGCCGAGCACGAACGTGAGCAATGCGAGCGATAAGATAAGCGTCCAGTCGGTCCGACTGAGCGATGGGGTAGTCGTCAAAATGAATCACTACTTTCAGAAATATAGTCATTAGACATCAGTCGTTTCCAACCATACCGAATTTTCGCCAAAAGCAAAACCCTTTTCTCTCACATTGTGAAAGAAAAGGGTCAGGTTAACGCCAGAACGCGGTCGCTTCGACACCGGCATGGTCCGAGACGATGGGACCGTTCTCGCCGTCAAAGACGACGGCGTGACGCGAGACGTGAATCGGGGCGTTCGTCAGCATCAAGTCGATGCGAAGCGCCTGCTTGTTCTCGTCCCAACCGGCAATCTTGCCTTGGACGGTCGCATCGCCTTCACGCTCGGTCGCTAAATGGAACAAGTCTTGAAGACCGTGCTCAATCAAGTAGTCGTAACCTTCGCCACGGATGAACGCGTCGTTATTGAAGTCACCGAGCAGCAAGGCACGGTCGTCGTCCTCGACGCGGCGCAACAGTTCATCGAGCTGATGGCGCACCGGTTCGTCGGCGTCATGCCACCAACCGAGGTGACAGGAGTAAATCGCCGTCGGCGCGTCCATGCCGTCCACGACCGCCTTGACGATTTTCCGAGACTTGTAATCGTTCGGATCGGTCGTCTGGGAGACGAAGAACGATTCGGTCGACACGAACGGAGTGCGCGACAAAATCGCGACGCCTTCCTCGTAGATGTCATAGCCATAATGGGCGAAGTCCCACGTCATGTAGTAATCGACGCCTTGCTCTTTCAAACGCTCGACGAGCACATAGGCGAAGTTGTTCTCTCGAATCAAGCCGTCGATGAGCGGGGCCTCTTTATGTTGATTCACTTCTTGGAGTGCGATGATGTCGTATTCCTCGCTCGCGATCCGTTCGACGATCGAGTCGATTTTCTCTTGTTGATGGTCCTCTAACCAGGCGTGACAATTCAGCGTTAAAATATTCACGATAGTCCTCCTTTAGAAAAAACAGGCCAACTCGTACGAGCTGGCCTGTTGATTATGCACCGATGACGTCTTGAATATCAGACTTCAATACGTCGGCTTTCGGGCCGTAGATTGCTTGGACACCGCGGTCTTTCAAGATGAGACCCATGGCGCCGTTCTTTTTCCATTCGCTCTCTTCTGAGACGAGCGACATGTCTTTGACTGTGACACGTAGACGCGTCATGCAGGCATCGACGTCCTCGATGTTCTCTTCCCCACCGAGTAGAGCGATAATCCCCATGACCTGTTCGTTGCCTGTCACGTTCGATTTCTCTGTCACTTCTTCCATATAGTTCCCGTTACGACCTGGCGTCGGAAGGTTCATCTTCTTGATGAAGAAGTTGAACACACCGAAGTTCAAGAAGAAGAAGGCAGCCGAGACGAGGAAGAAGTTAATCAAGTCTTGTAACAGTCCCGCTTTGACAATCATCGGGATGCGTGTGAGCAATTCAATCGCACCGAACGCGTGGACACGAAGGTCGATGACATCCGCTAAAGCGAAGGCGGCACCGGCCATGAGCGCGTAGACGACGTAAAGGACTGGCGCAACGAACATGAACATGAATTCGATTGGTTCTGTGACACCTGTCAAGAAGACAGCGAGACCAGCCGACAAGAACATCGGCTTGTATTGTGCTTTCTTGTCTTCGTCGACGTTACGGTACATCGCATATGCGGCACCGATCAAGGCAGCGAATGACAAGATGACTTGACCGACTTTGAAGCGGGCCGGTACGACGTCAGCGAGCAAGGCGTTGTAAGCGGCCGTGTCACCAGCGGCGCGAAGGTTAACGAGGTCAGTGACCCAAGCCAACCAGAGCGGATCTTGACCCGCAACGACCGAACCAGCTGTCGCACCTGTCAAAATCGTGTACGTACCACCGAGCTCCGTGTAGTTCATCGGCACAGTGAGCATGTGATGCAAACCGAACGGCAAGAGGAGACGCTCGAGTGCACCGTAGATGAACGGCGCGAGAACTGGCGCCGTGTTGCGTGACGTGGCAATCCATTCACCGAAGCTGTTGAGCGCGCCTTGAATCGTCGGCCAAATGATTGACAATGCAATCGCGGCAACGACCGAACCGAGGATGACGACGAATGGTACGAAGCGCTTTCCGTTGAAGAACGAGAGGGCGTTCGGCAATTTGTTGAAGTTGTAGAACTTGTTATAGAGGGCACCACCGAGGAAACCGGCGATAATCCCGACGAACACACCCATGTTGAGGGCAGGTGAACCGAGTACAGATGTGAAGTAGTCAGCGACGACAAGGTCAGCCCCGAAGAGAGACTGGACTGTCGCTTCCGGGTCTTGGAGCATCGTTCCGTTGACGGCGAAGATGGCGCCTGTGACACGGTTAATCAAGATGAAGGCGATGAGTGCAGCGAAGGCACCGCCGGCCTTGTCTTTCGCCCACGAGCCACCGATGGCGACCGCGAACAAGATATGTAAGTTGACGATGATTCCCCAACCGAGGTCTTCAATAATGCGAGCCGTCGTGAGCAAGATGCTGACGTCTCCGGCTGACATGCCAATCAATTTACCGATCGAGATCATGAGACCCGCGGCCGGCATGACGGCGATGACGACCATTAAGGCCTTGCCGAGTTTCTGCCAAAAGTCGAACGAGATGAGTTGTTTCATGTGATACGCTTCCTTCCTATGCGGAACTTTTTATCTGTCTATGGCGACTGTTAATGCAATCGCTTGCATAGATGATTGTAATCGATTGCATAACTTTGTGCAACCGTTTTCCTAATTTTCATAGATTTTCATAATCGAACCCAATTTGACTCGTTTCTCCATTAGCTTGTCAGTCGGAACGAATCTCGCTACAATACTAGAGGTTGAAAGGGGCGAGAACGATGGGATGGAGACAGACGACATCGGCATTATCAAAAGAAGAGCAGGCGGCCATGCTTGAGGAGTTGTTGCAGTCAGGCCTGTTATTAGAAGAAGACCGACTGCTATATAGCATGTTGATGCCAGACCGTGTCAAACGGATGCAGGAAGTGTTGGATTTACGGACGAACCATATCACGATTTTGACGGAAGGGGTCGATGACCCACACAATCAGTCGGCCGTGCTTCGTTCGGCGGACGCGTTCGGTGTCCAGACATTGCACGTCGTCGAAGGACGAGCCAAGTTCAAACCGAACTCGATTATCGCCAAGAGCGCCGATCGTTGGGTCGACGTGGTCGAACACCCTTCCATCGAGGACGCAATCGATTGGTTGAAGGCCGACGGTTATCAAGTGCTCGCGACGGCACTTAGTGAAGAGGCGGTCCCGCTCGAGGACGTCGACGTGTCGAAACCGACCGTGCTCTTATTCGGGAATGAACATCACGGCGTATCGGAACGGGCGCTCGCCAAAGCGGACGGCAATTATTTGATTCCGATGCAGGGCTACGTCCAAAGCTTGAACATCTCGGTCGCTGCCGCGATCTCGCTTTACGATGTGACGACGCGGGCGCGCCACGTCGTGACGGACGGCTATGGACTGAAGGCAGAAGACAAGCAGCGCATCTTAAAAAATTGGATGGTGAAGAGCCTTCCGAAGCGGTCGCTCGGGGTGTATAAGCAAAAAGGTTTGACCGCTTTTGCCCGTGAGACAGGAAAAACGGAGTAAACGGCGAAAGGTACAGGCGTACGAGCAACTTGTCCATATACTGAAAGGGGATGGAAAGATGAGTACGACCAGTTCATTTATCGTGAAAGATGTGACGACGAATTTCAAAGACTATGAAGAGGAATTCTTTAACCTATATCGGACGTTATACGGGGACATCGATCAACTGCGTTTTAAAGAACGGCTGTATCGCCATGCGAACCCGCTCGTGCTGCTCGCGTTTTCAGATGAGCGTCTCGTCGGCTTCAAAATCGGTTATGAGGCCGAGCCATATCGCTTCTATAGCTGGGCCGGCGGCGTCCACCCTGAGTTTCAAAAGCATGGCATCGGCCGCAAGCTGATGGACACGCAACTCGAATGGGTGAAGGCGCAAGGGTTCCACTCGATTCGAACGAAAGCGCGCAACACGAACAAAGGGGTCATCATCTTGAACCTGTTGTGTGGCTACGACATCATGGGGGCGTACACAGAGGATAACGAGCCTCGCATCATGATGGAGAAACAATTGAACTGACCGCAAAGCCGTGGCGCATGCCACGGTTTTTTCGTGTAGATGAAACCAAATGGGGACGGATCCGTATTATAGAAAAAAAGGGGGAGACATTATGGTCCATACGTTTGCATTTGGAGAAGAGATATACATCGACTCGACGGGGATGGGAGATTCATTTTTTAGTGGGGTACCAACCATCTTTCCAATTTTCTTTTTCTTGATTATCGGTATTATCGTGTTCGCCGTGATGGCAGGCATCCGCAATCAAGTGAAGACGAACAGTCTATTGAAAGACATGCAACAGTTCGCTTCAGACTTGGCCGACCATCCGAGTGACGAATCGGCCAACCGGCTCGCTGACTACTTACGTGACGTGACGTCGTTCCCGGTCGAACGGACACAGATGGAACCGTTCCGGGTCGCGCTCGGCAGCTATCATTTGGTGATGGAGTCGCCACACGTGCAAGACGAGACGAAAGAGCGGATTGACCGTCAATATAAACGGCTCGGCATATTGGACGGGGAGAAGTTCGCCGACGAGCCGGCACCGCGACGCCGTTCGAGCTCGCACCATCATGACCACCATAACCATCACATGTAAAAACGCGTCGGAACATCCCGACGCGTTTTTTGTTACATATAACGACTTGCGTCAAACTCGATTTCGGTCCGATGATTGGCCGCCTCGATGGCGCTGGCGATGCGGTTGGCCCGTTTCTCGACGTCGCGTGCTTTCAACCGATACAGTTCCGGGTCATAGAGCGCATGCTTGATGACGCTCGACCCTTCCCCGTACCCGGTTTGGAACTCGCGTTTCGGCCGCTCGGCCAAATCTTGATACATCCGGGCTTGGGCCCGTAATTGAACGGCGAACTCCATCGCTTCGACGAGTGGGAGCGGTCCATCATTCGTCTCGATGACGGTATGCAGGTTCGCCTCACAGACGAGACGATCGAGGCGGCGCATGTCACAACGAATCGCCTCGAGCTCAACTTCGATATCCTCGAGCGAGCGGGATTGAATCGTCGGGAGCGGCTCATCTTTCTCGAGTTCGATGAACGCGACACGTTCGACTTCTTCGAGCAACTTATCAATCTGCTTCAGAAGCAGGTGTTTCAACTTGATGGCATCTGCCAAGTACATAGGGATTCCTCCTTCTGCTTTTTCTAACCGTACCATACTGCGACTCCTAAAAAAAGGAAGGCGTTACTTTTTTGAGACAAGGCGATATGATGAAAGAAAGAGAGGAGGGCGACCGATGAACAAGTGGAAAACGCAGTGGATGATTGCCATCGTCTTGCTCGTGTTCGGGACGGCGATGTTCCTCTATCAATGGATCGACTTGCGGCCAGGAGAGATTCGGGATTATATTGTTCAATTCGGTTGGCTCGCCCCGTTCGTCTATATCATTTTGTTCACGCTCCGTCCGCTCATCCTCTTCCCGACGTCCGTGTTGTCCGTCGCCGGTGGCTTGGCGTTCGGGACGCTGCCCGGTGTCATCTATACGGTCATCGGGGCCACGCTCAGCGCGCTCGTCGCCTATTATATCGCGATTCGCTTCGGTGACCGCTTTCTCCATCATTTCGAGACGAGCAGCTATGAGAAGGTGCAGCATAAGATTGAAGAGGACGGATTTTTCTATGTGTTGATTTTACGCCTGATCCCGCTCGTCAACTTTGACTTGGTCAGCTACGCCTCCGGGCTCGCGAAAGTTAGACTCCCCGGTTATGTCTTCGCGACCACGGTCGGGATGATCCCTGGAGCGTTCGCCAACAATTTCCTCGGCAGCAGCATCGCGAGCGGAGACTTTAAGCTAATCATCCTCGCCCTCGTCGTCTTAGTCGTCCTGACGCTCGTCGCGACCGTGTTCCGTGAACCGATCAAACGACAACTTAACCGTTAAATCAAAAGTAGGCGCCGATGAGCGCCTACTTTTGATTTAACGGTTGTCGACCGTCTCAGGATACAAGTCGTGGTTGAACAAACGATGTTCCGCCATTCTTTCGTATTTCGTGCCCGGCTTACCGTAGTTATAGTACGGGTCGATCGAGATGCCGCCACGTGGCGTGAACTTGCCCCACACTTCGAGGTAGCGTGGTTCCATCAACTTGACGAGATCTTTCCCGATGACGTTGATGCAGTTCTCATGGAAGTCCCCGTGGTTGCGGAAGCTGAACAAATACAGCTTGAGCGATTTCGATTCGACGAGCTTCTCGTCCGGGATGTATGAGATGTAAATCGTCGCGAAGTCCGGTTGGTTCGTGATCGGGCAGAGCGACGTGAATTCCGGTGCGTTGAACTTCACGAAGTAGTCGTTCTCCGGGTGACGGTTCGGGAACGCCTCGAGGACGTCCGGTGCGTATTCAAAAATATAAGGGACACTCTTCTGTCCGAGGAGCGACAAGTCTTGTAAGTCTTCTGGTCTCATAAATATTCTCCTTAGACGCCACGTTCGTTGGCGTACAGTAATGTGTGCAGTTGTGGCAGGACGCGGACACTTTGCCATGATGGGTCACGAGCGACGTCCTCCCATAGTTCTTTCAAGCGACGGAGCTGGGCGTCGGTGATGTCACCGTCCGCACCGGGCTCGGGATTGCCGGCCGATAAATACATGACGTCCGGCGTGTAGCGCGTCTGAACCGATTTCGCATAGGCGAGGTCGAGCTCATCGAAGACGGCGACTTTGAACGTCATCTGTTCGGGGCGCAGTCGTTCGACGATGGCGTCGAGTTTCTCCCAGTCGGTCGTCATGCCAGAAGAAGGTGGTTTTGGGCTGAGCGTCACGTCATCGATGTCAGACAGCCAGTCCTGATAGCGACTGCCTTGTGTCTCGACGGCAAGCTTGACGTCACGCGCCTTCAATTTCGCTACGAGATCTTTCATCGCGGCGATGAGGAGCGGGTTGCCTCCTGAAATGGTGACGTAGTCGTACACACCGAGCGCGTCGAGCCGTTCGATGATTTCGTCGGCTGTGAGCATGTCGGGTTTCTCCGAGCCGTCCCAAGTGAAGGCGGAGTCACACCACGAACAGCGATAATCGCAACCGGCGGTCCGGACGAACATCGTCTTTTGTCCGATGGCGCGGCCTTCCCCTTGAAACGTCGGGCCGAACACTTCGAGGACAGGGATTTTCATCAGTCCACCAACCATTCGCGGCGGAACTCGGCGTATGACGTCGGTGTCTCGTACAGTTTGACAAATTCGACACGAACGTCGCGCTCGTCAGGCAAGTGCTTGGCGAGCTGCTCGAAAATCCAGTAGCACATGTTTTCGGCAGTCGTGTTCATATAAGGTAACGACTCATTCAAATAACGATGGTCGAGGTATGGTTCGAGTTCTTCTTTAAAGATGGCTTTCAAGTCGCCAAAGTCGAGCGTCATGCCACGGTTGTCGAGAAAACCGCTGATGCCCATTTGCAATTTATACGTATGTCCGTGCAGCGCGCGGCACTTGCCATCGTAATCGAACAAGTGATGCGCGGCGTCGAACGTCACTTCTTTGACGATTTGGACGCGGTGCGGACAATAGATGAGCGAGCCGTCTTGCTTGGCTTCGACACTCGTCGGGGCGAGGAATGGGGCGTATTTCATACGCGGACCTCCTCATACGCGGCGAGGCCGTTTTGACGGAGTACGCAAGCCGGGCATTCGCCACAACCTGATCCGATGATGCCGTTATAGCACGTGAGCGTCCGTTCTTTGACGTAATCGAACGCACCGAGCTGATCCGCGAGTTCCCACGTCTGCTTTTTGTCGAGCCACATGAGCGGTGTGTCGATGACGAACGGATAGTCCATCGCCAAGTTGAGCGTCACGTTCAAGGATTTGACGAACTGGTCCCGGCAATCCGGATAACCTGAGAAGTCGGTCTCACATACGCCGGTGACGATGTGATGCATACCGAGCTGTTTGGCCATGACGGCCGCAAAAGATAAGAATAAGTGATTGCGTCCATCGACGAACGTGTTTGGGACGTCCGCATTGTCGATGTCGAGATCATGTCTCGTCAACGCGTTAGAGGTGAGTTGTCCGAGTAAGGACAAGTCGAGGATGTGGTGCGGGACATCGAGTTCGGCCGCAATCTCTTTCGCGACCTCGATTTCCGCGTCGTGGCGTTGCCCGTAGGCGAACGTCACTGCTTCCACATGAGAGAATTGTTGTTTTGCCCAAAATAGGCAGGTGGTTGAATCTTGACCGCCGCTAAAGACGACCAATGCTTTTTCGTGTTGCAACGTGCACACTTCCTTTTTCGCTAGTTTTGATGTCGGAGGAGGTTACGAACTCCGGAGGTCACCCTCGAGCGTTTACTTTACCATAAAAAGACGTTTGACAGGGAAAACAGAAGCAGGTATAGTAAAGAACATCACTGAAACACTTTCGCGCATAAAAGCGTTTAAGCGGTTAGGTAGAAAATAATGGAACTGAAAGGAGGGGACGTCGATGCAGATGAAAGGAAAAGAGGCTGTATTCGTCGTGCTGATGAGCGGGATTTCCCTGCTCGCACTGATGTTTTTGGCCAAAGCGACGCCACACATGGCGATCTTTGGCACAATGGTATTAATAGGGGGTTACGCGTATTATCGGACGCGTGATTTTAAACGAATCGAAGCCGCGATGATCAGCGGGATTCGTGAAGCCATCATGCCGGTCCTGATTTTACTGTTGATCGGGATGTTGATTGGTGTATGGCAGATGTCTGGTACGGTGGCGACGATCCTCTCCATCGGTTTAGATACAATCTCAGCGCAATGGTTCTTGCCGAGCGTCTTGCTCATCACGATGATCGTCTCGTCATTCACGGGCAGCGCCTTCACGACGGTCGGTACAGTCGGGGTCGCCTTGTTCGGGATCGGGATGGCGCTCGGAATTTCTCCGGCGCTCGCCGCCGGAGCGATCGTCTCGGGTGCATTGTTCGGCGATAAAATGAGTCCGCTATCGGATACGACGAACTTCGCGCCAGCCGTGGCCGGTGTCAAACTGTTCGATCATATCCGTTTCATGATGGGGACGACCGTCCCGGCCTTCCTCATCACGCTCATCTTGTTCACGATTCTCGGTCGGAGCGGACAAGCGGCGGACACGACGCAAATTGCGGAAGCGCAGGCGGCGCTTGCAAGCCGGTTCAACTTATCATGGCTGACACTGCTCGCGCCAATCCTCGTTGCCGTTCTCGCCTTCCGTCGCATGCCGGTCTTGCCGACGATGCTCGTCGGCATGTTCGCCGGTGTGTTGACGGCTGGATTTGTCCAAGGCAACTGGAACGTCACGAACTGGTTCGGCGTCATGCAGGCCGGCTTCAAGTCAGGCGTTGAGAATGAGACGATTGCGGCCGTACTCGACCGTGGCGGTCTCGAATCGATGCTCTGGTCGGTCAGCCTCGTCTTGATCGCGCTCGCGTTCGGTGGCTTGCTCCGTGAACTCGGCGTGTTCCAAGCAATCGTCGACGCATTGCTCGAACGGTTGAAGTCGCCAGGCAGCTCGGTGTTGTCGGTCGTGCTCAGCTCGATTGGTGTCAACTTGCTCGCTGGAGAGCAGTACTTGTCGATCTTGCTTCCTGGTCAGGCGTTCAAGCAAGGGTTCATCGATCGCGGCATCGATCCCCGTTACTTGTCACGTGCTCTTGAAGACGGCGGGACGGTGATCAACCCGCTCATCCCATGGGGCGTGTCGGGTGCATTCTTCGCGGCCACGCTCGGGGTACCGGTACTTGAATACGCACCGTTCGCCTTCTTCCTCTGGCTCAGCCCGATCTTCTCGATCATTCTCGGATACGTGAAGTTGGGAAAGCAACGTGAGGCGATGCGGATCGCATCCTAATTTAACAGATGTCCTGAATCGTTCAGGGCATCTTTTTTGTGTCTTCCCGCCTTCATTTGAGAAAATGAGACCGAGGAGGGATGACGATGAAACGACTTGATCCATCATTTTATGAGCAACCGACGCTCGAATTGGCCCGTTCGTTACTTGGTCACTATCTCGTCCATGATCATCTCGACGGTCAAATCGTCGGAAAGATCGTCGAGACGGAAGCTTATCTCGGCGCCATCGACCGGGCGGCCCACAGTTTCGGCGGCAGACGGACGAATCGGACCGAGGTGATGTTCGGGTTACCTGGACACGTCTATACGTATCAGATGCATACACACACGCTGCTCAATGTCGTGAGCGGTCCGGTCGGCACGCCGGAAGCCGTCCTCATTCGGGCCATCGAGCCGATTGAAGGAGAGGGCATCATTGAGGCGAATCGTCCCGGTATCAAGCGATTCGACCAGACGAACGGACCCGGAAAACTGACGAAAGCGCTTGGCATCACGATGGACCTATACGGACATTCGCTCCAACATGAGCCTCTTTATATCGTTGAAGGGAGCGCCATCCCGGAAATCGAGGCCGGTCCGCGCGTAGGGATCCCGAATACGGGCGAAGCACGCGATTACCCGTTCCGCTTCTTCGAACGAACCAATCCGTACGTCTCGAAGTTCCGTTGAATGTTTATGGGCCGGTTAGATGTGGAACACTCCTTATGTGCATAAAAATAATGAGGGAGTGTTTTCAATATGGCAAAAGTAGCAACGCTAATCACAGATATGTTTGAAGACGTAGAGTTCACGGGTCCACGCGACGCATTGGTGGAAGCGGGGCACGAAGTTGTCACGATTGAAAAGAAAGCCGGTAACACGGTTGAAGGCAAACAAGGCGAGTCGAAAGTCACGATCGACAAAGCGATCGATGACGTGTCGCCGGAAGACTTCGACGCGTTGCTGTTACCAGGTGGGTTCTCACCCGACTTGTTACGTGAAGACGAGCGATTCGTTCAATTCGCGAAAGCGTTCATGGACGCGAAGAAACCTGTGTTCGCTATCTGTCACGGCCCACAACTGTTGATTACGGCGAAGACGCTCGAAGGCCGCGATGCAACCGGTTATAAATCGATTAAAGTCGACATGGAGTATGCCGGTGCGAAGTATGCGGACAAAGAAGTCGTCGTCTGCCAAGAACAGCTGGTGACAAGCCGTCAACCGGACGACATCCCGGCGTTCAATCGCGAAATCCTTAATCTGCTCAAATAATCGTCTGGCCACGGAATTTCCCGTGGCTTTTTTTGTGCAATCGGGAATAGGTGAATAAGGAGGAGATTTAGATGAAACGAGCACGTTCACCTAGCTAAGTCGGTCGAAACGTTACGTTGCTTGGATGGATGCGTTGGTTCGAGGCGCTCGTCCCGGCCTACACGATTGAGCGTCTGTTTTGGGAGTCGCGGACGATCACGATGCAAGAAGTCGTCTATCTCGAAATGCTCTATGCCATCCTCGTCGTCATCCTCGAAGTGCCGACCGGGGTGTTAGCCGATCGCTTGGAACGGCGACGTCTGTTGCAAATCGGGACTGCACTCGAGTGGAGTTCCTTTGTCGTGTTACTTGTGTCCTTTTCGTTCGGCGGTTTCGCCTTAGCCATCGCCTTGTCAGGCATTGGGGCGGCGCTCCGGAGCGGGGCGGAGAATGCACTGCTCTATGAGACGCTTGAACAGGATGGGAAGACGGAGACGTTCGAGCGCTGGGTCGGCCGATTGAATGTCATCGGAATCGTTGCAGCCGTTCTCGCGGCGATCAGCGGCGCCTTGCTGGCCACACGCTTCCCGTTTGAACTGAACTATGTGCTGTCGATTGTCAGTTTGTTTATCGCGACAGCATGTAGCCTCGGCCTTGTCGAGCCGAGACGAGTCGTGACAGAGGAACGAATGACATGGGCGGATATCGGGGCAGGTTTTCGCTTCGTGTGGCACGACCGCCAGCTACTTGCCTTGTCGTCGGTGTTCATCGTGACAATCGGTGCGTTCAACTTCATCGATGAGTTTTGGCAGTTGTACGCCCGTGACGTCGAAGTTCCCATCTATTGGTTCGGAATGATTTCGACTGTCCTGTTGCTCATTCAAATACCAGGGCAACTGCTCGCCCCGGTCCTGTTACACATCACGACGGTCGATCGTTGGTTGCACGGAATCGGTTGGGGCATCGGTCTCGGTTTTGTCATTCTCGGCTTTTTCCCAGGACAAGTCGGACTCGTCTGGATGGCAGGCATGGCGTTTCTTATCGGCATCGTCGAACCGCTCTATCTCGGGGCATTACATCACCGTGTCCCGTCTGTCATCCGGGCGACGACCGAGTCATCCGTCTCGATGTTGCTGCACGTTAGTATCATCCTCATCGGACTAGTGTTTGTGATCGGGGCCGGTATGACGCTCTTCGTTGCCTTTTTATGGATTGGGATCGTCGTTTGTATGCATCAATTGCTCATCATATTCGTTACTTGGAAAAAGGATGCTTAAGCGAGCATCCTTTTTTTACGCCTCAAGACCGAGGCGGGCGGAGAAGCAACCGTGTATGATAAGAAACAATACTGGAGTAGGAGACAGACGATGGAATGGTATGAGTTACTGATTGGATTTTTGTTAGGGGTCGTCGAAGGGATGACAGAGTTCGCCCCGGTCTCGTCGACGGGGCACATGATTCTTGTGGACGACCTATGGCTCAATTCGAGCAGCTTCCTCGGTCAAGAGGTCGCGAACACGTTTAAAATCGTGATTCAGCTCGGTTCGATTTTAGCGGTCATCGTCGTGTTTCAAAGTCGGTTCAAGGAGTTACTGAACCCGAAAGAATTGCTGGCGATTCGTAACAGCGGGCCGACGAACAAATTGAATGTGTTACATATTTTGATTGGGCTGCTCCCGGCCGCTGTGCTCGGGTTGATGTTCGAGGATTATATCGACACACACTTGTTTTCAATTAAGACGGTCTTGATTGGGCTCGTCATCGGCGCGTTCTTCATGATCGCCGCCGATTTGTCAGGCGTGAAGCGTCAGACGACAGCAACGCTCGATGAGATTTCGTATAAGCAGGCGCTCGGTGTCGGCTTGATTCAATGTTTCTCGCTCTGGCCGGGCTTTTCACGCTCAGGCTCGACCATATCGGGCGGTGTCCTCTTAGGGATGAGTCACCGGGCCGCGGCGGACTTCACGTTCATCATGGCCGTACCGATTATGTTCGGTGCTAGTGCGCTCTCGCTCTACAGCAAATGGGAGTACTTCACGATGGCGACCCTCCCGGTCTTCGTCGTCGGATTCATTAGCGCGTTCTTATTCGCGCTGTTGTCGATCAAGTTCTTCTTGAAGCTGATCAATAAAGTCAAATTGACGCCGTTCGCCATATATCGCATCGCGTTGGCAGCTGCGATTTACTTCTTGTACTTCTAAGAAAAAAAGCGCATGTCAGCACATGCGCTTTGAAACCAATGATCCATCAAGTTCGTATAACCAAGTAGAGGTGAGAACATGGAACATATCGTTGTCGTATTGGGAACGTTGATCGGCCTCGGGGCTGTCGGTGCACTATTGTACATGACACGTCTCGCCTACGAATCATGAGAACGGATAGTGATAGAAGCGCTCACGTTGGAGTAACTCCATGACGTGGGCGTTTTCTGCGTTGTCGATGGCACGCAACAATCCTTCCGTCTGGGAGCGGTGGGCGAGCAACGCTTCGCGTTTCGCGGCGCTCTCGTCGCCGACTTCGATGATGACGTGCGGTTTTCCGAGTTCTGCTTCGGTGCGATGGTCGAACGCGACTCCTAAAAATTCAGGACGCTTCGAGACGTCGATGTCTTGCAACGCCCGGACGACCGCCCGTGCCGTCGCCTCGTGGTCAGGGTGGACGGCGTAACCCGGGTAGAAGGAAATGACGCGGGCCGGCTGTATTTCCTCAATCAAGGCACTGAACCGTCCGGCGAGTTCAGCTTCGTCTTCAAATTCGACGGTCTTATCACGGAGTCCCCACATACGGAGGTCGTCGATGCCCATGACGGCACACGCTTCCTCGAGCTCATGCTTGCGAATCTTTGGCAACTCTTCACGGGTCGTGAAAATCGGCGAGCCCATGTTGCGGCCCATCTCACCGAGCGTCAAGCAGACGTACGTGACCGGGAAGCCGTTTTTTTGATGCTGGATGATTGTTCCGGCCGAGCTGAACGCTTCATCATCGGGATGCGGAAAAATGACGAGTAACGGTCCATTCATTGGCTTTCCACCTCCGAGGCTCCTTGCGGGAGCGGTTTGATGTCTAGATGTAAGGCGCAGGCGAGTCGTCCGAGCCGGTCATGACCGGCGAGCAAGAGTTGCTCTCCGTGCAATTCATAGTCGGTCAAGCCTTCGACGTAAAGCCAACCGTGGTCGAGTTTCAAGCCGACGCGGTATGGGCCGTTGCCTTTGATTTGGCCGATGCTGTATTCGATGACGACATTGCGGATGAACATACCGGCGTTATGGAAGTCAGGGTCGTTATGCGTCGCATACGCCCCGTTCGTCGTCTCGACATGGACGTAGAGCGGCATGGATACATGCGCGTCCAAATAAGTCTGGATGGTTGTAGGTTGAATCGATTTCACGTGGTTCCCTCCAATGGAAACGATGACCCGAGACATGCGTCCCGGGCCACCCGTTATGATTGTGTTGCTAGTTTTTTGCGGTAACCGGTATGGTTCGTTGGCCCAACATATTGGTTGAGGCGGAACGAGTGACGGACCGCTTCTGTGATGAACTCTTTTCCGATTTCGATGGCCTCGTCGACCGAGTGACCGTTCGCGAGTGAGGCCGCGATGGCTGACGAGAACGTGCAACCGCCGCCATGTGTGAAGGCCGGGTCGATTTTCTCGCTCTCGAGGAGGCGATACTCGTTGCCGTCGTAAAGCACGTCGAACGCTGTATCGAAGCCGAGCTTGCCGCCGACTTTGACGATGACGATCTCTGCGCCGAGCTCATGGATCAAGCGAGCAGCCTCTTTGATTTCTTCCATCGTTGAAGGTGTCTTATCGAGGCCAGCGAGCATACGCGCCTCGAACAAGTTCGGTGTGATGATTTTAGCGACCGGCACGAGATGCTTGCGCATTGCGACCGCGACATCCGGGTTAAGAATCTCATCAGCCCCTTTACAGGCCATAACTGGATCGACGACGGCGTTTTGGATGCCGTACTCTTTAATTTTACGAGCGGCGAGTTCGATGATCTCTGGAGTCGGGAGCATGCCTGTCTTGACGGCATCGACACCGATTCCGGCGAGGACCGTATCAATCTGCTTCTCAATCAACGTCGTATCGATTGGGAAGACTTCGTGGTGCCACGCGTTATGCGGGTCTTGAGCCACGATGACCGTGAGTGCGGTCATGCCGTAAACACCGAGTTCTTCCATCGTCTTCAAATCAGCCTGGATTCCTGCACCACCGCTCGTATCCGAGCCAGCGATCGTTAACGCTTTTTTCATTGTCATAGTCGTTCAATCCCCTTTGTCTGTTTGGATAGTTTCACTATAACGACTTTTTGACGATACGACAAATCCCGGGGTCGCGTCCGGGTCGGAATAACTTTCAAAAATTGATGGCAGGATTTCAATCACATTTGGGGAATAGTAATGAATAGGGTGTAGACCACTTTCAATTGGCTAGGAGGAAAACCGCATGTTAGTGCATAGCTTATGCATTCCGAAGAAAGATGTCGTCACAATCAGTGAAAAGGCGACATTGCGCGAGGCGCTCGACACGCTTGAAAAGACAGGATACCGTTGTGTCCCTGTGCTCGATGAGACGGGAACGTTTTTCCGCGGTAATATCTATAAAATGCACATTTATCGCCATGGGATGAGTGGGGCGAGCCTAGACGATAACGTCATGGAGCTCATCAAGAACACGCAAAAGTACGTCCATGAGTCGGACGGTTTCTTCAAAGTGTTCTTCTCGATCAAAGAATTACCGTATATCGCAGTCTTGAAAGATGAGAGCAATGAATTTTACGGAATTTTACCGCACGGGAAGATGCTCGGCATGCTCGAAGAGGCATGGAGCCGTGACACGGGGAGTTATGTCGTCACGATCGCACTCAGTGAGCAAGCGGGGGCGCTTGAGAAAATCACGAAAATCATCAGCAAATACTCATCAATCGCCAGTCTGATGACGCTCGACGCCAAGAGTAAAGTCTTGCGCCGGGTATTGATCACGTTGCCACCAGATTGTGACGAGCCGAAGAAAGACAAAATTGTCGCCAAACTCGAACAAAAAGGGTTCCGCGTCGTCGAAGTCGAGAATTTGAATAACTGACAAAAGACCTTCCTCGCTCTTGAGGAAGGTCTTTTCAGTCCAATCGTTTTTCCATCCGGATATCCGGCCAAAATCGGCCGTTCCAATAGGTGAATGCCTCGATGCGGGCAATCTCGGTGTATCCAATCTTTCGATAAAGGCGATGTGCTGCTTCGTTGAATCCGAACACACCGAGCTCGATGCGCGGCACACCTTGCGCTCGCAGTCGTTCTTCTAACAGGGTGAGGGCCGTGGTACCGACACCTCTCCCGCGGCCGGAAGGCTCTCCGATGACGAGACCGAGCCAGGCGCTGCCACGTTCGTTGTCGTACAAGTGAGGGGCGTCATAGATGACGTTCACCTCGCCGACGAGTCGGTCATCGTCGTATATCAAGAAAATATCGTGCGTGTCCAGTCGTTCTGTCAAATCTGCGACCGTCATGTGATGTTCGGCGACGAGTTCTTCCTCCGACCGGGCCGGACGAATCAAATGGACGATTGTCGGGTCGTTGTTCCAACGGTTGAACACCGCGACGATGGTGTCGGACGCTTCCCGCAATGGGACGAGTGAGATGGACATCGTTTCCCCTCCTTTCCGTCATACTCTTTCGCGTTTAAGGGGAGAAGTCCCTGTCTCACTCGACTGGTTTCAAGACGTTGAGATGGCTCGGAAGCACTTCGAACGTGAGCGGGAGTTTGCCGCCCGTATCCCCGTCGGCGTTGACCGGGAGTGATTCTGGCGAGTCAACATGGGCTCGTTTCGTCGTGAACGATGTGACGCTGTCCGTCTCTTTCAACTTGCCGGTGAACAGGGCTGGGGCAAGTTGGATCGCATCTTTGAAGCCGAGGTTTTCAAATAAGTAGACGTGAAGCAAACCATCGTTCAACTTGGCGTCCGGTTCGAAGTTCTCAAACCCGCCGACCGAGTTGGTGAGGGCGATGACGACCAAATAGGCGTCTCCGTCGAACGTGTGCTCTTCAGCTTGGACCGACAGCGCGTACGGACTATGTTCGCGGAACGCTTTGATGCCTTCAATCAAGTAGGCGAACGGTCCCCATTTCGTTTTCTCCTCGACACTGACCTCATCGACGGCTTCGGCGATGAGACCGATGGCGATGACATTCATAAAGTAACCATTCTCATATTTTCCAATGTCCATCGGTGTCGGTTGTGCGGTTTTGAGCGCCGCAATCGCATCTTCAGGATCACTTGGCACACCGAGGGCGCGGGCGAGATCGTTGACGGTACCGAGCGGGATGATGCCAAAGTCGGGACGGTGGTCGGCTTCGGCGAGACCGGTGACGGCTTCGTTCAGTGTCCCGTCGCCGCCCATCGCGATGACGGCTTTATATTGTTTTGATGCCGCCTCTTTCGCGAAATGTGTGGCATCGTCAGCCTTCTCCGTGAATCGGACATCGACGTTGCCGTAACGCTCACGTAAGACTTCCTCCGCTGCCGCGGCGTGTTCGTTTCCTAACTCTTTCCCGGACGACGGGTTGACGATTAACATGACTGTATCCATCTAAGAACATTCCCCTTTTCACATTCAGATATTGTCATCTATTCCCTTCCTGCGGCGAGGCTAGTCATAAAAAAACAACACAGATGTGTTGTTCAGTAGTGCCGGAACGCCGACATATCGAGGTGGCTCGCATCTGATTCGTCGACGGCGAGTTCAATCTTCAAATGCTCATGGAACGGTGAGTCGAACGCGCCCATGCAGGCGACCGGTTCATGGTCCGGGACGGGGGACTTACGTTTCGTTTTGACGAACAAATAGTCCTCACGCGCCAACGTCAACAAAAAGCGCTCGACCGCATGGGGTTCGCGCGTGACGTTCGGCCATGGCAAGTGGTTGAATAGTAAAAAGACCGCGCCTTCTTTTTCAAGCGCATAGTCTGGGGCGATCCCTTCCCGGTTCAATAACTCGATGACCGTACTCAAATAGGCTTGTTTAATCGTCAATGAAATCTCGTAATACTCACGCATACCGTCCACCCTTTCTAAAAATCGCAATAATTCCATTCTATACGTTTCAGACAGGGGCGACAATGAAGAAGTTTCTTGACGAAGCGTTTTTCCCACCGTATACTGCTCATGTCCTGCTATACTAAAGGTAAATGATGAACGAATTGAGGTGAAACCGACATGATTGAATCACTCGAATTGAAGGCGTGGATCGTTTTGGCGCGGACAATGGACGCGATCAGTGACCGTGTAAAGGACGATTTGAGACGCCACCAATTGAATTCAACAGAGTTCGGTGTTTTATCCGTATTGTATAAACGAGGGGATACCCCGCTCCAGCAAATCGGAGATCAAATTTTGATTACGAGCGGCAGTGTCACATACGTGATTGATAAGCTTGAAAAACGTGGCTTGATTGAACGTGTGGCTTGTCCATCTGACCGACGCGTCACGTATGCTTCGTTGACCGAAGAAGGCAAGCGCTTGATGGACGTCGTCTATCCCGAGCATATCGAAATCTTTAAAGACATTTACGGCCCACTCAGTGAAGAGGAGACGGAAATGCTGATCGACTTATTAAAACGAGTCGGTTATAACGCGGCAGGCAAATGACGCCTGCCTGTTTTTTTTTACTCAATTATCTTGAAGTTAAAATAATTGACTGTGAGATATACAGATGATATAGTTCAAACTGTTGTTACAAATAGAGATTACTTTTATGGAGGAACCCATTATGAAAAAGGTATTATACGTATCTGCTAACCCGAAACCGACAGAATTGTCATACAGCAAACAAGTCGCTGAAACATTCATGACGACACTCACGAACGAGAATGCGTCACTCGAAGTTGAGGCGATTGAACTTTACGATGTCGATGTCCAAGAGATCGACGGCGACGTCCTCAGCGCATGGGGCAAATTCGCATCAGGCGAAGCACTCACAGACGTCGAAGCGGCCAAAGTCGCAACGATGAACGGGATGCTCGAGAAGTTCATGGAAGCTGACATGTATGTGTTCGCGACACCAATGTGGAACTTCTTCTTCCCAGCCCGTATGAAGATGTTCCTCGATAGCGTCTTGACTGCTGGTAAAACGTTCCGTTACACAGAGCAAGGCCCAGTCGGTCTTCTCGAGAACAAACAAGCGATCCACATCCAAGGCACTGGTGGTATCTACACGGGTACCGACCTCAACTTCGCAGACGCTTACCTTCGTCAAGCACTTGCGTTCGTCGGCGTGACAGAAGTGACGACACTTCCGGTTGAAGGCATGAACCAATTCCCAGACAAAATCGAAGAAATCGTTGCTGACGCAAAAGCAAAAGCTGAAGCACTTGCGAAAGAAGTCGCAGGCGCGGTCACAGTATAATCGTCAAGGCGAGTCCAATCGGGCTCGCCTTTTTGTGTGCCGTCGATTCGGGTATGATAAGACGGAAAGGGGAGAGCAACATGGGAGAACAGTTATCAGACCGCCTGCTCGGGGATTGGAGCGACGTCATCGAAGCCGAGATGGCCGAGCCTTATTTTACTGACTTGAAAGCGTTCGTCGATGAGGCGTATGCGACATCGACCGTCTATCCGGTCCGAGAAGATATATGGAATGCGTTCGTCTACACGAAGTTCAAGGACGTCAAATGCGTCATTCTCGGACAAGATCCATACCATGGGCCGAACCAAGCGCATGGACTCAGTTTCTCGGTTCAAGACGGCGTCCGCTTCCCGCCGTCACTCCGTAACATTTTTAAAGAATTGCAGGACGATATCGGTTGTCCAATCCCGACTAGCGGGAATTTGGAAAAATGGGCCCGACAAGGCGTACTGTTGCTCAACACCGCGCTCACGGTCGAAGCAGGCAAGGCCGGGTCACATCGCGGGAAGGGATGGGAGCAGTTCACTGATTCCATCATCGAGCGACTCGGGCAGCGGGAAGAGCCGCTTGTGTTCATCCTATGGGGGAACGATGCGAAGAAGAAACAGAAATGGATTGGCCCGCAACACGCCGTCTTGACCTCGGTCCACCCGAGCCCGCTGTCGTCCCACCGCGGCTTTTTCGGGTCGAAGCCGTTCTCGCAAGTGAATGCGAAGTTGAGCGAGTGGGGACAATCTGAAATCGATTGGTGTTTATGACAGTCTGCACATGCAGACTGTTTTTTTGTTGACGGCGTCCGAATCGTCTGTTATTGTTACTAGCAACAAGATGCTTTAGCGCTTAAAAGCGAATGTGCATAGAAGCATAACTGTATAACAGTATAAAAGCGATGACCGAACCGAAGTAGAGACATCTTCCCTGGCCCAGAGAGCGTGTGGTGCTGCGAACACGCCCAAAAGATGAATCGAATTACAGTTTGCGAGCTCTCAGTTGTTGAGCGGTCCCCCGTTATCGGAGTAGAGTGACTAGACGTCCGTCTAGTAATCAGGGTGGTACCGCGGCCGAAGTCGTCCCTATCGAGTGAATCGATAGGGATTTTTTTACGTTCAGTCAATCAAAGGAGGAAACATCATGCTCACACAAATCATTCCACGCCATTTGGCCCCACATATTTCGCCACAGTTCTACGACGACTACACGCCGACGGATCATGCTGTCTGGCGCTTCGTCTTGCGACTGAACTTGCACACGCTTGAAGGGAAGGCACACCCGTTCTACATCGAAGGGTTGAAAAAGACGGGCATGGGGCCAGAGCGTCTCCCTGACGTTGAAAAGATGACCGAAGAGATGCGAGCGGCCGGTTGGTCGACGGTCGCGGTCGATGGACTCATCCCAGGCGTCGCTTTCTTTGACTTCCAAGGCAACGGCATGTTGCCGGTCGCGACCGATATTCGTAAAGTCGAGAATATTTTGTACAGCCCGGCACCAGATATCATCCACGAGGCGGCCGGTCATGCACCGATGTTGATGGATCCGGAGTTCTCCCAAATCGTGAAGCGGTTCGGACAGCTTGGAGCGAAAGCGTTCATGAATCGTGAAGAACACGCCTCGTTTGCAGCACTGAAACGATTGACCGTCGTGAAGGAGAATGCGAACTCGACGGACGAGGACATCGCAGCGGCCGAAGCGGCGGTTCATGCGGCCAAAGCCCAAGTAACCGGCTTCTCTGAAGCGCAACAAGTCGCCCGCATTTTTTGGTGGACGGTCGAGTTCGGTCTCATCGGTGAGGTGGACAACCCGCTCATCTACGGGGCAGGACTGTTATCATCGGTCGGGGAGAGCCGTCATTGTTTGACTGACGCCGTCACGAAATATCCGTTCAATTTAGAGCACGCACTTGAAACGAAACAAGACGTGACGAATATGCAACGCGAGTTGTTCGTCATCCCGGACTTTGAAGCGTTGAAGGACGCGCTAGAAGAACTCGAGTCACGGATGGCGGTCAACCAAGGTGGAATCGCCTCGCTCGAGAAAGCGCTCGCGTCGGGCAGTCAATCGACCGTCCGTCTGGAAGACGGGACGGATCGTGTCGGTGTGATTCGTCACGTGACACGCTCTGGGGCCCATGCGCTCGTCCAGTGGGACGACTGTGTGAACGTCAATCACGGTCAATTGACGAACTTACAGAACCATGGCGTACTCGTTCTCGATGGACCGCTTCAAGAAGTATTGGCGACGGCAGGGATTCGACTGGACGGACGCCTCGTCAGCGAGACGACGGAAGCGTTACAGTTCGAAGACGTCATCGTCACGATTGAAGACCGACAAATCCATCTCACGACACTTGAAGTGAGACAAGACACGCTCCCATCGATCTTCCCAGGCACCGAGATTGAAGAGCTCATCATCTTGGAGAAGCCGGTCCGCATCGAACGTGACGCCCGTGTTTGGACGAACGATGACCCGATGTTCAATCGAATTCGCAATATGCGGGAGCAAGGCGAGTCGATTGATGAGCTCGTACCGACGATTCTTGCGGATCATCCGGATGCCTGGCTGCTTCACATTGAATGTTTGGAACTCGTTGAGTCCGCTGAACTTCGACAGGTGTTGACAGAACGACTTCACGCGTTGCGTGAGACGTCGCCATCGCGTCATGAGTTGATTGGCCGCGCGCTTCGCTTGCTCAATTGACAAAAATAATCCCCGCCCTAATGGGCGGGGATTATTTGTCAGCGCGTCGTCTCACGCAAGAACGTGATCAAACGGCGATACGTGGCACTGGCTGCCGGCTTATCCATCTCAAAATGGTAGTCGTGGCCGAGTGTGTGCTCGTTTCGGTCATAAAAGACGCTCGTGACGTCCGCACGACCTGAGAGGATCGTCGCAAATTCTTTCGCTTGCGTCTCGAACGACCCGGTGTTGCCGTCAGTGATGAACGTCGGGACGAACGTGGCCGGGATATTCACGAGCGGTGACGCTTCAGCGACGACCGGCAAGTTCTCCCAGTTGTACGTTCCGAAGTAGGCCCACCCGATTCGTTTGAACAAGAAACGATTGACGGCCTTCGAAGACTCAACGATACTCCGTTTCAAATCGTACGGCCCCGACATGAGAATCGTGCCAAGGATGGACGATTTCGGGACGACTTGATTCACTTCGGCCGATGGTGCGTAGTCGTCGTTCAATTGAATACCGACGAACTGAGCGACGAGTTGGGCACCGTTCGAATCCCCCGCAAAGAAGACGCGGTCGAGGTCGAGCCGGAAGCGATCGTTGTTTTCAGCGATATACGTGTATGCCTCTTCAAGCTGTTGGAGCGGCACCGGGTACGTGACGTCAGGGGCGAGCGCATAATTGACGCTGACGACGTTGTAGCCGTTGCTTGCGATCGACGTCGCATACTTGAAGACGTCGGCCTTATCGCCACCGACGAACGAACCGCCGTGCACCCAAAAGATGGTTGGGACGATCTGCTTCTCACCTTCGTAGCGAATCAAGTCGAACGTTCCGTTCTCGTAAGCCGAATGGTAGTCGATGTCTTTACGGACCGACGTTTTTTGTACGACTTCCTCGAATCCTTTGATGGCGACTTCGTTCCCGCCGGAAAATGAGGTTTTGACGAGGCGTGAGGTCGGTTTCGGGGACAAGAATACATAAGCGGCACCGGCGACGGCCGTACCGACCAGTCCAAGTCCTGCTCGTTTCAATCCTTTATTCATCGTAATTCCTCCTTAAGTTCAACCTGGGTTGTCCATTTACCGATCGACGAGGACCGTTCCCATGAACGTTTCAATCACGTGCGCGATCCCGTCTTCATTGTTTGATTTCGTGATGAAGTCGGCTTTGCCTTTGACCGTCGTGTTGGCATTGCCCATGGCGACACCGAGGCCGGCCCATTCGATCATCGTCAAGTCATTGTTCCCGTCCCCGCAAGCGATGACGTGGGCTTGCTCGATGCCGACGTGTTCGGCGAGGAAGGCGAGGCTCGTCCCTTTTGTTACACCCGCTTCCGTAAATTCAAGGAAGAACGGTTTCGAACGTGCGACAGCGAGTTTGCCTTCGAGCTCGACTTGAAGTTTCGTTTCAATCGGAGCAAGCGTATCGCCGTCACCGAGCATAAGACACTTAACGACAGGCGTCGTGACCGTTTCTTTGAAGTCGGCGACATGGATGACTGGCATCCCTGTCAATTCACCTTCGATATCGGTATACGGGTTCGGTTGATCGGTTACGATTTCGTTACCGATGTACGTATGAATCGCGATTTCTTCCCGGACACTGATATCATGGAGATGGGCGACCGTTTCTGGAAGCAATGTACTCGAGAAGATTTCTTCATTTGTCTCACAGTTGATGATTGAGGCACCGTTAAATGAGAGAATATAGCTACCGTATTTGGCGAGCTCGAGTTCTCGGGCGGCATCCCACATCGCGTACGTTGGACGTCCGCTCGCGAGCACGACTTTATGTCCGCGTTCTTGTACATCCAGCAATGCCGCTTTCGTCTTGGCGGAAATCGTGTGATCGCTCGTGAGAAGCGTATCGTCCATATCTAAAACAATCATTTTGTAACTCATAATGGTAAGGAGTCCTCCTTCAGAATCTAATGACTCCATCCTAATACGATTTGAGGTCAATTGACAACCTTGTCGCAAAAACGTAACTATTAGAGTAGTGAATTTCAGAAGAGGTGGAATAATGAATCGAATATTAGTGGCCGAAGATGAGCATGCGATTCGCAGCTTTATCATCGTTAATTTAAAGCGGGCCGGATTCGACGTCTTCGAGGCGACGAACGGACGCGAGGCGGTCACGGCGTTCGACCGTGAACCGTTCGATGTCGTGTTATTGGATGTGATGATGCCCGAGATGGATGGGTTCGAGGCATGTGCAGCCATCCGTGACTTAGATGAGAACGTCGGCATCATCATGCTGACGGCACGCACACTCGAAGAAGATAAGATTGAAGGGCTCGGCAGAGGGGCGGACGACTATATCGCCAAGCCGTTCAGTCCGGGCGAACTTGTGGCGCGGATTCAAGCACTGCTCCGCCGCGTCGAGAAAGTGAAACGAAAAGAGAAGAAACGGTTGAAGTCAGGACCGTTCGCCATCGACTTGGCAGCGAAGCAAGTGACGAAATATGGGCAGTCCATCGATTTGACCCCGACCGAATATGATTTGATTTGTCACCTCGTCCAAAACGAGGAAGTCGTCTTATCGCGTGACGCGCTATTAGACGCCGTCTGGGGCATCAATTACTTTGGCGACAGAAAGACGGTCGACGTCAACATTCGTCGTCTCCGTCAAAAAATTGAAGACGACCCGAGCCATCCAGCTTATATCGAGACGCTTTGGGGGCACGGGTACAAATGGCGGAGACATGACGGATGAAGCAACAGCTCGTCATCCGGATTATGATCGTCATGACGTTCGTGCTCGTCTTGCTCGTGAGCGTCTTGTCATACGGAACGTACCGCTACTACTATGAATATGAATCAGAAGCCTTACTTAGCCATGCGACGACGAGTGCTTATCTCTATCCGCAGGCACAGGTCGGTTTTGAGACGCCGAGCGCGTTTTCGGTCCTCGTCCGGACGTTCGGGTATCCCGGCACTGATTTGACGATTGTCGACCGGACCGGTCAAATCATTAAAACGACGGGACAGCGGACCCAACAGTCGGCCTTCACAACGGAACAATTGCAAGATCTCGCCCGCGGTGAGTCTGTCGTTCAAGACTACGATGCGGAAGGGAACCACTATTTGTCGGTGACGAGTCCAATCATCACGGACGGCACGAGTGAATTCGCCATCAGCTTCACCCGGCCGCTTGCGGACCTCGACACGTTAATCCGCGAGATTTGGATGGCCGTCGTCATGATCGGCGTCTTGATTTGGTTAGTCGCACTCTATGCCGTCATTCGCATCGCAGACCGCTTCGTCCGACCGATCCGTGACATCATCGAGACAGCCGATGAGATGGCACAAGGTGATTTTGACGTCGAAGTCTATTCCAATGAAAAACATGAGCTCGGGGCACTGGCCCGGACGCTCACGTATTTAGGTGCGAAAGTGCAGCAGCACCAGTCGACGCGAAATGAGTTTCTATCGAACGTGTCACACGAGTTACGGACACCGCTCACCTCGATTAAAGGGTGGACCGAAACGATTCGGGGCGGGGACGAGAAAGTGTCGGACGAAACCGAGCTCGGCCTGAGCATCATCCATTCGGAGACAGAACGGATGATCGGCCTCGTCGAGCAGTTGCTCGATTACACGAAAATCGAAGAGAGTCGGCTCGTCTTGTATCGACAAGAGCTCGATCTCGTGTCGCTGCTACGGAAAGTGACGGTTCAATTGAAACAATCGCTCGAGGACAAACAAATCACGCTCATCGAACGGTACCCGCAAAAGTCGATTGGGCTGTTCGATGAGAACCGGTTGAAGCAAGTATTCCTAAACTTGCTCGAGAACGCCATTCGCTTCTCGCCGGAAGGAGGGACGTTGACGGTACGGTTCGTTCAGTCGGAACGGGTCGCGTTCATCTCGATCATCGACGAGGGACCTGGTATCTCACGGGATCACCTGCAGCGCATCACGGAAATGTTCTATCAGGCGCAAGTGACGAAAGGCAGCAGTGGTCTCGGTCTCGCCATCGCCAAAGAGTTGATCGAGGCGCATGAAGGGAAGCTCGTCATCGAAAGTGAGGTCGGTCATGGCACGACGGTGACCGTTTTGTTACCGCTCGACCCGAGCGAACTGCATTAAAAGGGTTAAACCTCCCGAATTCAGGATACATGTAATTGTATGTAGAATGAGGGAGGTTTTTTTGTGGCAACGAAACCGTTGAAACCATTGTCAGGAAGTCCGAACGCTGTCTCGACCGAAACAGCAATCGAAGCGCTACGCATGGATCCGCTCTCGTACGGGCGTGACCGCACTGAGAGCATGGAGACCATCAAGATGGTGATGGGGCAACTGCCTCGGACCGAACTCGTCGAGGAGACGGATGACACGTTTCATTACGTCGTATCGTCGAAAGTGATGCGATTTAAAGATGACGTCGAATTCCGATTCGACGATGAGACGAGACAAATCGAATTCCGCTCGGCGTCACGACTCGGTCATTATGACTTCGGCGTGAACCGGAAGCGGATGCAAGACGTGAGTGAACGATATCGGAGGTTGATGAGATGAAGGATTATCAGTTGATTGTCATCGGTGGCGGCGCGGCAGGCATGACGGTCGCAGCCGGTGCCGCAAACTTAGGCGCCAAAGTCGCCTTGGTCGAAAAGAAAAAACATCTCGGCGGGGATTGTCTACACGTCGGGTGTATCCCGTCGAAAGCATTGATTGCCGCCTCGAAAGAAGCGAGTAGCATGATGCAGGCGGCGCGTGTACTCGGAGCCGAGTTTGATGGCCGCGACCATTACCAGACGACGAAAGCGCGTGTCGACCGCGCTCGCGCCATCATCCAAGATCTTGATGGGACGGAGCGTTTCGAAAAGTTAGGAGTCGACGTGTATATCGGCGAGGCATCGTTCCAAAGCCCTTACGAGCTTAAAGTCGGTGATGACTTATTGATTGGGAAAAAATTCGTCATCGCGACCGGATCGAAACCGACCGTCCCGCCGATTGACGGATTGGATAATGTGCCGTACTTAACGAACGAACAAGTATTTGAAGAAGAGACACTGCCGGAAAGCATCATCGTCATCGGTGCCGGTACGGTCGGGCTCGAACTTGCCCAATCGTTCGCTCGTCTCGGTAGCCAAGTGACCGTGCTCGAAGCACAGGACACATTCTTGCCGAAAGAAGATGAGTCGGTCAGCAAGCTGCTCCGCTCACAGCTCGAGATGGCGATGCGCCTCAAAATCGGGGTGAACGTGAAGCAGATTGCGGAAGAGGGCGGACGTATTCACGTCACGACCGAAGTCGACGGCGAGACCGTCACGTATGAGGCCGACAAGCTGCTCATGGCGACGGGCCGTAAACCGAGAATCGATGAACTACGTCTCGACCGGGCCCACGTGGACGTGAAAGACGGTTTCGTCGACGTGTCTTCGACCTACCGGACGTCCCAGCCCCACATTTTCGCGATTGGCGACACAATCAAGACGTTACCGTTCACCCATGCGGCCGGAGAAGAAGGGAAAGCCGTCGTGGCGAACGCCTTATTCGGGCTGTGGAACAAGGTCGACTATACGAAGATGCCGTGGATCACGTTCACGGACCCAGAAGTGTTCCACGTCGGTATGACCGAGGCCGAGGCGCGTGAACGTCACGGCGATGACGTCGAGATTTTTGAAGCGAAACTGTCCGAGGTCGACCGCTTCGTCGCCGACCGTCAAGAGACGGGGTTTGTCAAAATCATCACACGTAAGAATGGCAAAATCATCGGCGGGCACGCCGTCGGGATGACGGCCGGGGATTGGATGCAAATCGTCGTCTATGCGATGCAGCGGGGCGATAAGATTGGCAAACTGTCCCGGATGATTTACCCGTACCCATCGCGTAGCGAAGCGGTCAAGAAGGCAGCCGACATGTACTGGCGGAAACGTTTGTTCAACAGCCCGCTCACCGAGCTCGCCCGTAAATATTTCGAATGGACCAGATAACGAAAAATCCCACTCTATCCAGAGTGGGATTTTCAGACTGTAGACAAAACATTGTCTGCAGTCTTTTTTTATTTGCCCGACCGGGCACAGCTCGCTTTTCTGGGGGCAAGCAGGGAGCCGCATCGCGACTTTGTCGCTGCTGGGTCTCCCTTTGCTTGCTAATCCCCTGGAAGTCTCGCCGTGCCCGCAGTCGGCCCACGCATCAATCCCTCTTTTCGTACCGTCGTCGCTTTTTTATAATGAGAGATATAGAAACAGTTATGGAGGCGAATCGGATGATCAGGAAATCAACAGAATCGGAAACCAATCGGACACAACTGGAGATGGTCACGCTCGACGAGCTTGTGCCAGCGGACCATCTGGTCCGAAAAATCGAGGCGGTGATCGACTTTGAGTTCATCTATCCGCTCGTGGAGGACTTATATTCTGAGGATCGTGGCCGGCCAAGCGTCGACCCTGTCGTCCTGATCAAGATGGCCTTTCTTCAGTACCTGTTCGGTATCCGATCCATGCGACAGACAATTCGTGAGATCGAGACGAACGTCGCATACCGTTGGTTTCTCGGGTTCGGATTCACGGACAAGGTGCCACATTTCTCGACGTTCGGGAAGAACTATGTGCGTCGGTTCCAGTACACGAGCTTGTTCGACGACATCTTCTATCATATCCTTGAACAGGCTGCGGACGCAGGGTTCATCGATCGCGCCGTCCTATTCGTCGACTCGACACACGTCAAAGCGAACGCAAACAAGCGGAAGCTCGTCAAGAAGACCGTCCGGCAAGAGGTGAAGCACTATCAGGAACAACTCGATGCCGAGGTCGAGCGAGACCGCGAAGAAAGTGGAAAGAAGCCCTTAGGGCCAAAAAAGAATCAGGCGGAGGAGACGAAGGAAATCAAGGTCAGCACGACAGACCCTGAGAGTGGATATTACGTAAAAGGTGAGCGTGAGAAGCAGTTCGCTTACTCGGTCCATGCGGCGAGCGACGCCCATGGGTTCGTGCTCGGTGCTATCGTCACACCGGGTAACGTGCACGATAGTGTAGCGTTCCCCAATCTGCTCGACAAGGTCTCCGACCGCCTGATTCAACCGTTCGCCGTCGCCGCCGACTCCGCCTATAAAAATCCGGCCATTGCCAAGCTGCTGATTGACCGTGGGATCCTGCCGGTCTTCCCATACACCCGCCCGAAGGGTAAGAAGGGCGCCTTCAAGACCAAGGATTTCATCTACGACGAGCACCATGACGTCTACATCTGCCCAAACAACGAGTTATTAACGTACAGCACGACGATGCGCGAGGGGAAACGCAAGTACGTCTCGAATCCCGCGGTTTGTGTGAACTGCCCGCTGCTCGAGCAGTGCACGAAGAGCCAGAAGCACCAGCGGATAATCGAGCGACACCTCTGGCAACCCTATATGGACGAGGTCGAAGACCTCCGCCACACGGAATTGAACCGCAACATCTATGACCGTCGTAAACAGACGGTCGAGCGCGTGTTCGCGGACGCAAAAGAGAAGCATGGCATGCGTTGGACCCGTTATCGGGGACTTGAAAAAGTTTCAATGCAGGCGATGCTTACTTTTGCTGCCCTCAATCTCAAGAAGATGGCGGGCTGGGCATGGAAGAACGCCCAGCCCGCCTGAAAAGGGGATCGGGCAGAGCGCCTAAAGGCCCGAAAACGACAAAATCACGTTTCAGTTCGCCTGAAACGTGACTTTGTCTACAATCTGAAAATCCCACTCTATCCAGAGTGGGATTTTTTCATGGCAAGACGATCGTCTCAATCATTTTAGGTGATCCTTCTGACAAGTCGACGAGCGGTTTGATCAACACTTCGACGCGGCGGTTTTTGGAACGTCCGGCTTCCGTGTCGTTCGTCGCAATCGGTTTATATTCTCCGTAGCTCGCCAGTGTGAATTGGCCAGGGTTCAAGGCGTCGTTCGTCAACAAGCCGCGCATGAAAGCCGTGGCCCGGGCCGAGCTGAGTTCCCAGTTCGATGGGAAGCGAGCCGTGTTGATTGGAATATTGTCCGTGTGACCTGAAACGACGATTTCACGATTGCCGGCCTGTTCGAGAATACCACTGATGGAACGGGCGACCGTCCTGGCATCAGCGTCAAGCGTCGCTTCTCCCATACTGAACAAAGCCCGGTCTTGAATCGTTAAGACGAGACCACTCGAATTGATGGTCGCTTCGATTTCATCCTCGAGGCCATTTTTTTTGATGTATTGATTGACCTCTTCTTTCAACTCATCGAGTTTGGCGAGCTCGTATGTCCGAGGATTCGCCGTCGTATCTGTTTTGTCCGTGCGGCTGATGTCACTGTTCGAGGCGGTCGAGGCTTGAAACACGCTCGTCCCGCCTGAAAACACTTGATTAAAGGATTGGGACATCTTTTCGAGCTTCGTCTGATCGACGTTACTCGAGGCGAACAAGACGATGAACAAAGCGAGCAGAAGCGTCAGGAGATCGGCATAAGGAATGAGCCAGCCTTCAGGGATATGTTCTTCATGATCATGCTTCTTTTTGCGCTTCATAGTTCGCTCGCTCCTTTGGAGACAAATACACGGCTAACTTATCTTCTAGCGTCTTTGGCGATTCTCCGCCTTGAATGGATAAAATCCCTTCGATCATCATTTCTTTGACGACGACTTCGCTCTTCGAATACTGCTTCAACTTGTTGGCGAACGGGAACCACAAGACATAACCACTGAAAATCCCGAACAACGTCGCGACAAAGGCAGCTGAGATGGCGTATCCGAGTTTGTCGATATCCGATAAATCTTTTAATGCGGCGACGAGTCCGATAACGGCCCCGAGTACACCGAGTGTCGGGGCGTATGTCCCCGCTTGCGTGAACACATCGGCGTTCGCCTTATGGCGTATTTCCATGTTCTCGATATCACGAGACATGACTTCGGCGATGTACTCCGACGGTTGGCCGTCGATGACCATCATCATGCCTTGCTTCAAAAACGGTTCTTCGACTTGTTCGAGTGCGGTTTCTAACGATAGTAATCCTTCTTTACGTGCTTGCGTCGACAAATCGACGAATTGTGTCAATAGGCCCGATTTACTTGGTAGCTCTTGCTTCTTGAATAAGATTTTAAAGAGTTGGGGCACCGTTTGTAACTGTTCTTTCGAGACGGCGATACTGACCGCTGCAGCTGTCCCGACGAAAATAATGACGAGTGCTGCCGGGTTGATGAGCGGGGCGACCCCCGCTCCTTTCAAAATCATTCCACCTATAAGCGTGAAGAAACCGAGTAAAAGTCCTATTAAAGTGACGACATCCATGTCTATGTTTTCCACCTTTCTAAAGAGATCGGGAGACAAAAAAAGCGAGAGACTTAACTCGTCTCCCGCAAATGCGTTCCCGATGGTTAAGCGCCGTTTTCGTCAATCAGCAGTTGAATGCTGATATTTCGTTCTTCACGCTCTATATCGGTTAACACGTCGTATTTTTTTAATAATGCGTACAATTGATTCACAACTTCTTGATCGAGGGACCAATGTAGCAGTTCTTCAAGCTGGAAATAGAGATGGGCGGGCATGCATTGTGATTGACGCGCCAACCTTCGCGAGACATCCGTTAGCGAATGATCTACCGTACTAGGGTCCACGGTTTCATTCAACCTCCTCAACATTCATAAAGTCTACCTATCATATTACCAAAAAATCGGACGAACGGTTAGCGATACATTTTTCTAGTTGGCAATTTTGCTAGTGAGGAGTAATATGAGCCTTAGAAAACTTGATGCGAAGGAGATAGCGAGATGCGACATCGATTGACCGTGCGGGAAATGCGCTTGAAGCGGATTGAAGCACTCTACCGGCTTGTGTTTGAAAAGCCGGCCCGTTTTATTGCGACAGGATTTTTGCTCGCCATCTTGACGGGAGCGACATTACTCTATATGCCGTTCGCACAGACGCAGCCGGTGTCGTGGATCGACTGTCTATTTATTGCGACGTCGGCCGGCACGGTAACAGGGTTGTCGACGATTGATATCGGATCCTCCTTCAACACGTTCGGTGAACTCGTCATCGTCGCACTGATTCAAATCGGCGGTCTTGGCTTCATGACGGTCGCCCTCATGTTGCTCAGTGTGCTCGGGAAGAAAATCGGCTTGAAACAACGGATTCTCCTTCAAGAATCGCTCAACTTGTCAGGGCCAGGCGGTACGGTCCGTCTCGTCCGCAACATTGTCTTCACGACGCTCATCGTTCAGTTCATCGGCATGCTGTTTTTGACGTTCGAACTGTACAGCACTGGCGATTATCGCTTCGGCGAGGCGCTTTATTACGGCTTTTTCCACGCGGTCTCGGCGTTCAACAACGCGGGATTCTCCCTGTGGCCGGATAGCTTGATGCAGTTCGAGCAGAACACGGCCATCGTCGTCACGATTGCTGTCCTCTTGATGATTGGAGGTCTCGGCTTCACGACGATTGCGGACGCGACCGAGGTGAAGCGTTGGAAACGGCTCGCGCTCCATTCGAAAATCATGATCGCGTCGCTCGCCATCGTCAACGGGATCGCCTGGTTCGCGCTCATGCTGTTTGAATGGGTGTCGGCTGAAGGGAGCTTATATGGACGTTCGTTCGGTGAAGCACTCCATGTCACTTTCTTTCAGGCAGTGACGACCCGGACGGCCGGTTTCAACACAATCGATATCTCTACGATGGCGCCTGTCTCCATCGGCGTCGTCTTGATTCTCATGTACATCGGGGCAGGGGCCGCTTCTACCGGGTCCGGGATTAAAGTGACGACCGTGGCCGTCATCTTGGCCGACATGTGGGCGTTCATCGTCGGGAAGAAAGAGACGGTCATTCTCGAACGAACGATCGATGCGTTCCAAATCAAAAAAGCGTATATGGTGGCCATCACCAGTTTCTTCTTTATTTTATCGATCACGGCGTTAACGATTTTGACGAACGGTCATATTTCGGCGACCGCGCTCTTATTTGAGACGGTGTCGGCGTTCGGCACGGTCGGGTTATCGCTTGGGATCACGGCAGAACTGAATGATGCCGGAAAAAGCTTCATCATGTTCATGATGTTGCTCGGCCGCGTCGGATCGTTGACGATTTTGTTCACGGTCGCACGACAAATGGACCGGAAGATTCGCTATCCAAAAGAGAAGTTGTTAATCGGATGACACACAAAAAGCCCTGGTCAGGGCTTTTTGTGTGTCTCGTAATAGGCGACGACTTTCGGCAAGTAGTCTTTCAAGTCGGGGCAGACGATGTCCGTCCCGCTCAGTGCCCGTAACGTCTGGGTCGTATCAAAGTGGACTTGATGCTTAAAGTAAGTGAGCAGTTCGCGAGGAACGCCGTAACGTTCCGATAGCTGTAATGCCGAGAATCCGGTCTCGGCGACCGCATGCGGAATCGTCCCGCGTGGTGGCCGTCCGAACATCTCTTCATGAATCATCCGGTACACTTCCCGGGCGCCGTGCGGGAACGGGTCCGTCAAATGAAACGTCCGTTTTAAACCGACGGGGGCGTGGGCGAGATAAGCGGTCGCCTCGACGACATAATCGTATGGGACGAGGTTCACTTCGATATTCTGTCGTCCAATGTACGGCAGCGGGGCGGCTTGGCGGAGCTGGTCCATCAGCTTCAAGACGAAGTAGACCCCGTCAAACTTTTTCGTCTCGCCGGTCTGACTATGGCCGATGACAATGCCGGGACGGATGATGGTCACCGGCATCGAGCCGAGCTCGCGCGAGACGATGGCCTCGGCTTCATATTTTGTCGCCTCGTAATGATTTTTGAAGCGGACACGGTGCCATAACTCGTTCTCATAGACGGTGCCTTGGCGGCGTCCGGACACATAGGCCGTGCTGAAATAGACATAGCGCTTCAAGTGCGGCGCCCGTTTCGCGAGCGAGGTGATGTGTTTCGTCCCGAGCAGGTTGATGCGATACCCGACGTCGTAAGGGATGCTCAAATCGTACGCGGCGGCCAGATGAAACACGTAATTCACTTCGCGTTCGATGACCGAGCGCATAATCGGGTCGAGCACGACTTCCGGCAGCGTGATATCGGCCTCGACGAGCACGAGCTGATCGTCCCGTAACGACGTGGCATCCAATAGCTCCTGTTTCAAAGCGAGTGCACCAGAACGTTCGGTCGGGAGGTGGAGTGCGTAAATCGTCCCGATTTGATTCGGCAAGGTTGCGAGGTGTGTGATCAGTTTCCCGGCCAAAAAACCTGGGAAACCGGTGAAAGCATAATGGTTCATGACGTCTCCTCCGCTAAGTCCAACGTGAACGTGAATGTCGAGCCAACTCCTACGCTCGACTCGACTTCGATACTACCGCCGTGTGATTCGATGATTTCCTTACAAATCGATAAACCGAGGCCGGTTCCACCGATTTGACGCGTGTCTGAATTATCGACGCGATAAAACTTTTTAAACAGCTCTTCGAACGCATGCTCGGGAATCCCGATACCGAAGTCTTGAATCGAAACGTGGGCTTGGTTGCGTTCATGGCGGACCCGTACCTCGACCTCATGGTGATGGGGCGAATACTTGATCGCGTTCGAGAGCAGGTTGATGACGACTTGCTCGATGCGGTCTTTGTCGGCGATGAGGTGAAGCGGTTCATCGGCATCATCGAAATGAATCGAGTGATTGCTCGTCTCGCGGAAGCGTTCGACGACATCGCGGACGAGTTCGTTCAAGATGAAGTGGTCTTTTTTATACTCTTGATTGCCGTCTTCCATCCGTTGAATGTCGAGAAAATCGTTCAACAGGTCGGTCAGACGTTTCGCTTCTTTCGCCATCGTTTTTAAGTAGCGTTCACGCTTCTCCGGGTTCAAGTCGCGAGTGAGCATCAGCTCGATATATCCCGACAGTGACGAGAGCGGGGTACGGAGTTCGTGTGAGACTGTGCTGACCAGTTCATTTTTGATTTGGTCCATCCGCTCTTCCTCGGTCCGATTGCGGAACACGAATAAGAAGCCACTATCCATTCCGATTTGGCGTTTGGTGTCCATGCCCGTCCCATACATCTCGTAATACTGTTCGTCCCGGTCGTTCGGTTGCGGAATCGAGAAGCGCATCGACACTTCTCGGGCCGAGCCGTCGAGCAATAAATCGATTTTTTTCAACATCTCGGTACGGTCACGCGCGCGGAACGTCGTCAGGAGCGGGATTCGCTCTTGCATCTTGTTCGGGGCGATACCAGGTAAATCGAGCAGACGGCGGGCGTGCACGTTCATGAACAGGACGCTGCCGTTCGATTCCGTCAAGACGAACGCTTCATTGGACGCTTGTAGAATCGATTGGATGATATCTCGTTGCCGGGCGATGGCGTTCTTCTCCCGCTCGAGCATGCGCTCGACTTTCTTCCGGTCGCTGATGTCACGCATGACGGCGACACGGAGCGTCTGGCCTTGGAACGTCACTTCTTTCGGGTACACTTCCATCTCGAGGAACGTCCCGTCCTCACGACGACCGATGACCTCATAAGGTGTCTGGATATGGTTCCGGATTCGGCGCAACACGTCGGCCCGGTATCCTTCGGCGATGAATTCGATCGTTTGGCGACCGACCATCTGTTCGGCCGGGATTCGGAAAATCGTCTCGGCGGCCTTGTTCGCATCTAAGATCGTCCCGCCTTCATGGAATAGGACGGCTTCGATGACCGATTCGGCAAACATGCGATAGCGCTGTTCTTTATGAAGCAACTCGCCTTTCAGCGCAATTTCAGGACTGACATCGAACACGAAAAAGAAAAAGCCGATGACGCGTGCCTGTTCATAGACAGGGTGCATGAACAGTTTTCCGACGAAATGGGTCCGGTCTTTTCGTTGGAACTTCCATTCACGGTCGCCTTGGTCTAACGCCACACGCAGCATCTGTTCGAATGACAAGAGCCGCTCCGTCTCGTCTTGGTAATGGGTCCGCTTCTCGCTCAATTCTCTTGACTCGAACAGACCGAACGGGGTCATCTCATAGAGTACTTCGTGCGGCGCGTAGCCGAACAGCTCGGTCGCCCCTTTATTGAAGCGATTGATTAACAGATTGGCATCGGTCATGATCATCGCCATATCGAGTTCGGTGTGCATCATCGCCTCAAACGCGTTGTGTTGCACCGTCACCCGCGTATCGAGCGGGAGCGGCTCAATCGAGAGGATGTAGACATCGCCATTGGGGATGGCGTGAATCCGGATCGTCGGCATCTCATACGTCCAAGACAACCCTTGCTCCATCCGTCGTGACAGCTCCATCGTAATCGGTGACTGATTGACCATATGAAAGATGTTCGATCGCGTTTGTAAGTCTTCAGGGAATTGCTCTAAAAACGGACGGTTTGCTTGGACGATCGTCCCATCCGTCGTGATTAACGCTACACCGTAAGGCAAGGCGTGCAGCAGTTCGTTTTGGAGATATCCTCGGTTCTCCATTAACGATAATCCCTCCTTCTCTATATCAAACGGGTACATCTTCAATACATTCGACAGCTCCCCCTTTGTTTTCCTGCCTTCAAACGGTAAAGTGAAGACAAGAACACATAGAGAGGGCGATGGACGTGAAAGGAATGGGGCTCAGCTTGTTGATTGCCCTCGGGTTATGGTGGTGGGATGCGCCGGTATGGAGCATCATTGCATGCGTAGGCGCCGGTCTGCTTTGGCTCATTTGGCGGATGCGTCTTTCGACCATCCACCGCATCGATCGGATGGACGGCCGAGAGTTTGAATTGTTTTTGGAGGAAGTGTTCACCGCGCTCGGTTACACCGTCACAGTGACACCGGCGTCGCGTGACTTCGGGGCGGATTTGCTCCTTGAAGCAGAAGACGGATGGTCAATCGCGGTCCAGGCGAAACGCTATGAAAAGGCAGTCGGACTTGAAGCGGTCCAACAAGTGGCGGCGTCAGTTCCGTACTATGGCGTGAACGAAGGCTGGGTCGTGACAAACTCATCTTATACCGATAGTGCGTACGAATTGGCGGAACCGAATCAAGTTCGTCTGATTGCAAGAATGGAGCTCGAAGAGATACTGAAACAAGCCGGTTTTAAGCGATAACATCAGGCGTGTTCACAACTTTGACAGAATGGCGGATTGTGTCGAAGAAAAAGGGGTTGTCTTTTTCATCAATCGATGCAATAATCATCTTCGTCATATGAAATATGTAGTCGCTGAAACGAGAAACGGCGGCTAGCAGTACCAATTTGGGGGTTTCATAGAAAGACCAACCAAACACACACAAATCCAAGGTTGGAACGTATTAGGAGGAAAAGCGGTGCGCAAATTAATTTATGTAAAAGGTTGCGTCTTTACGCAAGGCGAAGCAACCATTTATGACGAGACAAATGATGCGATCGGATCTGTTCACCGCGACGCGGAGGGCAGTGTTCAAGTGCACAACTTGTCAGGCCGTCAAATCGCTCATGGGAAGTACATCCCAAACTGTCAAAAGTGGGTCGTCATGAACCACGACGGGCAAGCGATTGGTCAGTTGAAGGACAAATTCTCGTTATTCGGGAAAAAGTGTGAGTACAACGTCTATGAACGCGGTCTCTATACGATTCAATACGATGTCGAGCGCTACAAGTTCAGCGTTCGAGACAAAGCAGGCAAGCTTGTGGCGGAACTTCGCAAACAAGACGATGACTGCTTCTGTTTGACGAAAGAGGCCGACCAACTCTCGATGTTCGAGTTGTTGTCTGTCCTTAAAACGTTGACAGTCAAATCACGGATGCCAATCGCGGTATCGGTGTGACCAATATGACGAACACCAGTCACGGCGACTGGTGTTTTTTTATGAAAAAAAGCTCCATTCGACGAGGTCAAATGAAGCGGTTCAAATAATGTTTCGCCTCGATCTCGAGTGTCGTCACGCGGTGCGCGTATAAACAGAGTTTAAGGACGTGCAAGATGTTCGGATGGGTATAGCCCATCTTCTCGATCGAACGCTTCGCACGGGTGTCGAGAAGCTCGATCGGGCTCGTCGATTTGGCATACTCGGCGTAGAGACGATAAAAGTCGATTGGTGAGATAAGGTCGTCTTCATCACGGTCAGGGTTGTTGAAGATGAGCGCGAGGAGTGAACTCGTCTCTTCTAGCGAGAACAAGTGCTTCAAATCATCCAGTAAATAAATGATAGCCGCTTGTTGGAGCGAATACTTCTTGCCGACCCGGGGCACGCCGATGATTTTTCGGACTTCTCGTTTCGTCCAGTTTTGAATCGTGGTGGCGGATAAGTGTTCGCCCGTCAACGTGTTCGCCAAAGCGACGATTTGATTGATCGATAATCCGTTCTTTTCAATATGGAACAAATGGATTTTACGAAGTTCTTTCGGGAAATGCTCGCGCACGTCCTCCGGGAAGAGAGAGATGGCCCGGTCTACGTCGCCAACCCGCATATAATGAAGGCAATCAGCCAAAGTTTGAATCGAAATTGCGTCGCGCATACAGGCATCCTTTCTATAGCCTCCTACGTCCGTTGGCTATACAGTCATTTGACCTCATTCTACCAAATGTTTGAAAAGGAAGCTAGGCTATCGCCTGATTAAGGTATAATGGATACATATAAAAAATGTAGATAAAGGTGGTCCAAAGATGAATGAATGGGTCAGTTCCATCCTGTCCATCGTCATTGTCCTGGTGTTTCTCGTCGGTCTTGAACAGATTGGCAAACGCCTCGGCTGGACGGATGAGACAATTCGAAAGAGTGTACATATCGCGGTCGGCCATTGGTCGCTGCTCGCAGTCTGGTTAATGGAGACTTGGTACGTCGCAGCCGTCCCGCTCGTCTTTTTCACGTTTGCGAACGCATTGCTTCTTTATAAGAGTCCGTCACCGGTCCACCAGACGGAGCGCAAATCACTCGGTACGGTCTATTATCCGATCGCCTTGCTCGTCATCCTGTACTTTTTCTTCGAATCGGAGCCGCTCGCCTTTTTGGCGGGATCGCTCGTTTTGGCCTGGGGGGATGGCCTGGCCGCGCTCATCGGACGGAAGTACGGAACAGTGACGTATGACCTATACGGACAGAAGCGCTCGTTCCAAGGCAGTATGGCCATGTTCCTCAGTTCGTACGCTGTCCTCTTTTTATTATTTTTGTGGGATGATATTCCGCTGTGGCAAGTGGTAACATATGGATTCATCATTTCCATCATTGCTACGTTGACAGAGGCGATTTCGTATCGTGATTGGGATAATTTCACAATTCCTATCGTGGTGGCAGTGGCTACATCATTATTGCTATAAACTAATTGCTCCATTGTAAAGAAAACGTTGCTTGTCACCCTTGGCAAAGATTTGTATACTGTGTTTCGTACTGAAATCATTCAGTGACGTGTCTGCCTCTCTCTTGACGAACCGAGGCATGCTTAAAATAGAACGTAAAGGATTGAGGCAACGCATGAGCTTTTTAGATCAACTACTTACTATCATTCCGGCCGATCGCGTCAACCAAGACGAACCACTTTCGGCACACACGTATACAAAGTTAGGCGGGAAAGCTGATTATTTCGTGGCCCCGCACACGTATGAGGAAGTGCAAGCCGTGCTTGAACTCGCTCATCGTGAACACGTCCCGTTCATGATTCTCGGGTTCGGATCAAATTTGATCGTCCGTGACGGCGGTCTCCGCGGCATCGTCTTGAACTTGAACGAGTTGAAAACGATTCGTCGAGACGGGAATCAATTGATTGCCCAAGCTGGCGCGGCCATCATCGACGTGTCGCGTCAAGCACTCACCGAGGAGTTATCAGGCTTAGAATTCGCCTGTGGCATCCCAGGAACGGTCGGTGGTGCGGTGTATATGAACGCAGGTGCTTACGGCGGAGAGACGAAAGACGTCATCACAAGTGCGGTCGTGTTGTCGCCTGAAGGCAAACTCATGACGCTCACGAAAGATGAACTCGATCTCGACTATCGGACGAGCCGGATTTCGAAAGATGGCTTGATCGTGCTTGAAGCGACGTTCGAACTCGAACCGCTCGGCTATGAGGCGATCAAAGAAGTGATGGATGACTTGACGTATAAGCGCGAGTCGAAACAACCACTCGAATATCCGTCATGCGGCAGCGTCTTCAAACGACCGCCGGGTTATTTCGCCGGTAAGTTGATTCAAGACTGCGGCCTGCAAGGGAAGCGGATTGGCGGCGCGGAAGTCTCGCTCAAGCACGCTGGATTCATCGTCAATATCGACGCGGCGACGGCGACCGAGTACATCTCGCTCATCCGTCACGTCCAAGCGACCGTGAAGGAGAAGTTCAAGATTGAGCTTGAACCTGAAGTGAAAATCATCGGTGAGGACATCGCTGTCGAGAACGCCTAAACACGCAAACGCTCGAACCAATCGGTTCGAGCGTTTTTTAATGGGAGACGACATCAAAAAAGCCGCCAGTATCATAGCTGGCGGCTTTACGTTTATGCTTGTAGTTGCTTCGTGATCGCTTCAGCAGGCGCGACGAATGTGTAACCGAGGTCACGGGCGACGGCTTCATACGTGACCGTCCCATCGACGACGTTCAGACCTTTGAGTAAGGCTGCGTTCTCGCTTAGCGCGGGGAAAATCCCTTTTTGGGCGCATTCGACGATATACGGCATCGTGGCGTTCGTCAAACCGAGTGTCGATGTGCGTGGGACGGCACCAGGCATGTTGGCGACGGCATAGTGTTGCACGCCATAGCGCTCATACGTCGGTGCGTCATGCGTCGTGATGTGATCGATCGTTTCGCAGATTCCGCCTTGATCGATGGCGACATCGACGATGACCGATCCTGGTGACATCTGTTGGACCATTTCTTTCGTGACGAGTTTTGGTGCTTTCGCGCCCGGGATGAGCACGGCCCCGATGACGAGGTCACTCTCGGCTACTTGTTTGGCGATATTGTAGCTGTTTGAGATCAGCGTGTTAATCGTATTACCGAATTGGTCGTCGATTTGGCGCAGGCGGGCTGGACTGATGTCCATGATCGTGACGTTGGCACCGAGACCGATAGCGATGCGGGCTGCGTTCATCCCAACGACACCGCCCCCGATGACGGTGACGTTCGCACGCGGTACGCCAGGCAGGCCAGACAAGAGAATTCCTTTTCCGCCGTGCGGTTTTTCAAGGATTTGGGCGCCGATTTGTGCGGCCATGCGTCCAGCGACTTCACTCATCGGTGTGAGGAGCGGCAACGTGCGGTCAATTTCGACCGTCTCGTAAGCGATCGCCGTCATTCCAGAATCGACGAGTGCTTTCGTGAGTTCTGGTTCGGCCGCCAAATGCAAATACGTGAAGAGCGTCAAGTCAGGACGGAAATAACGATATTCAGACGGTTGCGGTTCTTTGACTTTCAACGCCAACTCGACGTTTCCCCAAACGTCGGCCGCCGTATCAACAATCGTCGCTCCAGCATCGACATATTCCATATTTGTGAAGCTACTCCCGACTCCAGCTTCGGTCTCGACGAGCACCTCATGTCCAAGTTCTGTTAACACGGCTGCACCCATCGGCGTCAAGGCGACGCGGTTTTCGTTATTCTTAATCTCTTTCAATACCCCGATTTTCATGTATAGCTCCCCTTTCTCTCTACTGACACAATTTGTTCACACTTCTAGTATAGACCCATCCGAAAACGCTGTCTTTAGCATGGATTCTAAAAATGACAACGCCCCCTTTGTGAAAAATCACAAGGTGGGCGTCAGTCGTCTTGGCGGTATTGTCCCGCCTTGATGGCGAGATAGACAGCGGCTCGTTCGGGCAATGAGACTTGAGTAATATTCGTCAGTTCCTCGATCCGGCGAATCCGGTAGAGTACGGTGTTCGGGTGAATGTGAAGATGGGCGGCGACACGTTTGACGTTCCCGTCAAAATAGAAATACCATTCGAGCGTCGTCACGAGTTCGGTATGATGGGCGACGTCGTATGCCTGCAGGCGCTCGATGGTCGGATGCGTCTCGAGTCGAAGTCCGATTCGGCGAGCCAGCTCTGGGACGAGTTGATAAATCCCGATTTGTTCGAACGTGTGCGTCGTCGCGAGCTCATATGGGAACTTTCGACGGAGCGACGTGACGCGTCGTGCTTCTTCCATCGCCGCATACAGCATGTCGCTCTCGAAGAAACGACGACTAATGCCGAGACGTGGCTCAGCGTCGATGAACTTGTCACGGAGCTGGCTTTCAAAGCGGTCGGCCCAATGTAAAAGCGCCGTCTCTTCCTCAGCCAAGTCCGATTTCATATAATGCCAGACGAGCAATTGCTGGCCATCAATAGCATGCAGCACAACTTCGATGGCTTGTTGTGTTGCCAACACATAAAACAATCGTTCCGCCAGTTGCGGGGTGATCGGTTGACTGCATTCGATAATACTCAGTCGGCTAGCAACCGCGATCGGCGCGAGCTCATTCAAGCGATCGCGATGAGAAGGTGACAAAACGGGAGTGGCCAGCACTTCTAAAAAGAAACGCTCGAGTTCTGCATCGATGCGCCGCTCGTGCATGGCGATGGTCATGAGCAATTTTTTGGCGATGTTCGCCCCTTCCTGCAAAACTGTGAGTTCTTGTTCTGAGAACGGGGTCGTCCGGGCCAGGCTCCAAATATAACCGAGCACGTCCCCTTGTTGCTTGATGACGATGGCCGCACGTTCGCCTAAACCGACGGCCATTCGGGCTGGTATGACGACCGGCTCGTCGCGATCAATCACTTCTTGAAGAATCCGGCTTTCCCACAAGTCCTCGATGACCGCTTCGGGGACACGGCGACCGATAATTGTCGCGATTCGTGCGGGATCGGTCGAGTCAGGGTGGGTACTATAGGCAAGTAACTGGTGGTGTCGATTTTCAATCGTGATCGGGGCGCGGATGGCTTGTCCAATCGCCTCGGCGAGCGTATCGAGTGACTCATAAGATTTCTGCAAAAAAGGCATGTCGATTCCTCCTCTCTTTCACTATACCGTCTCTGTTGTGAAAGTTCACAAAAAGATGGTGTCGTTTTTAGAAAAGGGGGCGACATGCCTTCTAGTTTCATATTAAATCGGGAAAAATAGTCCAATCACGAGACCGAGCAAAGCACCGACAATGACTTGGAACGGGGTGTGACCGACCAACTCATTTAAAATCGGCGTCTCATGTTTGATTCCTTTGAAATAGTCGTTCAACAAACGGGCTTGGAATCCGACCGCTTGACGGACACCGGTCGCGTCGTACATGACGATCGTCGCGAAAATCAAGGCGAGCGCGAACATGCTGGAGTCGAGTCCTTCGATGCGCCCGATGACGGTCGTCAGCGCGACGACGGTCGAGGAGTGGGAACTTGGCATCCCACCTGAGGCAAACATGATTTCAAGTTCAAAATCTCGTGTTTTAATGAGTTCGGTTACGAGCTTGGCCGCTTGAGCGATGAACCACGCGAGCAAGGCGGCGAGTAAAGGTTCGTTAAAGAGCAATCGATTCACTTCCTGTCTGACAATGGTATCTACACTATACCCGATTCTGTCAGGCACTAGACGTAAAGTTTTTGTCAAAAAAGCACCCCGAGCGTAGGCTCGAAGTGCTTTCTGGTCGATTTTTGTTACCCGACGACGCCTTCAGTCTCCTGAAGTTTGTCCGCGATATTCTCGATGATATAGCGGTTACGTGGATGCTCCTGGCACTCTTTCGAGCATGAACGCATTTGTTTCGGTTCACACTCTTCACAACAGAAGTGTTGAGCATTACACACCGGGTTGGCACAATTAACATAACGGACCGTTTTCGTCCCGCAGTGCATGCACTCGGAAACGACCGACGGATTGACCGTGTTGACTGGGACGTTGATGCGCTCGTCAAAGACGTAGAGCTCGCCTTCCCAATCTTCGCCTTTCGTGGCGTCGTCTTTGCCATACATGGCGACGCCGCCTTTTAGGTGGAAAATGTTGTCGTGACCTTGGTCACGCATATATGCGGTAAATTTCTCGCAACGGACGCCTCCGGTACAGTACGTGAGTAACGTTTTCCCTTCGTAGAGGTCCTTGTTCTCTTCGAGCCAATCTGGCATGTAACGAGAAGCCTCTACATCGATTTTGATCGCATTTTTGAAATGGCCAAGATCGTACTCGTAGTTGTTACGAACATCGAGGATGACGACATCGTCGCGATTCATCATCTCTTTCCATTCAGCCGGTTCGAGGTACGCACCGTGCTGTTTAGGCACGTCGAACTCACCATCAAAGCGCCACGTCACAAGCTCTTTCTTATGACGGACAAAAATTTTCGAGAACGCATGCTCTTCGACTTCATCGATTTTGAACTCGATGTCGCTGAATAGCGGGTTCGCTTTCAAGTCGTTCATGTACTGCTCGGTCTGTTCCCAAGTTCCAGAGCACGTACCGTTGATTCCTTCGGAAGAAATCAAGATGCGTCCTTTGATGCCGAGGTCCTTGCAATACTTGAGGTGCTCTTGTGTGAGCGTTTCTGGGTCTTCGATATTGACGTACTTATAGTACAGCAAGACCCGCATTGGTGTTGTTTCCATGTTATTACTCCCCTGTGTTCAGTTTTTTGCAGGAAAACGAACGTTGGGTTGTGTCGTTCGACGAGCGGACTTGCCTGCAACCACAAGTCCATATTATATGATAGATATCACAGCAAAATTTCGCAAATACTTTTTATTTTTTTTACCGGCGGGCAGGGGGATGCGTCTTCCTGAGCGAAATCGGGTAAAAGGGTATTAATGAAAGTCGAAGGTGGAAACTGATATGCTCACATCACTCCAACAATGGATTATCCAACTGATTGAATGGCTTCAAGAGCTTCCGGGTGGCCCTTGGGCGGGACTCGGCGCCCCGTTCCTTGAAGCGATTTTTCCATTTCTTCCGCTCGTCCTCATCATCTCGGCGAACGCGGCCACATACGGGTTCTTGCTTGGGACGTTATTGTCTTGGGTCGGGAGTTTACTTGGAACGATTTTTGTGTTCGCGGCTGTCCGTTACATCTTCCGAAAACCAATGACGCGTTGGCTTGAGAAACATAAACAAGGCGTATATTGGCTCGAACGGATTAACCATATGAGCCCGATTTCGCTCGGTTTTCTGTATTCGCTCCCGTTCATCCCGGTCAGCTTGATCACTTACTTACTTGCCCTGATCCAAATGCCGCTCCGGACGTTCATCATGGCGGCAGGGTTCGGGAAGCTGCTTGTCGTCTTGATTTTTTCAGTCATCGGCGATCAGTGGGAAGAGTTCATCCAAAGCCCGTTCCGCTTATCGATGCTTGGACTGTTGCTGTTTGTCCTTTGGGCGATCAGCCGTGGTCTTGAAGAACTGCTCAAGCGGCGCGCCTTCAAAAAACGCAACGAACAACTTCAACGTGAACGTGAAACGAAACGTCAAGCGACCCTTCGAAGCTAATGCTTCAAAGGGTCGTTTTGGTTAAGCGCGCTTTTTGAAACGTGGGAAGTTAAAGACGATTGCCAGTCCGCCACAAATGAAGAGGAGGAACGGGTAGAACATATACGGCACGAGCGCCGGTGACGCCGTGTTCGTCAACTCAGCGGCGATGAGCAATTGGGCTCCGTATGGGAGAAGCCCTTGCACGCCACATGAGAAGATATCGAGCACACTCGCTGATTTCTTTCGCTCGATCTCATACGTGTCGGCGATGTTCGCCGCGAGTGGGCCGGCCACGAGAATCGAAATTGTATTGTTCGCCGTGGCGACGTTGGTCGCACTGACGAGTCCGGCGATGCTCCATTCGGCGCCGGCCCGTTTTTGAATCCGCGACGTGAGCGCGTCACGCAAGTACGTGAGCCCGCCGTTATGCGAGATGAGTCCGACGAGTCCGCCCATGAGCAGCGTCAAGAGTGAAATCTCGGCCATGCCCATCATGCCGTCCGCCATAGCCGTGACGTATGAAGTGACAGCCAAACTCCCATCAATCAGTCCGATGATGCCGGTCAAGGCAATCCCGCCAAGCAAGACGAGAATGACGTTCAGCCCGGTCAAGGCGAGAGCGATGACGGCGAGATATGGAATGAGTTTATACCATTCGAACGCGGCTGCATCGACAGTCGATTCTCCGCTCGACAGGACCGATAACAGAACGATTGTGATGAGAGCGGCCGGGAGGACAATCCAAAAGTTGGTCCGGAACTTGTCACGCATATTCGTACGCTGGGTCCGAACGGCAGCAATCGTCGTGTCCGAGATGAACGACAAGTTATCCCCGAACATGGCACCCCCGACGACGGCAGCCGCCGCGATGGCGATATTGACGCCACTTTCTTCATGGATACCGAGCGCGATCGGGGCGAGGGCGGCAATCGTGCCCGTCGACGTTCCCATCGCCATCGAGATGAAAGCCGCGATGACGAATAAACCGCTCAGTAGAAGTGAGGACGGTAAAAACGTCAGCGCCGCATTGACGGTCGCATCAATCGCGCCAATCGCTTCCGCGACGCTCGAGAACGCCCCAGCGAGCAAGAAGATGAAGACCATGATCAAAATACCGGGATTGCCCGCGCCTTGGGCGACGCGCTCGACCGTCTGAGTGACGCTGCCTTTCGTCATCATCGCCGCGACGATGACCGCAATCAACGCCGCGATCAGGACCGGAAATTTATAAAAGTCGTTATAGTAGATGCCTGCCCCGATAAAGAAGACGAGGAAGACGAGCAAAGGCAAAAGAGCCCATTTGTTAGCTGTTGGTTGTTCCAATCGATTCACCTCATTTGATTAAAATAAAAAAGAGAGCCTTCTGAAAAAAGGCTCTCTCTACAAGAAAACACTTTTTTCATCTTTCGAGCGGTCCGCTCGCTGGATTTGGCACAGGTTACCCGCTGCCGAGACGTCACTGGGCCAGTCCCTCAGTCTCTCTTGATAAAAAAGTTGTGATATTTAGTTATAAGACACGTTCCCTAACGTACCTGTTTCAAATCCGCTTGTCAATAGCAAACCCCCACGCGGTGAACGTGGGGGCGAGTCAGGTCGTTAAGAAGTTGTAATGGGCGACGCGGTTGCGTCCGGCGTACTTCCCGCCGACGTAAAGGGCCCGGTCAGCGTTACGGATTGTATCGTCGAGACGTTTGTCACCGAACGCCTGGATCGTATCGACACCGATCGAAGCGGTCACCGAGATGTCGATCCCGTCGACATGGAACGGTTTGTTCTCGATTTGTTGACGGATTCGTTCGGCAATCTCGACGGCAGTTTCGACATCGCACCGGTTCAACAGCAAGATGAACTCTTCGCCGCCGTAACGGGCGGCAAAGTCGTCGGTACGCAATACTTGGCGAATTCGTCGTCCGAACTCTTGCAGCACACTGTCCCCGACTTGATGGCCGTGCGTGTCATTGATTTTTTTGAAGAAGTCGATGTCGAGCATCGCAACCGAGATCGGATACATCGAACCGTCCGAGATCTGTTGAATCCCATATTCGTAAAAGGCGCGTGCATTGGCGAGTAGCGTCAAGCTGTCCGTCCGGCTCTCCGTGTAGAGGCGGTCACGTTCGTGGCAACGACTGATCGTCCGGTTGAACGATTTGAGCAGTTTGACGATCTCGCGTTGAATGATCGGAGGGTAGCCGTAGACGTGCTCGCCGGTCATGACGAGCCACGTGCGAATCCCTTCAATCTCCTCGGACCGAACCGAGATGAAACTATGATAGTCGTCGTTGAATTCGTTCGACAGCGGGGCGTCCCATTCGAAGCGCATCTCATACTCGACCGAAGCTCCGTTCGGATAAGCGTGATCGAGTAAATCAAACACGATGTGACGGTCAATCGGTTGGCGCGTCTTCAAATCGAAGTATAACGTGCGGTCAAACAGTTTGAACTCGACGAACCCTTCATCATAGTGGTTGAGCCGCTCACATTGACTGAGGAACACTTCGATTGCTTGCGCCTCGCTCTGCGATAACGACACGGCTTCTTTTGCCTCATCATATTGTTCAATCAGTGTCTTGAAAGCGTCTTGCCGCCCTTTCTGGATGATGAGCCGCTTGATAAAGAACGTGAGCGCGGCGGCGATGCTGCTGACGACGAGCAAGTTCGTCTCCCGGAAGAGCGAGGCCGCCAAAATGAAGACGAGACTGACGATATACGTGTAAAACGCGATGCTTAAAAAGTCGCGGACCGGGATGTCGACGCGGAACCACCAACCGACTTGATACTTTTGGACGACCGTGTTCAAGATGATGGCAACAATCAAGCCGGCAAGGGGAAGAAATGAGTCTTGGGAATAGAAACCGAGACCGGTCTCACCGCCGAGTGCCAAGTACACGCTGGCCGGGATGGCGATTTCTAAAAATGACGTGATGGCATTCCAAGGATACGTGAAACGGAAGCGTCGAAGCGCGACGCGCGGTTTCAAGTTGACGAACTGAAAGACGAGCAGACCGATTTGGTTGACGAACAATGCTGTCTCGAAATCGAAAAACAAGAAAATGATGAGGACGATACTTTCAGAAAACGTGAAATAGACACCTTTCCGTTCGATGGAGTCCATTTGAAAAATGATGACGAGCAGCGCGATTAAAATGAATGGCAATGGCTCGATCGCGGGCATGTTCAATACGCCTGTCGCGAACAAGATGAGCGTCAAACCGAATAACATACTCCAAATACTCCAACCAAGGACGGACATCTTGCGGAAATGGTTCATGGTTCCCTCCTATGTGGGAAAAATTCAATTATGTATGGTAGGAGATTCGGCACTAGCGCGCCGTAGTCCTGCCTATCCATCATAATGGAGGAATTCTAGCATTGAGTCTATATGAAATATCCTCTATAATGAAATTGCTTTTCAACCACATAGACGAAAGTCGATGAAAAAGAGAGTAACGATCGTTCCGTCAACAAAGCGACCTAGGGATTGGTGAGAGCCTGGGCTGACAGACATCGCGAAACGCACTTTTGAGATGCTATCCGAACCTGAGTAGGCGTAGCCGGGGGACCCCCGTTATCACCGATAAAGCGGTCTGTGTCAAGCAGGCAAGAAGAGTGGTACCGCGGGTCATCCCGTCTCTTTGCATCTGTGCAAAGGGCGTTTTTTTTATGAAGAATTTACAAGGAGGAATTGTAATGAGTTATGAACGCAAATATGCAGAAGCCTTGTCCCGTGTCATCGGGGACGAGTTGACGCTCGACCAAATCGAAGCGTTGATTGAAAAACCAAAACATGAGGCGCATGGGGATCTTGCTTTCCCTTGTTTCCAACTTGCGAAAGCTTACCGGAAAGCGCCGGTCATGATCGCGACGGATATCGCAAACGACTTGAACGACGAATTGTTCACAAAAGTCGAGGCGGCCGGACCGTATGTGAACGTCTTCTTGAGCCGTGACGTCGTATCGCAAGAAATCATCAACATGGTACTCGACGAAAAAGCGGATTATGCGACGCACGCGACACGAAACGAGACGATCGTGACCGACTTCTCGTCACCGAACATCGCCAAACCGTTCTCGATGGGACACCTCCGTTCGACGGTAATCGGGAACGCCATCAACCAAATCGCCCGTAAAAACGGCTACGACGTCGTCGGGGTCAACCACCTCGGAGACTGGGGAACACAGTTCGGGAAACTGATGGTCGCCTACAAGAAGTGGGGCAACGAGGAAGCGGTCCGTGAGCATCCGATTGCTGAACTGTTGAAGTTATACGTGCACTTCCACGAAGAAGCGAAGACACAACCGGAACTCGAAGACGAGGGCCGTGCGTGGTTCAAGAAACTTGAAGACGGCAACGAGGAAGCGACTGAACTTTGGACATGGTTCCGTGAAGAGTCGCTCAAAGAGTTCCAAAAAGTGTACGACCTGCTCGGCGTCGAATTCGACAGCTTTAACGGGGAAGCGTTCTATAACGACAAGATGGACCGCGTCGTCGCCATGCTCGAAGAGAAGAACCTTCTCGTCGAAAGTGAAGGGGCGATGGTCGTCTCGCTCGAGGACGAGAACTTGCCGCCATGCTTAATCAAAAAGAAAGATGGCGCGACGCTCTATGCGACTCGTGACTTGGCAGCTGCCGTCTATCGTCATGAGACGTATAACTTCGTCCAAGCGAACTACGTCGTCGGTGGCGAACAGGCGCTTCACTTCAAGCAACTGTTCTCAGTCCTTCGTAAACTCGGCTACGACTTCGTCGATGGCATGCACCACGTGCCGTTCGGCTTGATTTTGCAAGAAGGGAAGAAGATGTCGACACGTAAAGGCCGCATCGTCTTGCTCGAGGAAGTGCTGAAAGAAGCAATCGAGAAAGCTCAAGGCAACATCGCCCAGAAGAACCCGGAACTTGCGAACGCGGACGACGTGGCTCGCATGGTCGGTGTCGGCGCGGTCATCTTCCACGATTTGAAGAACGAGCGCATCAACAACATCGAGTTCGACCTCGACAGCATGCTCAAATTCGAAGGGGAGACGGGCCCTTACGTGCAGTACACGAACGCGCGTGCGAACTCACTCCTCCGTAAAGGCAACTACGACGGCTCGACGTTCACTGGTGCAGACGACGATCACACGTGGGGCGTCGTAACGATGCTCAACGCGTTCCCGCACGTGATCACGCGTGCCCATGAGCGCCGTGAACCGTCGATCATCAGCCGTTACGTCCTTGACTTGGCACAAGCGTTTAACAAGTATTACGGGCATGTCCGTGTCCTCGAAGAAGATGCAGGCAAACAGTCACGTCTCGCCCTCGTCAAAGCGGTGACGATCGTGTTGACGGAAGGACTCCGTTTGATCGGCGTTCAAGCTCCAGAAGAAATGTAAGGACGACAAAAGGGACCCGATCGAGGGGTCCCTTTTCTTATGCCTTCATGCGTGTGACTGTCCGAGCTTTCGTGTCATACAAACACCACTCACGGTCAAAGATGACGGCGCCGACGTTGATGACGTACCGTTTTTTCTTCAAGGTGAACGGCTTGCCGATTTCCCAGGGAATCGAGCGACCTTTTCGGTAAATCCCCGGGATATGACTATGTCCGATAAAGACGAGCGGATACTTGCCTTTCTCGACGATCGGTTCCCAGTCCGGGCTCCAGTTCACTTGATGGCCATGCAAGAATAGCGCCTCATCGAGCGTCGTCTGTTCCGGCAATAACGAAATCCGGGTCTTGACCGGATGCGACACGACGAGCACCTCGTCAATCCGTTCCTCTTGATTGCCACGCAGGCTCGGGAACGTGAGCAGCGCCTCGTAGTCCGGGTCGTACGACACGACGTCGGATACTTCGTGGAACCGTTCGTTGCGCCGCTTTTTACCGATATGACATTCATACAAGTCGCCGAGGCAGAGGATATGCTCCGTCTCACGCCGGACCGAATCGAGGACGGCCTTCAAATCATCAAACGAACCATGCGGGTCACTGATGATGGCGAGTTTCATCGGTAGTTCGTGAATTGGGCATCGACGGACAATTCGAGCTCACGAACGAGTTGCATGACGGCTTGGAGGTCATCGCGTGACTTGGCCGTCACTCGGATTTGATCGTCTTGGATTTGCGACTTCACTTTTAATTTCGATTCTTTGATGGCGTTGTTGATTTTTTTCGCATCGTCTTTATCGATGCCGCTCTTCAGCTTGACGCGTTGGCGGACGGTGCCACCGAGGGCGCGCTCGACTTTTTGATAGTCGAGGTTTTTGGTCGGTACGCCGCGCTTGATCAATTTCGTGATCATGACGTCCTTCAATTGCTCGAGTTTATAGTCGTCATCTGAGACGAGGACGAGATCCCCGTTATCGAGTGACATCTCACTCTTCGATCCTTTGAAGTCGTAACGGTTCAAAATTTCTTTCTCCGCGATTTGAATCGCGTTCTTCACTTCTTCGAGGTTCATTTCTGACACGATATCAAAAGAATTGTCTTTTGCCATGTTTCATCCATCCTTTACAAGGGTTTTGTTATAATGATAGCAGATTTGAAGTAGTGAAGGAGTGAAAGAGATGGAACATACTATCGATCAACAGACAAATGTAGATTTAGACCATATGGCGTATCACGGCAAAGACCTCGGGGTGACGTTTAAAGGTGATATCATCCGGTTGCGGGTCTGGTCGCCTGTCGCCGAAGAGATGACCGTGAAACTTTTCCGCACACCGCGGGCACGAAAGTTCGAACGGATTGAACTCGAACGGGCTGAGAAAGGGACGTGGGTCACCGAACTCGACCGTGCCTCATTCGAAGGATATTTTTACGTGTTTGAAGCTGTCGTCGATGGCAAACGCGTCGAGTCGCTCGATCCGTATGCGAAAGTCGTTGGGGTCAATGGGAAGCGCGGGTGTCTGCTCGACCCGTCAGCGCTCAACCCGGACCATTGGGTCAAAGAACGTCCGCTCTTCCACTCTTCACAAGAGGCGGTCATTTATGAGGCGCACGTCCGTGATTTGACGAGCCATCCGGATAGCGGCGTCATGCATCGCGGAAAATTCCTCGGCATGACCGAGGCTGGCACGAAAACGTCGAACGGTTATCCGACCGCACTCGACTATATCACCGCGCTCGGCGTCACACATCTCCAACTCATGCCGTTCTTCGATTACGGTTCGGTGAACGAGTCCCGCGAGAGCGAGGCGAATTATAACTGGGGTTATGACCCGGTCCATTATTTTGCCGTTGAAGGTTCGTACGCCTCGTCCGCCGACGATCCGGCCGCTCGCATCGTCGAGTTGAAGGCGATGATTCAGGCACTTCACGACCGCGGGATCCGTGTCATCATGGACGTCGTGTTCAACCACACGTACGACGCTTTGACGACACCACTCGGCCAGTTCGTGCCGGATTACTATTACCGGTTGAACGAGGACGGAACGCTCGCCGATGGTTCGGCGTGTGGGAACGATACCGCTTCAGAACGTGCGATGATGCGTAAATTGATCGTCGAATGTGTTTCGTACTGGGCAAAAGAGTTCATGATCGATGGTTTCCGCTTCGATTTGATGGGCCTCCATGACGTCAAGACGATGAACCAAGTCCGGAAAGCACTCGATCGCATCGATCCGTCGATCCTTGTGACCGGAGAAGGTTGGAATCTCGATACGCCGCTCTCGGTCCGTAAAAAAGCGAACCAACACAACGCCCACAAGATGCCACGCATCGCCCAGTTCAACGACGCAATTCGCGACGGCGTCCGTGGGGATGTGTTCATCGAGGACTTGCCGGGCTGGATCAGCGGCAACACCGACATGACGGCGGACGTCAAGCGCGGCATTGCCGGCGCGGTCACGAGTCAGAGTTTTGCCGATGAGCCGAACCAAGTCGTGAACTACGTCGAGTGTCATGACAATTTGACGCTCTGGGACAAGCTGGCCATCACGAACCCGGATGACGATGAGACGACACGCCGCCGTCGGCATCGCCTCGCGACAACAATCGTCATGCTCGGTCAAGGCATCCCGTTCTTGCATAGCGGTCAAGAGTTCTTCCGGACAAAAGACGGAGACGAGAACAGCTTTAACTCGGGTGAGGTCGTCAACCGCTTGGACTGGACACGGGCCGAGCAAGAGACACCGAGCGTCGAATACGTGAAAGGATTGATCAGTTTGCGGAAACAATATCCGCTGTTCCGTCTCGAGAACACGGAGCAGATTCGCAAACATTTGCGCTTCTTCGATGAAGAAGAAGGTGTGATTGCCTTTGAACTCAGTCGCCACGTCGAAGGGTACGTCGAACGTCATCTCGTGTACCATAACGGACTCGAGAAAGAGGTCGAAGTGAAACTGCCGGCCGGTAAGTTCGAGGTGCATGTCGAAGACCATACCGTCAATTTGACGGCGCCGCGCCTACTTGAAGATCGGCACGTCATGATTGCGCCACTTTCGACACTCGTCGTGACGGAACGCCGCCCGGATTACAGCAAATACGCTGTCGCCGGTGGGGCTGCCCTTGCCATCCTCGGCCTCTGGTACGTCGCGAAAAAACGTAAGAACAAACAGCAGTAAACAAAAAAGGAGACGTCATTCCGTCTCCTTTTCCTCGTTTGTTTCAGTTTTGGCTGCCTCGAGTTCCATCATCTTCTTCACGATGATATGTTTTGGCATATGCATGAGCTCCTCGAGCGGGACGTTCAGCTTTTTGGCAAGCTCGACCGCTGTCTCGGGAGAGAGTTGTAGTGGACGCATTCAGGTTCCTCCTCTCACATTAAGGGTATGCTATTGCCAGTATACAGGAAAATCAAGCGCATGGAGAATGTGTTCTGTGAACACATTCAAAATCGATAAATGCGTCGGGCGTTGCTAAGCTGAAACTAGGAAGTGATCAAATGTACAAACAAGTAGCAGACTATCAATTTCATCAAACGGTTGAATGGTTGGAGCGCGTTGGTGGAGGATGGATGTTGTATTTGGCGCAAACCGGTTTTCTGTTTTTCGACGAGACGTTCCAAATCCGATGGGAACTCGAGTGGAAATGGGCACCGTGCGCACTATATATTGAACCACATGGCAGACGAGCCGTCGCGCTGTTTCGGGATTTACAGACATACGGAGTCATGGATTTAACAAACGGGACGATGGAACGTCATCCGATCCCACGGACGTTTCATGACGATTGGTTCAGTAACCTGCACCACTGGTCAGGAGACGACCTGTTTCTTTACTCGGCCGAATCAGATATCGTGGCCTTGAACGTGAATGACCACACGTTCCGGTATAGCCGCTACGAAGAGATCCCGGAGTTCGGAAATATCATCGAACTCGCTTATCAGCCGACGTATGATTTCGAACGATTCACGGCACCTGGCCTCGTGACGTTGTACGATGAACTGAATCAACAGTTCATGGTCGAGGACGTCGCGGCGAACGCGAGATGGACGATTCCATACGGAGGTGACCGCGATATGGTCATCGTCGATCAAATCGGCGAGACGACCGCAATCACATCGATGACGTCGTTCCAACTGTTTGAACGCGATTGTGAAGTGTTCTCGTCTGAAGTGTGTGCCGAAACTGAATTACTGAAAGTCGTCTTATTGGACGAACCGGGCGACCGACTTGTCGTCCTGTCAACGCCACGCCGCTTTTGCCATAGTTGGCTTCAAGTGTTCGAGCGTTGACGCTCCTGGACCAGACCATGGTTCAGGATTTTTTTGCGAAGACTTGGTGAATCCCGAAAAAAACGGGAACAGTCTTCTTAGATGGAGAGGAGTGGACAGGGATGGAACGATTAGGACAAGCGTTAGTCCGATGGCGCTACGCTGTCGTGTTGATTTGGACGGTGTTACTCGCCGTGTCGGTATATTTCGGATTGCAGTTACCAAGTGAATTACGTGGCAACGGCTTCGCAATTCAAGACGGGCGTTTCGCCCAAGTAGAGGACACGTTGAACGACCGATTCGATCGGGCCGGTGCCTCGATGATCGTCTTGCTTGAAGGTGGGGATTTAGAAACGGTCATCGAACAGCAACGCGATCGACTCGTCGAGATCGATGGAGTCGACGGCGTGATCAGGCCAGCCGAAAATCCGGACGCCCGCTCTGGGGACGTCGCCTACTTATTGCTCGAGTTCGAGGACTACGATACGGCCGAAGCATCGATTGAGGACGTTCGCGGCGCCTTAATTCGAGATACGGATACAGACGTGCGACTGACCGGAGAGCCGGTCTTCGCGGATGACTTGAACGAGGCGTCAAAGAATGACTTGATTCGGGCCGAGCTGATTGGGATCCCAGTCGCGCTGCTCGTGCTCTTGCTCGTCTTCGGGACTCCTCTCGCCGCATTCATGCCATTATTCGTCGGTTTAATCACGTTCATCGTGGCGGCGGGCTCGTTGTTCTTCTTTGCCCAAACGATGGAACTGTCTATTTTCGTGTTGAATGCGGTCGCGATGATTGCGATCGCGCTCGGCATTGATTTCTCCTTATTGCTCGTCAACCGGTACCGGGAAGAGCTCGCGAAAGGGAAGTCACGTGAAGCCGCCATCGTCCGAACGGTCGCGACGGCCGGACGCTCGATTCTGTTCTCAGGACTTTGTGTCTTTGTCGGACTGGCCGGGTTGCTATTCATCCAAGTCGATGTGTTCCAAGCAATCGCCCTCGGTGCGTTGATTGCCGTCGCAGGTGCGGTCTTGTCCGCGCTTACGTTGTTGCCGTCTGCCCTCTACATCGTCGGAGACGCCATCAATAAAGGGCGTCTCGTCAAGACGAATGAGACGCGTTCCGAGGTGCGGTGGCAGAAGTTGGCCCGCTTCGTCATGAGACGTCCTGTCACGATGACGCTCGTCGCACTCTTGTTGTTACTACCGAGTCTCTGGTTCGTCCGCGACCTTGAACTGAACATCCCTGACGCCGATGCGCTCCCGACCTCGTACGAGTCACGGGCCGCCCTCGAACGTTGGGACGACGTGTTTGGTGAGACGTCGACCGATGCGGTACTGTTATTTGAGACGAATGATTTGACCGATTCGATGATTCTTGACGAGTTGACGGCACTCACCGATGAGCTGTCTGATGATCCAATCGTTGACAATGTCACGACGTTCTTGACTGCATCCGGGCTCGAACCGGTCGAATTCCAACAACTCGCTGAAGCGGCACCGGAGCAACTCGAGGCGTTCGAACGTCTCGTCACGCTCGAAGGGAATACCGACCTCGCCCTCGTCAACGTCAGTTTCAACGTCCCGCCGAGTGACAAAGACGCGCAGGCGTTCGTCCGAGATTGGCGCGAGAGCGGTTTTGACGTCGGGGGACCGGCCGCGTTCAACGAAGAAATCTACGAAGAGATTTATGACAGCATCCCGTATGCGGTCGTGACCGTCATCATGGCGACGATGATTATCCTCATGTGGGCGTTCCGCTCGGTCTTGATTCCGATTAAAGCGATCATCATGAACGTGCTCGGTCTCGGGGCGACGTTTGGGCTGCTCGTCATCATCTTCGAGTCGGGTTACGTGTACGACGCCGAGACGATTAGTATTTTGACCCCGGTGTTCATCTTCTCGCTCGTGTTCGGCCTGTCGATGGACTACGAGGTGTTCCTCGTGTCACGAATCGAGGAATATTACCGAGAGACCGGAGATAACGACTATGCGACGGAGATGGGACTGGCGAAGACGAGTAAAATCATCACGTCGGCCGCGGTCATCATGATTGTCGTCACGGGAGCGTTCGCCTTTACTGGCGTCAGCCCAATCAAACAGCTCGGGGTCGGGATCGCGCTCGCCATCTTCATCGATGCGACCATCATCCGCATTTTGCTCGTACCGTCTTTGATGAAAATGTTCGGGGACTGGAACTGGTGGTGGTTCGGGAAGAAAGATTTACCGAAACGTAATCTACACTAAATATACATTTAATGAAATAGTCGTGAAAATGTGTTAAAATAATTTCATGATTACGCGCAATTTGGGAAAGGAAGGTCTTTATGGATACCGAGAGGACATGGCCTCTGTTTCAATTGCCGGACTTCTAGCGTTGAGTTTTTTACAAGCGACATCAATGTAAAAAATCAACAAACGGAAGATCGGAGATGGAACAGATGGAACCGCGGCTACGACTGAGGATCCTCCTCTCCGTTGAAAACGGGGAGGACAATCGGAATGAAACGAGTTGCTACCATATTGCTCGGAACGCTGATTATGGCGTTCGGTTATTATTATTTGAATGAACAGTTTGGTTTGGCAGAAGGAGGCTTCGTCGGGTTAGCATTACTCGGCCGCTATTTATTTGATATCGATCCGGCGATCTCGATGATCGTGCTCGATATCCCCTTCTTTTTAATCGCGCTTTGGTGGAAAGGCTGGCGTTTCGTCGGGCAAGCCGTGCTTGCCGCGGCGTCACTGTCGCTCAGCTACGCGATGTGGGACCGCTTGGACTTGCTCACGTTTGACATCCAAGTCTGGCCGGCGACGTTGTTCGCTGCCATCGCGAGCGGGATTCTGACCGGCTACGGTCTCGGTCTCGTCTTAAAGTCAGGCGGGGCGACCGGGGGCGATGATTTATTCGCCCTCGGCCTATCAAAATGGACCGGCGTATCGGTCGGGACGATTCTCATCATGTTTGATGTCATCGTCTTGGCGATCTCGCTCATCTATTTACCGCTCTCGAACGCACTCTATACGCTTCTCGCGGTCTCGATTGCGGGTCGTGTCGTTACGAAAATGTTGACGGACGACGTAGTCGAACAGCCGGCACCGGCAGTAATCAAACCTAAGCTTGCACCAAAAAACGATCTCGCGTGAGATCGTTTTTTTTAATGGCGTATTTAAAGGAGCTTGTCATTACTTACTTTTCGATTGAACTCGCAATCTTTAGTAACTCTTCTTTTGAAAGACGACTCCCTGAATAGTCGATTGCGTATTCAACATTTTCGTATTGCCAACTGACCATTTTTGTTTGATCAACTTCTGTATAATGTCCGCTCGAGCCATCCGATAACTTGATCGACTCGTCCCAACCAGTGACGTGATTCCAGCCGAGGTTTGTCGTGGCCCATATCGTCAACGATTCGACGTCGTTCTCGTATACAAGTTTGACTTGACTCAAATTGACGAGATTGGAGTAGTGATTCGTTGTTTCGATTGGGAGATAAGTAGGTTCATTGACTTCGAACGGAACAAACGATGTCGTGAATGTGAGTGGTAATGGAGCCCTTCCGGCAATCAGAAGAATAAAAATCAAGCCAAAAATGATTTTGAATATGGGACGGCTGGTTCTTTGATTTGGTTGATAGGTCACTGTTCTACCTCCTCACATTCGAATCACTTCTAGCATACCGAAATGAACGTCTTAATAGACGATCGTTTTATGTAACAGGGACATGAGAAATCGAATCTGCAGAGAACAGTAACAAACGTCACATCGCCTTCTGGAGCTTTTGCTCTACACTAAACATAGAAGGAGGGAGTCACATGACATGGATGATTCCAAAACAGCACGGCGCCTGGTCGATGTTGATTTTACCGTTCTTACTCGGCGGCATTGTCGGAGGATGGACGCTCGCGCACATCCCGTTCGCGATCGCTTGGTTGTTCGTTTATATGGGCACGTTTTTCTTGTTCCAATACATCAAGCAACGGAAGAAGTCTAAGGAACTGTTGCGTACGGTCGTGACGTATTTGACGATTGCCACCGTCTCAGCCGTCCCGGTGTTTCTGTCCGAGTGGCGTCTCGTCTGGTTCGTCCTCGCCATGATCCCGTTCGGACTCGTCAACGCCTATTTCGCCAAAATCAAAGACGAGCGCAACGTCTGGAACGACGTCAGCGCCGTCACCTCATTTTGTATCGGCGGGATGGCGAGTTATTATCTCGGAGCACGTGCCTTGGACGGGACGATGATGTGGATGTTCGCTTTGCCGTACTTATATTTCCTCGGCAGTATCTTTTTCGTCAAGACGATGATTCGAGAGAAGAAGAGCCTGTTTTATCGAAACGTATCATGGGGGTATCACTCCTTGCTTGTCGCCATCTTCATCGCGTTCGGCTATCCGGTTTTGGCACTCGCTTACGCACCAAGTCTCGTCCGGGCGGTGGCGTTCTACGGCAAAAAGATCCCCATCATGAAGATCGGGATCGTCGAAATCGTCAACTCGGTGTTCGTGCTCGGTTGTCTCAGCTGGTATTTATTTTCTTAAGAAGGGGCAACCCTTCTTTTTTTAGTTGCTCGAGGAAGTGCTCGAAACAATGGCGACAGTCGTCGCGGCTGTCGCAGCTTGTTGCATGGCGAGCAGATGGGCGAACGTACCGTGCAACAGTAAATCGCTCGCGTCTTCCGTGATGTTGTTTGCCGCGACGAGTTGCAAGGCGACCGTCAACGCATGGGTGTGGAACCATCGATGCTGCTCTTTCTCGGCGTTCGTGATGTCAATCAGATCACGTTGATCGTCTTCATTTGGTGCCGCGACGATGGCTAATAGGGCGAGCGGAGGTAAATGCTCGTTTTTGACAGTGATCGCTTGTCCTTGGAGCCATGTGCGCCAATCGAGGAAGCGGGTGACGACCTCGTCTGGAGAAGCGTCGCTAAAGGCGAGCAAGTGTGAGACGAGTTGGAGCTCGTTCGAACGGGGCAGCTCGGCTTTCAACGCTTCGTAATACGTCTCAATCCGTTCATTCAACGCATCGTGGTCATCGAACGCTTGGACGAGGACGAGGGCGGACAAGAGGTCTTCTTCACTCGTGAGCCAAGGGTGGTTTCGTTTGAATGTCTGATAAAGGGCACTCGCCTCGTCGAGCCGGCGTTCGGGCTCATCGACGTTGATCAGTTGACTCGCGATAAAGGGCCGCAACATACTGAAACGGAAGTGCTTCCGGTCGAGTAGCGTATCAAGCCGGAGTGCCTCGTCGATGGCAGGTTCGATGTCTTCGTATTTGGCATCGAGGAACGACAGCCAGACGAAGTTATTGCTGCCGCGAAATTTCGAGAATATGCCAGTCTTTTGTTTCAGAACCGCTTGAGCGTGTTCGAACCGTTCCGAATCGAATGGTGTATCGTGAATAGCGTAATTGATGGCCATCAAACGTCGGAAATCGTCAGTGAACCACTTTGTCGCTCCCCTGATTCCTTCGAGGGATTCGAGGTAACGGGTGTATCGTGTCAGCATCAGCAACTCCTCCTTTTCCTACTCGTACGAAAACATTGGACTAGATGTTTCAAAAAAGATTCGCCTTCTCTCTTATTATGCCTTAGTTTAATTGGGAAATATAAGGGAATTGAAATGTTGTCCGAAAGTTTACGTCTTTAGATAGGGAGGGATGGAGACATGGGAGAACAGCGACCATACGCCTATGCGTCTCGCAACTTTGGTTCGGGATTTCTTTTCGGGTTGGGCCTCATCGCCTTTATTGATGAAACGGTGTTTCATCAATTGTTGGCCTGGCACCATTTTTATGATCGATCGACATCCGCTGTCGGCTTATTCTCAGACGGGCTGTTCCATGCGTTCAGCTGGTTTGCAACAGTGGCCTCACTGTTCTTACTGGCCGATCTGCGGCGGAGAGATTCCTTTTGGATGAAGCGATGGATGAGTGGTCTTTTAATTGGTGTTGGTTTCTTTCAGTTATATGACGGGATCATCCATCACAAACTGCTTCGAATCCATCAAATCCGTTACGGCGTCGAGATTCTTCCATACGATCTTGTTTGGAATATTACGGCCTTCATCATTCTATTGGGTGGTTTAATCTTGTTGAATCAAACGCAGAAACAAAAACGTCTTGTGACGGAGGGGGGATAAGCGAGCATGCATACCCACGGCCAAACGACGGGAAGCGCCGACGAGGTCGTTGTCATGATCTTGTTGCTGGTGGCCTTCCTGGTTTATCCGTTCGCCGCGATGGTCACGAGTCGCACGTATAAATCATGGCCGATCCGTCGTTACTTGTTTTGGATGACAGGAATTGCGTGTGTGGGGCTCACATTGATTGGTCCACTGGCCGCTTTCGCTCATCTCAATTTTGTTGGACATATGATGGGTCATCTCTTGCTCGGGATGTTGGCACCGCTACTGATTGCCTTGTCTGCGCCGATGACGCTATTATTACGGACGCTCGACGTTCGTACCGCAAGAAAAGTGACGAACGTCTTAAAAAGTCGGCCCCTCCAATTTCTCACGAATCCGATGACGGCAGCCATTCTCAATATAGGGGGACTATACCTGCTCTATATGACGGATTTGTATACACTCATGCATCAGTCCATCTTTTTATATGCATTGATTCATTTTCATGTGTTTGCGGCGGGGTACTTATTCACCGTTTCTTTAATTTATGTAGACGTCACTTCGCATCGCTACAGCCATCTCTATCGATCACTTGTGTTGATCGCCGCATTGGCGGCCCATAAGATTTTGGCAAAGTTAATTTATGCGAGTCCGCCGGCAGGAGTGGCAAGAGCGGAGGCGGAGGCAGGGGCGATGTGGATGTATTACGGCGGCGATGTGGTTGATATATTCTTGATTGTGATTCTCTGTGCCCAATGGTATAAAGCGACGGCGCCACGGCTCTTGACCACAGGCGACAACACATGATTGCTTATCAAAAAGGACGATCCACCCGCTTGTAGCGGGAGGATCGTCCTTTTCGTCTCATGCACTGTACTTATTGGACTTGCGTATACAACTTCTGCATATACTCGTTCACTTCATCGGCCGCTTGGAACATCATGAATGAATGTTGCAAGATGATCTCTGGTGAGAAGCCGAGGTCGAGGTCGAGCGTCGAGGCGAGCGTGACATCACGGTCGCTGTCGAGTACGCAGCGGAAGTATTTGAACTCTTGGTTGAACTCGTTCAAGGCGTTCAGAATCGGTAGGTCTTCGACGTAATCCGGCACGTGTGTGACCGTCGCGGCATACAGTTCCGCATCTGTCGTCTTTTTGTTGAAGGCGATAATCATAACGGGCTGTGCCCCGGATTTAGTCGTTTCACGCGTCAAAAATGTGACATGCGTTTCGGTCTCGCTCTCTTTGAACGTCATATTGCGTTCAGCGACGAGCGCTTTAAATGATTCTACTTTTTCTTCGAAGTTCACAAACAAGTCCCCCTTAAAAGTCGTTACTCTAACTTTCGCCCATTTGCGGAGGGAAAGCAAGGGGAACTAGCGTTTCATCAACATTTTGATGGCTTCTTCAACGGTTTCCGACGTATCTTCGCCATCTTGTTGAGCGGTGATGATACACTGCTCCAAGTTCTTCGCGACGATGATCGTCGAGGCCCGGTCGAGCGCTGATCGAGCCGCGCTCAACTGTGTCACGACGTCGCGGCACTCTTTACCTTCTTCCATCATTCGGATGATGGCCCGGATTTGACCTTCGACCCGTTTCATCCGGTTCAACACTTTTGCATCGTATTGATACTGTTCCATTAGATTCACCTCTATATTCAAATCGTTCAGTAACCCAACTATTTATTGTGTAGTCTCATCTTAATACGTGGGGGAGTATGTGTCGAGCCACAACGTTTGAAGTGAAGATTTTTGAAAGTTTACCATTTCGTCAAACAAATCCCTTGCAATCGAATACCATAGGGGGTATATTAATGACGTGGAAGCGATATGTTCAACGAATCACAAACTTTCGTCGGACGCCCGCTACCAAGATGGCGAATAAATAAGTGAAACATCATAGATTAAAAGGATGGGTAAATAACATGAAAGCATCTGCTTTAAAACGTCAAATGGATTTTGAAGTACCGGTAAACATCGTCGACGTTCGTGAACGTGACGAGTTCCAAGAAGCGCACATTGCTGGCGCGACAAATTATCCGCTGTCGGAAATTTCGGAATGGATTGAGACACTCGCTCCTGAAGAAGAGTACATCGTCCTTTGTCGCTCAGGTGCTCGCAGCACGCAGGCGACTTGGCAAATGGAAGCGAAAGGTTATAAAGTGGTCAATATAGAAGATGGCTTGATGAGCTGGCCTGGTGAAGTCGTCAAAGGAGGAAATGAGCAATGAGTAAAAAAATCGTAATCGTCGGTGGGGTAGCCGGTGGCGCTTCAGCGGCCGCACGTCTTCGCCGTTTAAATGAAGAGAACCATATTGTCATGTTCGACCGGGGCGAGTATATCTCGTTCGCGAACTGTGGCCTTCCCTATTACATCGGTGACGTGATTCAAGATCGTCAAAAATTGCTCGTCCAAACGGTCGAAGGCATGAACAAACGTTTCCAACTTGATATCCGCAACTTGACGGAAGTAACAAAAATCAACCGTGCCGACAAGACGGTATCGGTGAAAAACGTCAAGACGGGTGAGACGTATGAGGAGTCATATGACGTACTCGTCTTGTCGCCAGGTGCGAAACCAATTCGTCCGAACATCCCAGGGATTGAAGAAGCAGAAGATATCTTCACACTCCGTAACATTCCGGACACGGACAAAATCCGCAGCTACGTCGATGACAAAGCGCCTAAGCACGCAACGGTCATCGGTGGCGGCTTCATCGGAATCGAAATGGCTGAAAACTTACGTGAGCGCGGCGTCGATGTCACGCTTGTTGAGATGGCAGACCAAGTCATGACACCGCTCGATCGTGAGATGGTATCACCGGTTCACGAGCACATGCGCCTCCATGGCGTCGACCTTCAGCTTTCTGACGGTGTTGATTCGTTCTCTGAGAAAGGGAAACGTGTCCACTTGAAGAGCGGACGCGTCATCGAGACGGATATGGTCGTCTTGTCGATTGGAGTCGTGCCAGAATCGTCAATCGCAACAGAAGCGGGACTTGAGACAGGCATCCGTGGCGCCATCCGCGTCAATGAGAAGATGCTCACGTCAGACCCGAACATCTACGCGATCGGAGATGCTGTTGAGGTACTCGATTATATCTTTAAAGAGCCGACAGTCGTTCCACTCGCATGGCCGGCCAACCGCCAAGGCCGACTCGTCGCCGATATCATCAACGGACGAGACGTCAAATACAACGGAACGATGGGAACAGGCATCGCCAAAGTATTCGATATGACTGTCGCTTCGACTGGTTGGAACGAGAAGCGTTTGACAGCGGCTGGTAAAGAGTTCGAAGCCGTCCACGTGCATCCTGGTTCACATGCGGGTTACTACCCAGGATCGACGCCCGTGTCACTCAAGCTCTTGTTCCATCCGACGACCGGTGAAATCTACGGCGCGCAAGGCGTCGGGATGAACGGTGTCGATAAACGCATCGACGTGATTGCGACAGCGATGAAAGGCGGCTTGACGGTCCTTGACCTTCCAGACCTTGAACTCAGCTACGCACCACCGTTCAGCTCAGCGAAAGATCCAGTCAACATGATCGGCTACGTCGCATCGAACGTCGTCCTCGGCGATAACGAAGTCGTGCACTGGAACGAGATTGACGAGTTGGTCCAAAACGGCGCGACATTGCTCGACGTCCGTGACGAGTCGGAACACGAGCTCGGTAAAATCCCGGGCTCGATCAACGTTCCGCTCAACTCGCTACGCGATCACTTGGACAACTACAGCAAAGACGAAACGATTTATGTGACGTGCCAAGTCGGGCTCCGCGGATATCTCGCATCCCGTATCTTGCGTCAAAACGGCTTCAAGGTGAAAAACTTGAGCGGTGGCTACAAAACATGGTCACAAGTAAAACGTGATTTCGATGCCATCGAGGCAGGCACGAAGGCAGAGAGTGAGACTGCCGTAACAGTAACGGAGGAGGCACCATCAGCAATGACGAATGAACCAGTCGGGGAACCGATTTTCCTAGATACGTGCGGTCTGCAATGCCCGGGACCAATTTTAGAAGTAAATAAAAAAGTAGCCGAGCTCGGCGAAGGCGAGACGCTTCGTGTCCTCGCGAGTGACCCAGGTTTCTTTGCAGACATCGAAGCATGGGCGAAGAAGACCGGCAACAAGCTTGTCTCGAAACAGTTCGTGAACGGTCGCGTGGAAGCAATCCTGCAAAAAGGTAATGGTCCTGCGGCTGTACAAGCAGGGGCACCAGCGACAGACGGCGCATCGATGGTCGTCTTCAGCGGAGACCTCGACCGCGCGCTCGCTTCGTTCATCATCGCCCAAGGTGCGGCGGCGATGGGCAAAGACGTGACGATGTTCTTCACATTCTGGGGACTCAACGTCATCCGTAAGCCAGATGCACCGGAAGTGAAGAAACAAGGTCTCGAGAAGATGTTCGGCATGATGATGCCATCACATGCGGGTGAACTTCCGCTCTCGAACATGAACTTCGGTGGAGTTGGTCAAAAGATGATGAAAAAAGTGATGAGCGACAAAAACGTGCCATCACTTGACGAAATGATCAAATCGGCTCAAGAAGCAGGCGTCAAAATGGTCGCTTGTACGATGTCGATGGACGTCATGGGCATCAAGGAAGAAGAGTTGATCGACGGCATCGATCTCGGTGGTGTGGCAGCATACCTCGGGGCGGCTGAAGGTGGCAACTTGAACCTCTTCATCTAATCAAATGATGTAAGATAAGCGACCGGTCACTTGACCGGTCGCTTTTTCTGTTGTTCGACAGCCTGTGTAAAATTTGTCGAAAAGGATTGCATTTCTTAGATGTTTTTCCTATAATTCTACTCATGTAAAGAAAGTTGACATAACTTTTTCTTATAACTCATACATACACGGAGGATTTAAAGATGGAGAAATTCGTAGAAGGTCTCGTTTCATCAGCCAACGACTTGCTTTGGTCGTCAGTGCTAATCGTTGTCCTTGTCGCCTTAGGTTTGTACTTTACCGTCCGCATGGGATTCGTCCAGTTCCGGATGTTGCCTGAAATGTTCCGCCTCTTGTTCAAAGACGGCATGAAACGTGAAAAAGGCCAAGTCTCGTCATTCCAAGCGTTCGCAATCGGGACAGCAGCCCGTGTCGGAACGGGGAACATCGCCGGTGTCGCGACAGCGATCGCGTTAGGTGGTCCAGGAGCCGTCTTTTGGATGTGGCTCATCGCCCTCATCGGATCGGCTTCGGCGTTCGTGGAAAGCACGCTCGCACAGGTCTATAAAATTCGGGACGGCCGCACATGGCGCGGTGGCCCGGCTTACTATATGGAACGTGCCCTTGGTCAACGTTGGCTCGGGATCTTGTTCGCGATCCTCATCACGTTCTCGTTCGGATTCGCCTTCAACTCGGTTCAATCGAACACAATTTCGCTCTCGATGAGTAACCAGTTCGGTGTGAGCACGACGACAGTCGGCCTCGTCTTGGCAGTTGTCACAGCAATCGTTATCTTCGGTGGGATTCAGTCGATCGCCATGCTCTCGAGTATCATCGTTCCAATCATGGCTGGCGGTTACATCTTACTTGCGATGTGGATTATGATTTCGAACGTTTCGTTGTTGCCGGAAGTGTTCGGCTTGATCTTCTCGGAAGGTGTGTTCGGTATCCAACAATTGTTCGGCGGTGCCATCGGAGCGATGGTGCTCCAAGGAATTCGTCGCGGTCTCTTCTCGAACGAAGCTGGGATGGGTTCAGCCCCGAACGCGGCGGCGACGGCGGAGGTATCACACCCGGTCAAGCAAGGTTTGATTCAATCGTTCAGTGTCTTCGTTGATACGCTCATCATTTGTACATCGACGGCGATGATCATCTTGCTGTCAGGTGTGGCTGGTTCAGAGTCATTCGCAGGTGTCGAATTGACACAAGCGGCGCTTACGGCTGAAATCGGTCCAATGGCGACCTCGTTCCTGACGATTGCGATTTTCTTGTTCGCATTCAGCTCGATTCTTGGAAACTACTACTATGGCGAGACGAACATCCAGTTCATCTCGGATAAAAAGATTTACGTCACGCTCTACCGTATCGGTGTCGTCGGCATGGTTCTCTTCGGTGCCGTCCGTTCGGCCGGTCTCGTCTGGTCAATCGCGGACGTGTTCATGGGCCTCATGGCGCTCGTTAACTTGTATGCGATCTTCCGTCTCGCGAAAGTCGCTCGTCTCGTCCTCGACGATTACTTGGAGCAACGCCGTCAAGGTGACGATCCGGTCTTCTACGCCGATTCGATCGATAACTTGCCGGGCCGCGAGTACATCGAGGCTTGGGAAACAGCAGAAGAGGAAGAAGTCAAAACAGGCACGATTCGTTCATAAACGACAAACCGTCTACGAAAGCATGTAGACGGTTTTTTTGCGCCTAAAAGATGGGTAAACTGAAGAAAAGGGGGGCGTTCAATCATGGAGACGACACATTATATACGCATTTCCCCAGAGGTATGGGTCTCGTTCGGGCAAGACCCGGAAATGATTTTAGATTGGCTGTTGCACGTGCACGCTCAACAACGTGACACGTATGAGACGTTGACGCTCCCGAATATCGAACGATTCCAAAAAATCTTGGGGCAAATCGAGGTATACATCGATGGGGATGACACATATAACTTGGAAATGGCCGTCATCGGTGAAGAATTGATCGTCAACGAGAAGCAGGCGGTCGTGGTCGGAATTTTGACGCCGCAACTGCTCCATATCGTCAAAGATGCGATGAACGCGTTCACGAAAGAAGATGTGGCTGACATGGCGTTCGTCGACCATGAGGGGCTTGATGATGTCTGGCTCAAATGGACGCTGCTGAAACGATTCTGCGAAGAAGCGATTGAACGGGATGAGCTCGTGTTGATTTATTATGAATGACATCGCCTAAATGGTATAATATTGAAAAAATGGCGGTGGGCTAAGTGGGTAATTTCCTTGTTAATTTGGCTTTATTCTATATGCTGGTTAGTCCCGCGTTTGCATATCGAATCGGTCGAAAACGCGTTGCAAGGCTGAATATGATAACGCTCTTGCTTTATATCGTGAGTTGGGGATATGTCCTTGTTGCGGGGACGCCTTCCGACCATCTTGTCTCGATACTTTGGGGCGTCTTGCTGTTCCTAAATCTTTTATTGACTATGATGAATAGCGCGATGTTTCTATATGAACGTTGGCCAAATCGTTCTTTGTTGCGTATCGGTGCCGTGGCGATCATTTTCTTTTTAGGAAGCTTGCTAGTCACTTATAGTCTCGACTCACGTAAAGTACTGGGTGAGAATTTGTTACAAGCGAGTATGGTGACGGTCGTACTGTTTGTCACAAGCGTCATCTGGATTCGGTTGCGACAAATCAATCGTCAGCCGGACATGTAAACAGCCCGACGTCGTAGCGTCGAGCGGTGCTGTGACCTGATTAAATGGCAAAGTATTTATAATTCAATGGGGGTTCGCTGAATGTTATCTTGGTTAGGCATAACGAATACAAATCAAGCAGATCAAACTGAACGTCAGTTTTTTGGGAATGTGAAGAAAACAACTAGAATCGTCATTCTCCTTACGGCGCTACTGGCACTTTATGGTGTGAAGTCCTTATTCACTTATCTAATCCCCGCCTCATATTTGGCCGACCCGATCGTGGCCGTTCTACCAGGTGCCGTGGGAGTCTTGGTCGCTCTCGTCTACGTCCTGGTCGCGGAACGACTGCTACAGGACAAAGCCGCTCACACCAAACGCTAGTAAGCGGGACGGCTCTAAAGCGTGTCATACCATTCAAAAAAATCTCGACGCCGTAGCGCCGAGATTTTTTTCTTATTTCAATGCCGTCTCAAGCGCTTTGACGTTCTCGCGCATGAGATCGAAGTAGCTCTTGTCCATCTGTTCTTTCGTGACGGATTCTAAGTTGTAAATCGTCACCGTCTCCGCGCCAATCTCGCTTTGAACGACTTGGGCAACTTTCGGTGTCACCGTGTCTTCAAAGGCGATGTATTTCAAATCATGAAGTTGTGCCTCTTCGATGACGCGCTTCAATGCCTGTTGTGACGGTTCTTCCGAAGGCGTGAGACCTGCGATTGGGAGTTGATCAAATCCATAGCGCTCTGCCAAGTAACCGTAAGCTGCATGTGTCACGAGCAACTCTGACTTCGAGCCGGCGTCGACTGCCACTTTGAGCTCGGCGTCGAGTGTGTCGGCTTCTTCTTTGAATGCGCTCAAGCGATCCGCGAACTCGTCTTTATAGTCAGGGGCCTGTTCGCTGAAGGCCGCTTCGACCGCTTCGGCCATTGAGACGGCATTCATTGGATCGAGCCAGACGTGTGGGTCATACTGTCCGTGGTTATGACCGTCATCTTCGCTGTGACCGGCTTCTTCCTCGGCATGCTCATCTTCCTCATGACCGTGCTCGTCCTCTTCGTGCGCGTGCTCGTCTTCGTTTTCTTCATGCCCATGCTCATCTTCGCCGTGGACGTGGACCGTGTCTTCAGCAGAAAGGAGCGTGACGTCTTCAGCCGTCTTTACGAACGTGACGTTCTCGTTGGCCAAGCTTTTCTCCATCGACTCGACGTATGGCTCGAGGTCATGGCCGACCGTCAAGAATAAGTCCGCCTCAGCGATCTCGGTCATCTGCTTCGAGGTCGGCTCGTACGTATGGGGATCAGCGCCAGGCGGGATGACCATCTCGACGCGGACACGGTCGCCCCCGATCTCCTCAGCGAACGATTTCAAGGCGAACGTTGACGCATACACCGTCAACTGGTCGCTCGTCTCCTCCGTCGCTCCGCCCTCTTCATTACTGGCACATCCACCTAATAAAAGTGTGCCGGCAGCGGCGACACTCAATAACTTCTTATTCATAAACTCTTCCACCTGTCCTCTCTATGTGAACCTTTAAATCGTAACCGTTACGTTCTGTGACTGCGAGTTATATTATAGGGGGCGAATCCGTGCACGTCAAGTCCGACTTCAGATGGATGGTTTTTCGAGAAAAAGGGAATATGATTAAAAAAAGAACGAGGAGTGGATGTATATGAGAAAGGAGACCGCCTGGTTCGTTGGTGGTGCAGCGCTCGCGGCAGCGACGGCAGCCGGGGCCAGCGTGTGGAACCAGTATGGATCGCTCGTGCGTTGGCAAGAGCCTGAATTGCCGGCGCGTCCTTCGACCCGTAAACGCCGGACTCACACGTACAAGATTGTCGATGACCGTCCGCTCCAGTTTGACGTGTACTATCCGCCAGGGGAGGGACCGTTCCCGGTCGCGGTATATGCCCATGGGGGAGCGTTCGTTCGAGGGAACCGCGGCATGGTGACGTTGTTCCATCCGTTGCTCGACCACTTCCTCGCCAAAGGATTCGCGGTCATCAGTATCGACTATCGTCTGTTCGAGGACGGCGTCTATTTCCCGGACAACATCATCGACGTTTCCGATGCGCTTTGCTACCTCAAGCAACACGACGGTCTGCTCAATCTTGATATCGACAAGTTGCTCGTCTGGGGCGACTCGGCAGGTGCGGCCCTCGTCCTCGCGACGGCGCTCGATCGAAGCAAACAGTTCACCGGTGAACTTGGGGATGACGTCCCGCTGATTAAAGGGGTCATCGCGCTCTATCCGCCGACGAACTTCTTATTGTTCAAGTTCATTCAGACGTGGCTCGCCCATTTGAAGTTTTATGAAGGTAGTCGCGAGGCGTGGCGCGAACTGATGGTAAAGTGTTCTCCGGTCACGCATCTGTACGATGATGCTCCACCGATTCTCCTTTTGCACGGGAAAAAAGATCCCATCGTCCCGTTCGGACAGGCACTCCATTTCGTCGAACATGCCAGTGAAGTCGGTGCGAACGTGCAATTGATCTCTTTCCCGAACGGAACCCACTCGTTAGCGAGTTTCCTCCAATCCGATAACCCGATCAAAGAGACGCAACTTATGGCTCGCATCGATCGTTTCATCGATGACGCGATGATGTGACGTTGCGCTTTTTCGCAAAGATGGTACGATGGGGAAGGATTTAGGAATCAAAAAGGAGTGACTCGCGTGACAGAACTTTGCTTGGTCCGACATGGTCAGACCGATTGGAACTTTCAAGAAATCATTCAAGGACGGGAAGATATCCCGCTCAACGCGCTCGGACATCGGCAGGCCGAAGAGAGTGCGGCCTTTTTAAGTCAAGAATCGTGGGACGTCATCGTAGCGAGCCCGTTGTCACGGGCCGTCGACACGGCGCGTTACATCGCGGAGGCGTGCGGCATCGACGAAGCACACATCATCCGTGACGAACGCTTCATCGAGCGTGAATTCGGAGCCGCGTCGGGAAAACCGGTACCGGGCATCTATGAGGCTGTCCAAGCCGATGACCAAGACCGCGTACCCGGTCTTGAGTCAGAAGAAGAGATGCGAGCCCGTGTCTTGAGCGGCATGGAAGACATCGTTGAGGCGCATGCCGGTAAACGTGTCATCGTCGTCTGTCATTCACATGCGATTAAAGCAGCGCTATCGGCAATCGACGACACGTACACGTTCCGACATGCCATGCGCAACGCCTGCTCGAACTATATCGAACATCAAGACGGTCGGTTCGTGGTCAAGGCGGTCAATGTCGCCGACCATATTACGAATGTGATCGTCGCAAAGTGAGGAGAAGCTCATGACGACATTGCTCTGGATTTTCATCATCGCATCATTTGTTGTCGCGTTCGCAGGTTTGATCTATCCGGTCATCCCGAGCGTCTTGTTCTTATTCATCGGTTATGTGATTTACGGCTTCGGCTTCTCATTCGAGCCGCTCACGTGGACGTTTTGGCTGTGGCAGATTTTGTTCTTAATCTTCTTGTTCGTGGTCGACTACATCGTCACCCGGGCTACGGTCGATAAGCGGGGCGGTTCTGAACGGGCGAAATGGGGGGCGACGATCGGATTGATTGCCGGTCCGTTCATCTTCCCGCTCGTCGGGGTGCTCATCTTCCCGTTCATCTTCGCGTTTCTAGCCGAGCTCACGCTCGGTAAGTCGACGCGTGAGGCGTGGAGTATCGGTGTCGGTACCGTACTCGCTTTCCTCGGTAGCACGATGCTCAAAGTTGTCGGGATGACGATGATGGTCATCTTGTTTTTCATCTACATTTGAGGCGGAGAAATTTCTTCGCCTTTTTGGGTTGAGAGATTTGTAAAAACGGGGAAAGAAAAACAAGACCGTTCGATTTATTCGAACGATCCTGTCTTAACGAGCTGGGTGAAGGCGGAGCGGCTGAACGATTGCTGTTGCTCCATTTGTTTTTCGAAGAAGGACGGTTTGAGTTCGGCGTTGGCCACGCCTTCAGAAATCAACGAATCGAGCACTTGCTTCGTTGGATCTTGTTTCGGCATCAGCATGAGCCCTTCCGCGACGAACGTGTGATGGTCGCTGAGCGACCGTTCGCTCGTGAACGTCAGCGCGAGGGCGGCCGGCCGGTTCGCCGGAGACGTGATGACGGCCTCGGCGAGGAGCAGGATTCGTTTATTCAAGTAATGATGAAGCGTGACGGCAAATTCAGTCGGAACGAGCATCTCGAGGAGCCATTCGTTGTCGTGCTCTTTCGAGATAATCAACCCATCGAGCAGTTCGACGGGGAGGTTCAACTCGTTACCGTACTCGTCTTGGACGAGGCGAACTTGGACTAGGCGGAACGTTTTCATCGTATCGATCCCTTCCACATTTTCTTTAACTCATCTTAACACAGTCTGATTCGAAGATTGTGTTACGATAGCGGGGAAGCGACGTAAAAAATAGAGGACAAGGAGGCATCAAGATGAGTTGGGTTGTTGGCATAATCGGGTATATCGCGATTCTAGCAATCGGTTATTATGGTGTCCTTTTCTTCAAAGTAAAGCAGGAGCGGAGTCGGGCCGGATATCGAATCTTCCTCTTGCTCGCGGGGTTGTTCTTCGTGAGCGGGAGTGACTATATCATCGCGTTGTTCCGAGGGGATACGGAAGCGACGTTTTGGCAGCGGACCGTGTACTTCATATTGATTTTGATCTCTCTTTCAATCGCCCTTTACTTTCGGAGAAAAGAAGATAAAATCCATGCGAATGAGATGACGACGGCATAAAACGAGAGGCTACGGAAAAAATCCGCAGCCTCTTGTTTTATTTCGGAATCCGTGTTTGACGAATCATCTCGAGTTTCAAGTCCCAGAGCGGTTTACTGAACGTGACCGAGTACACTTCCGGCAAGCGGAGACGTTTGTACTCTTCCCACAGACCGTTCATCTGATCGTGATGATACGAACGGATCTCTGTCGCATTTGGTAACTCATACACGCGTTCGCCGTCTTGGAAAATCGGGACGAGCAAACGTTTGACGCTAAAGTTACGTGTCTTGATTCGGAACGCCGGGTCGCGCACGTCAATCAAATCAATCTCGTTATACGTCTCGACCGGTTCGTCGGCCAAGGCGATATAGTCGCCTTTGAATTTCCCGGTCTCGTTATCGATGATGCGATACAATTCTTTCTTGTGCGGCGTCGTCGTCTTCACTTTCGAAGACGAGACTTTGATGACCGGCTTCAGCTTCCCGTCGGCGCCTTCGCGGGCGACGAGTTTGTACACCATGCCGAGAGCAGGCTGCTCGTAGGCCGTGATGCCGCGTGTCCCGACGAGGAACGTGTCGGCTTCAGCACCTTGCATCCGCAAGTCTTGAATGACGTACTCATCGAGGTCGCCCGAGACAACGATTTTGACGTAATCGAGTCCGGCCGCGTTCAATGCTTTTCGGGCCCTTTTCGACAAGTAGGCCAAGTCACCCGAGTCGAGTCGGACCGACTTCAAGCGATAGCCTTTCGCCTCGAGTTCCTTGGCGACCGTGATCGCGTTCGGAAGACCCGACTTCAGCGTGTCATACGTGTCGATCAACAGGCTCGTGTTGTCCGGATACATCTCGGCGAACGAGCGGAACGCCTCGAGTTCCTCATCGTGGAATTGGATGTCGGCGTGCTCCATCGTCCCGCCGGTCGGGACATCAAAATCGCGTCCGGCCGATACTAAACTTGTTACGTCGAAACCGGCGATATAGGCGGCCCGTGTTCCGTAGTACGCAGCATCGACGCCTTGGGCACGGCGGGCTCCGCCTTCGAGCAGCGTCTCGTTCGGTGCGGCTTGGCGGATTCGCGCGTATTTCGTCGCGATGAGTGACTCGTGGTTGGCGATGTTAAGGAGCGCCGTTTGGAACAGCTTCGCCTCAAAAATCGTCGATTCGATGCGGACGACTTGTTCGTTCGGGAAGATGACTTCTCCTTCACGGACGCTATAGAGCGAGCCAGTGAACTTGAAGTTGCGGAGCACGTCCGCGAACTCGTCCTCAAAGTCGAGCTGTTGTTTCAAGTAGCGGATATCTTCTTCCGTGAACGAGACGTTCTCTAAGTAATGCACGATATTTTGCAGGCCGGCGAAGACGACGTATCCTCCGCTGAACGGGTTCGATCGATAATACAGGTCGAACACGACTTGTTCGTTGTGACGGCCTTGTTTCCAATAGATATACATCCAACGTGGGAGGTATAGGTCTGTGTGAAGTGCTAGGTTGCGATGTAACATAATCGTTCCTTTCTGTTTTACGTCACTTTCCGGTCACTGTTGCTCCGAGGGTCGTGACAAAATGTTCGAGCGCCCAAGCGTGTCCGACTGAGTTGAAGCTTTGGACGGCATCGGCGTGGACGACGATTGTATAGCCGAGGTTGTACGCGTCGACAGCGGTATGGAGCACACAGATGTCTGTGCACACACCGACGAGATGAATCTCTGTGATGGCCCGTTCGCGCAAGCGCAAGTCGAGGTCCGTTCCGGCGAAGGCACTATACCGTGTCTTATCGATCCAATGATCGGCCCGGCTCGCCGCAGTTTTGACGGCACCGTATAACTCACGGCCATCCGTCCCGCGAATATTGTGTGGCGGGAAGAGCGTCGTCTCAGGATGATACGTGTCGCCGGCATCGTGGACGTCGTTCGCGACGACAACATAGTCCTTGTCCGCGAACTCCTCAATCAATTGGACGATTCGTTCTTCTATGTCTTGCCCTGGTTTTCCACAAGTCAAACGACCCGTATCTGCGATAAAATCAAACGTGTAATCGATAACGATCAATGCACGCATGGGGAGCTCTCCTCTCTCATATAAAGAATAATTGGCTATCCTTCTTATTCTAAATCATTTTGCGTGATGCGAAAAAGATTATTTTTGATCGGGGTCGGGTACTAGGTGTAAGAAGAACCGTTTGCGAAAGGGGAATCAGCACATGCTGCTGTCATCAACCGAACTGTCAGAGCAACTATCCCGCTTAGATGGCTGGGACGTTGTCGAAGGGGAATTACAAAAGACGTATCGGCTCGAGACATTTCCGGAGGCGATTCAATTCGTCCATCTCGTCGCCGATTTGGCGGAGACGCTCAATCATCATCCGAACATTTTAATCGAGTATCGGAACGTCACGTTGACCGTGTCCACGCATGATGAAGGTGGGATCACGGAGAAAGACATCATGCTCGCGAAAGGGTGTGAGGAGTTTGTCTAAATTGTTCATGACGTTCGCCTCAGGAACTGTCGCCGACCGATTGCGTCAACAAACCGGCGTCATCGTCGCGAACGGGACCGAGACGATTTTGCTCGCAGAAGGCGACAAGTCTCCGTTCCAAAGCGGAAAGACGTTTCAAATCGAAGAGGCAGAAGGACAATTCGTCTCGAAAGGGAATATTGTCTATGCGAACATCCCAGTCGATTCGAACGCCCGGTCGCTCTTGTTCCATCGCTTGTTGAAAGACAAATCACGTCTCGGGTCCAGCCATAGCGGTTTTGCCGCCTATCGGCTCGGTGTCGACCCGGACGATAACCACGGGATTATCTTCATCCAATTCACCGAGGGCGGAAATCGTTTCCGTGATTCGACCGATTACGTCTTGTTCCAAGAATGGCTGAAAGAAGCCGTTGAACAAAAAGGAGCCGGTCCAATCATAAAACACTATGTCGTCGATGAAGCGGATGACCTATAATAAACATAACGTCATGTTAGGGGAGGATTTTTTATGAACAAGAACTACTTCTGGATGGGTTTGGCCGCAGGTGCCGTCATCGGAGCCGGGGCATCGCTTCTCCACAGAGAGACGCGTGAGCAACAAGTTAGACAGCTCAAGCATATGAAATCACGACTCAAGTCGAAGGATGCGTCAACACAAAGCCATTCGGTCGGCCTTCAAGCCTCGTCGAAAGGGAGCTTGAAAGATCGTGTCATGGATTTGAAGGCGCTCTACGAAGAGAACCAAGATACGATTCAAAATCTTGTCGAAGACGTGAAAGACTTGGTCGATGCGCTTCAAGACGCTCGTCATAAAAACCAAATCTAATTTAAATGGCCAAGCGCTCAGCGCTTGGCCATTTTTGATTACTCTTTGTATTCTTTTTCCGTGCCGTCGGTGAACGTCACATCAGCCTCGATGCTTTGCGCATCTTCCACATTGAACGTGGCTTTAATCTGATTCAAGACTTCTTCGTCAGGTGTATCTTTATCAAAGTTTAACTGGCCAAATAATGAATCGAGTTCTTGCATCGCTTCATCCCCACTCAAATTCAAATCGTCTTCTTTACGCTCATATGAGGCCTCTGTCGAATTTGCTTCTGTCTCGTAATCGACTTTGATCGCGTCGTTGACATCTGTGTAATCAACATCGAGTTCGAACTTATCAAACGTATACATCGAGTTGTTATCTGAATTTGCCTCATCCTCGACAGGTGCCTCGCTCGGTTGGTTTGTCACTTCGTCAGAGTCACCACACCCAGCCATTAAAAATAAAGAGGCCGTCACAGGTAAAGCCCATTTTAGTCGTTTCATCTACAATCCCTCCAATTTTCTCACATAATCCTTAAGTTCCCGTCCCGCCATGCTTTTACTCTATTTTTACAGGTTGAAAGAGAAAGATATGAACATTTTGTATAAAAATACAATTGACAGTATAAATATACGTATGTTTTAATCAGTTTATTCTTTTAAGGAGGTTCGATAGATGATCACTTGTGGAATCGTCGGCGTCACGGGGTACGCCGGGATGGAGCTGTTAAAGCTCATCGGGAAACATCCCGAATTCACGCTCGTCCGGGCGATGAGCGATTCGAGCGCCGGGTCGACACTCGCGGAATTGTATCCATGGTTAGAGATCGGCAATTTGACGCTTGAGCCTTTCCAGGTGGACGCATTGAACCAAATTGACGTCATCTTTTTAGCGACGCCGAGCGGGGTGTCAGCACAATATGTGGCGCAGTTGACGGGGTATGAAGGAGTCGTCATCGATTTGAGTGGAGACTTACGCCTGCCGGCATCGAGCTACGAGACGTGGTACGGCAAACCGGCCGTACCGGCGTCGCTTCAAGCGCAGGCAGTGTATGGATTGACGGAATGGAATCGAGACGCCGTGAAGACGGCTGACTGGATTGCCAATCCCGGGTGTTACGCCACGGCGGTCGCGCTCGGTTTGTTGCCGTTCGTGAACGGCGGTTGGATCGACCCGAACGAAATCATCGTCTCGGCGTGCTCCGGCATCACGGGTGCCGGAAAAGGGCTCAGCGCCAAAACGCACCATGCCCGTTCCAATGAAAACGTGCAACTGTATAAAGTCCATACCCATCAACACATCCCGGAGATTGAACAGACGCTTTATGCAGTGAGCGGGACGCAAGCGACCGTGTCACTCTCGACACATCTGTTGCCCATCAATCGAGGCATCATGGCGACGATGAGCGTCGTGCCGACGATTGAGCAGAGCGAGGCGGACTGGGTGCACGTCTTGACCGAGGCGTATGCGGGCGAACCGTTCATCCGGGTGCAACAAGGCGAACCGGAGATTCGGACGGCCGTCGGCTCGAATTACTGTGACATCTGGGTGTACGCCGATACACGGACGAATCGATTGACCATCGTATCGGTTATCGACAATATGCAAAAAGGTGCGGCCGGACAAGCGATTCAAAACGCCAACGTCCGCTTCGGATTAAATGAGACAGCCGGGTTGAATGAACAGCCCCAGTACATATAAGGAGGTAGAACGGATGATTGAAACAATGATCAGCCCTGTCATCCACGTCGTCACGCCGAAAGGGTTTCAAGCGTGCGGTGTTCACGCCGGACTGAAACGAAAGCGCAAGGATTTGGCGCTGCTCGTCTGTGAACATGCGGCCAGTGCCGCCGCGGTCTATACGACGAACCAGTTCCAAGCGGCCCCGATCCAAGTGACGAAAGAAACGCTACACGCGTCGCACGGAAAGATTCGTGCCGTGTTGATCAACAGTGGGAACGCCAACGCCTGCACCGGGCCGCAAGGGCTCGAGGACGCGTATGTGATGCGCGATAAGGCGGCCGAACATATCGGGGTCAAACCGGAAGAAGTGGCAATCGCCTCGACAGGTGTCATCGGCCAACTGTTGCCGATGGACACGCTCTTGAATGGAATCGATTTGCTTGAACCAATCCAGGAGGAGACGGGGGCGGAGTCGTTCGCAGAAGCGATTTTGACGACCGATACGGGGACAAAATGTACGGGGGTCGAGTACGCCGAAGGCGACGCCGCCGTCACGATTGCGGGCGTGGCCAAAGGCTCGGGTATGATTCATCCGAACATGGCGACGATGCTCGGCTTCATCACGACCGATGCCGTCATCGCACCAGACGTCTTGCAACGGGCGCTGAAACAGAGTGTCGATGCCTCGTTTAACAGCATCACCGTCGATGGGGACAGCTCGACGAACGATATGGTGCTCGCTTTGGCGAGCGGGCTGACCGAGATGGACGAAATCATCGAAGGCACGCCAGCCTATGACCGCTTTCGCCAAGCGTTGACCGACGTATGCACGAATCTCGCCAAGGCGATCGCCCGGGACGGGGAAGGGGCGACGAAACTGATTGAAGTCGAGGTCGTCGGGGCGAAGACCGATGAGGCGGCCCGGATGATCGCGAAACAAGTCGTCGGCTCCTCGCTCGTGAAAACGGCCGTCTATGGACAAGATGCGAACTGGGGACGCATCATCGCCGCCATCGGTGCCAGTGAGCAACCGATTGACGTGAACCATGTCGATATCCGTATCGGATCACAGCATGTATTGATGGAAAGTGCGCCGGTCTGGTTCGATGAGACACTCGCGACAGCAGAGATGGGACAAGACATCGTCCCGATTCAAATCCGGTTGCAAGACGGCACCGGACAAGGTCAGGCGTATGGCTGCGATTTGACCTACGATTACGTCAAAATCAATGCGAGTTACCGGACATGAAACAACGAAAAATCGTCAAACTCGGCGGGAGCGTTTGGGACACGCTCCATCCGGACTATTTTAACGAGTGGCGGGCGTGGCTCGAGGCGGGACATGAGCTCGTGCTCATCCATGGGGGTGGACCTGCCTTGTCGGCCTATTGCGAACGGCAACAAATCGAACCGGTGTTTCAAGACGGTCGTCGTGTCACGACCGCAGACGTGTTGACAGGGGCCGAGCGTGTGCTCGCGGGAGAGATGCAGACCGAAATCGTCGCTGCCCTCGGTCGTCATCATATTCAAGCGGTCGGTCTCTCGGGTGTGGACGGACAGACGCTGACAGGAAAGCAATTGGTGGAACTCGGGGCGGTCGGTGAAGTCGACCGTGTCGAGACGGACTTGTTCGAGCTGTTGCTCGCGAGTCGCTACGTGCCCGTCGTGACATCACTCTTACAAGGACCGGAAGGCACGTTGAACTGTAACGGGGATGACTGTGCGATCGCGGTCGCGGTCGCGTTGCGGGCCAACCGTTTTGAAATGATCACCGACGTACCGGGTATTCGCATCGATGGGACGTTCCGTCAAACGCTCACGCGTGAAGACGTCGAAACGGCCATCGCTTCGGGTCAAATCTATGGGGGCATGATCCCGAAGACTGAGGCGCTCCTAGGTGCTCTAACAGGAGGGATTGAAGTCGCGGTCATCCGTGACGGCAAGCAACCGGCTCATCCCGGGACAACACTACAGGAGGTGCACCATGCATTCACTACTACCGACATACGGACAACGACATATTGAGATTGAACAGGCGAGCGGCTCTTACGTGACCGATACGGACGGCAACCGGTATCTCGACTTCGTCATGGGCATCGCCGTCTGCGGGACGGGCCATCGTCATCCGCATGTGAGCCAAGCGCTCGAGGCGCAGCTGCAAAAAGTGTGGCACACGTCGAACCTTTACAACATCAGCGGGCAAACTCGCGTCGCCGAGATGCTCATGTCAGGGACGCATTTGACGCATGCGTTCTTCTGTAACAGCGGGACCGAGGCGAACGAAGGGGCGTTCAAATTGATTCGGAAATGGACGAACAAGACAAAAATCGTGACGTTCACGAAATCGTTCCACGGTCGCACGTTCGCGATGCTCGGGGCGACCGGACAAGACAAGGTCAAAGCCGGTTTCGGCCCGATGGTGGCTGATTTCGTACACGCACCGTTCAATGACATGGACGCATTCAACATGATCGATGAGGAGACGGCTGCGGTCTGGCTCGAAATCGTCCAAGGCGAGGGCGGGGTCGTCGTCGCTGACTCGGCCTGGCTCGAAGCGCTTCAAGCGAAGGCGACTGAGCATGGTGTCAAAATCGTCGTCGATGAGGTGCAGACCGGGATTGCCCGCACAGGTACCCGTTTCGCGTTCGAACAGACCCCGCTTCAACCGGACGTCGTCACGCTCGCGAAAGGGCTCGGCAGCGGTTTCCCTGTCGGAGCGATTTTGACAGCAACGGGTGCGGAGCATGTCTTCACGGCTGGAAGTCACGGTTCGACGTTCGGCGGCAATCCGCTTGCGATGGCCGCGGCGGAAGCGACGCTCGACATCTTGTTCGAGGCGGACGCACTTGCCCATGTCAATGCGACGGGCGCGCGATTACGAGCGGGCTTGGAACAATTTGTCGACGGGGAGACGTTCACTGAAGTGCGTGGGCTGGGGTTGATGCTCGGGCTCGTCGCGACGCAACCGGTCGCGGCGTGGATTGAACAATTGCGAGACGCGGGGCTCTTGGTCGTCGCGGCAGGTCCGGACGTGATTCGCTTCTTGCCGTCTTTGCTGCTCACGGAAGCTGAAGTGGATGAAGCACTCGCAATCATTGAACATGTGATTACAAAGGAGATGGTGTCATGACGGGGACAGTGACGTTACAAAGCGGTCAACAGTTCAACGGGACGTGGGAGACGAGTGCGCGCTTGGCGAAAGGGGAGGTCGTCTTCTTCACAGGCATGACCGGTTACCAAGAAGTGTTGACCGATCCGTCGTACGCCGGTCAAATCGTCGCCTTCACGTATCCGCTCATCGGGCAATATGGGTTGACCGACGCAGCATCTGAAAGTGCGGACATTCAAGTGGCGGGCGTGCTCGTCCAGACGTTGGCTGGAAACGGGGCGGCGACCGATTTGAAAGACTGGCTGGAACAGTCCGGTGTACCGGTACTGTCAGACATCGATACACGCTCGCTCGTCCATGCCCTCCGTGAACACGGGGATCAATGGGGTGTGATGACTTCTGAAATCGAGGCATCGTTTGACGGGGACTTACATCAAATCACCGAGACCGTTTCGACGTCAGAGCATGTGCGTCACGGCGACGGGGCGAGCGGACATATCGTCTGTCTCGACTTCGGCGTGAAGGCGTCGATGGTTCAAGCGATGGTGGAGCGAGGGTACACGGTGACAGTCGTTCCGTTCGATACGACGGCCGAAAAAGTCCAAGCGCTCGCACCGACCGGGATTCTCGTGTCGAACGGTCCGGGAGACCCGCGTGATTTGGTCGATTACCTCGACAATGTGCGTGAAGTGGCGCTGGCATATCCGACCCTCGGCATTTGTATGGGCCATCAACTGCTCGCGCTCGCGTTCGGCTGTGAAATTGAAAAACAGACGTACGGACACCGCGGATCCAACCATCCGGTCCGGAACGTCCAGACGGGTGAAGTGTGGATGACGTCGCAAAATCATGGGTACGTCGTCACACGGGACAGTTTGGAAGAGACGCCGCTCGAATTATTGTTTGAGAACGTGAACGATTTGTCGGTCGAAGGGACGTTGCACCGCACTGCCCCGATTCTCTCGGCCCAGTTCCATCCGGAGGCCAGTCCGGGACCGAAAGAAGCACAAGCCATCTTTGACCGCTTCGACAAAATGATTCAGCAAGGGGTGAACGTCTATGCATAAGAAAGTACTCGTCATCGGTTCAGGTCCAATTATCATCGGACAGGCGGCCGAGTTTGACTATTCGGGCACACAGGCGTGCCAAGCGCTTCGAGAAGCGGGATGTGAGGTCGTGCTCTTCAACTCGAACCCGGCCACGATTATGACCGATCCCGGTTTGGCCGATCACACGTACATCGAGGCGATGACGTTAGAGAAGGCCGAGTTGATTATCGAGGCAGAACGACCGACCCATTTGCTCGCCACGGTCGGCGGGCAGACTGCCCTCAACTTGGCGCTCGCTTTAGACGAGGCCGGCGTGCTTGATCAATACGGCATCGCTCTCCTTGGGACGTCGCTCGAGACGATTCGTGACGGGGAGGACCGCGAACGGTTCAAGCAGAAGATGAACGAACTCGGGGAACCGCTCCCGGTCAGCACGACCATCGAGTCCATCGAGGCGCTTGACGGCTTTATCGCCGAGACAGGCGTCCCGCTCATCGTCCGTCCGGCGTTCACGCTCGGCGGTACCGGCGGCGGGATTGCGGAGACGATTGATGCGGCGTACACGCTTGCGAAGCGTGGTCTCGAGGCGAGTCCAATCTCGCAGTGTTTGATCGAGCAGAGCATCGCCGGCTATAAAGAGTTCGAATATGAGGTCATGCGTGACGCCAACGGGACGTGCATCATCGTCTGCAACATGGAAAACATCGACCCGGTCGGCGTCCATACGGGTGACTCGGTCGTGTTCGCCCCGGCCCAGACGTTATCGGATGCGATGCATCAGACGTTACGGAGCGCCGCATTCCGAATCGTCTCGGCTCTCGGTGTCATCGGCGGATGTAACATCCAGTTCGCCGTCCATCCGACGGAAGACGCCTACTACGTGATCGAAGTGAACCCGCGCGTCTCGCGTAGCTCGGCGCTCGCCTCAAAAGCGACCGGGTATCCGATTGCGAAGATTGCGACCCGTCTCGCGCTCGGGGAACGACTCGACGATTGCATCAATCCCGTCACGAACGGAACGATGGCGAGCTTCGAACCGGCCCTCGATTATGTGACGGCGAAAGTGCCGACGTTCCCGTTCGATTTGTTCAATGGGACGGACCGGACGCTCGGACCGCAGATGAAAGCGACCGGGGAGAGCATGGCGATGGGCAAAACGCTCGAAGAAGCGCTACAGAAAGCATGGCGTGGTGCCGGTGTCGAGCAGCGTCCGCTCTATCCAAGTTGGATGGCGACAGCTGATGCCGACGCGCTATACGCTGAAATATCGGCACCGACCGACCGTCGTCTCCTGGCGTGCCTCGCGCTACTCGACCAGGGAATCGCCACGGCGTCACAACTTGAAGCGTTGACGGGCATCGCCCCACACTTCATGATGACGTTCGACCGACTCGTGACGACAATCCATCTGAACCTGTCCACGCCAGCGAACCTGTTGCAGGCGAAACGGTTCGGCTTCACCGACGCCCAGATCGCGCAGCAGATGAACGTCACGGCCGAAACGGTGGTATCGATGCGGCTCGAACACGACATCCATCCGGTCTATCAGATGATAGATACGTGTGCCGCTGAGTTCGAGAGTCGCACGCCGTACTTTTATGGGACGTGGCACGGGACGTCTGAAGTCGTGCCGAGCGAGCGTCCAAAAGTCGCCGTCATCGGGTCCGGACCGATTCGGATCGGGCAAGGCATCGAGTTCGATTACAGTTCGGTGCATGCCGTCTGGGCGCTTCAAAAGCTCGGGGTCGAGACGATTATGATCAACAACAACCCGGAGACGGTGTCGACCGATTTCACGGTCGCCGACAAGCTGTACGTCGAACCGTTGACGATTGAAGATGTCGTCCACGTGTTGGAGGCCGAAGGCTGTCAGGACGTGTTGATTCAGTTCGGCGGTCAGACCGGCATCGCTCTCGCGCATGCGTTAGAAGACAAAGGATATCGCCTGCTCGGTGCATCGGCTGATGTCATCGATCAAATGGAAGACCGGGATCGCTTCTATCAGTTCCTCGATGGTATCGGTGTGGCCCACATCCCTGGAGAAGAGGTCGGGTCGGCAGACGAGTTGACGTCCGCAATCAATCGTCTTGGCTACCCATGTGTCGTTCGTCCCTCCTACGTCATCGGTGGGAAAGGGATGTACATCATTCGGACGAATGAGGACTTGGCGCGGATCGCCCCGAGTTTGAACTACCCACTCCTCGTCGATGCGTATGTCGATGGACGTGAACTCGAAGTCGACTGTGTGACAGACGGGAAAACCGTCTACGTCCCGGCCTTGCTCGAACAGATTGAGGCCGCCGGTGTCCATTCGGGCGATTCGACGATGATTCTGCCACCGGTCAAGACGTCACGCGCGCAACAGGCGGAGATTGAAACCATCGTTCAAACGATTGGACAAGCGCTCGCGTACCGAGGGGCGCTCAACATCCAATTCGTCTTGAAGGGCGACGTCATCTACGTGCTCGAGATCAACCCGCGTGCATCTCGGACGGTCCCGATCGTTAGTAAAGTGACCGGGGAACCGCTTATCGAATGGGCGACGCTCGCGGCGTTCGGCCATGAGTTGGCAACCGTCGTCTCAGACGAACGTCCGGTATGGAACGGATATGCCATCAAGACACCGGTATTCTCAAGTTTGAAATTGCCGGGCGTCGACCCACTCACCGGACCCGTCATGCGCTCGACCGGGGAGACGCTCCAATTCAGCATGACCCCTTACGTGACCGAACGGTTCTGTTACGATGCGACGACGACGCGCGTCATGATTCGGACCGAGACCGTAGCCGGGAAAGGCTGGTCGTCATATAGTGATCAAACGCTTGATGAGACGACCGAGTTCCAAAACGTGTCGGTCCTATTCTCGAACGCACCAGAAGAACAAGCGGCACGTGAGACGGCGGTCCGAAACGGTGTCCACGTCATCTCGGAGACACATCTTGCCGAGTACTATCAACAAGCGATGCAAGCGGAACCGATGCCGGTCCGTTCACTTCAAACGATGCAGACAGGAGAGGGACTACCATTATGACGACGAAAACGATCAATCATCTACTGACACTCGAGGAACTGACTCCGTCCGCGCTCGACGACTTGCTTGGACTCGCGGCCGAGGTGAAACGACAGCCGGAAGCGTTCCAGTCCGCACTCGCCGGCAAGAAAGTGGCGCTCTTGTTCGAGAAGGCCTCGACCCGGACCCGGATGTCGTTCGAGGTCGGTGTCGTCGAACTCGGCGGTTATCCGCTGTTCTTGAGCAGCAGTGACTTACAGATCGGACGCGGGGAACCGCTGACGGATACGATTCAAGTCATGAGCCGCTATGTCGACGCGCTCATGATTCGGACGTATGCCCACGAGACGGTCGAGACGCTCGCTTCGGCAGGGTCGATTCCGATTATCAACGGATTGACCGATTCCCATCACCCGTGCCAAGTACTCGCCGACTTGTTGACGGTCGAGGAAGTGTTCGGCACGAGAACGGCGAAGACGTTGACGTACATCGGAGACGGGAACAATATGGCCCACTCGCTCATGATCGGGGGCGCGCTCAGCGGGATGCACATCCGCATCGCCTCGCCGGAAGCGTATACGGTCGAGACCGACATTTTTGAACGGGCGAACGAACTCGCGGCGACGACGGGGGGCAGCGTCACGTTGTGGCAAGACCCGGTCGCTGCGGCCGAGGGAGCGGACGTCATTTACACAGATGTGTTCGCGAGCATGGGACAAGAAGCGGAAGCGGCGGAACGGTTGACGCAGTTCGCGACGTTCCAAGTTGATGCTACCCTCATGCAACAAGCGAAGTCGGATGCGATTTTCTTGCACTGCCTCCCGGCTCACCGTGGTGAGGAAGTGACGGCTGACGTCATCGACGGCCCGCAATCGGTCGTGTTCGATCAAGCTGAGAATCGATTGCACGCGCAAAAGGCGCTCATGCTCACCTTGCTCACCTAAACGAAAAGAGAGGACTCGCCGCTTTGGCGAATCCTCTCTTTTTTACCGTCATAAGAAGCGGGCGAACAAACCGAACACGGCCAGTCCGACAATCACGTAGAAAATCCATTTGCCTTCACCCGTATGAATGATGGGCGGAGAATACTTGCGAGGCTTGTACTTCCCGTAACGGAGCGGGCGCGAGTATGGGACCGCGAACCGGGAAAGCGGAATCGCGAGCAAGAACCCAGCAAGGAAGCCATACACGTGTCCCCACAGTGATACGTTCGCCCCGATGAGCGTGAACACGGCGCTGATGGCGACGAAGATATAGACGAGTCGAGCATCCTGACTATAGATGAGCGTCCGGCGGAACCGACCGATGTACACATAGAAGCCAAGAATCGCTAAAATCGCCCCTGAAGCACCGGCTTGCAGGTAGAACAGCTCACTCACCGTGAAGAACGTGAGCAAGTTGGCAAGCACACCGGCCACGATATAAAACACGGCGAACTTGATGTGACCGACCATGCGTTCCATGGCGGGTCCGAAGATGATCAAAGCGAACGAGTTGAACAGCAAATGACCGAGCCCTAAGTGGATGAAGTTGGCCGTCAAGAGACGGTACCATTCCCCTTGGGCGAGCGCGAGATGGAACGACCCGCCGAGTGCGACGATTCGGAGGTCAGGTACCAAAGAATCGATGACAAACACGAGCAGTTGGATTACAATGAACAGCGTTACGAGCGGATACGCCCGGACGAACGTTTGAACATTCTCAGTACGACTAAACATAGCATCACCTCTTTCCTTAATTGTATAAGGAAACGAGTGAAAAAGGAAAGGAGCGAGTGTCCTGTGATTGTGGGAATCGGAATCGATATCGTCGAGCTCGAGCGGATTGCTCGCTCGATCAAGAATGACCGTTTCGTCGCGCGTCTGTTGACCGAAGCTGAGCGGGCGCTCGCCGACGCCTATCCAGAACAACGCCGCATCGAATTCGTCGCTGGACGGTTCGCGGCGAAAGAAGCGTATGCCAAAGCGGTCGGGACCGGGATTGCCCGGGGCCTGTCGTGGCAACAAATCGAAATCTTACCGGATGAGGCCGGGCGACCACATATGACGGCGCCTTACTCAGGCCGGATTCATATGAGTATCAGCCACAGCGAGCAATACGCCGTGGCACAAGTCATCATTGAAGAGGGGGATCACGATGTTTCGTCCAAGTTGGATTGAAATTGATCGGGCGGCGATCAAGCATAACGTAATCGAAATCAAAAAACGGATCCCGCAAGCGCTCATGGCCGTCGTCAAAGCGAACGCTTACGGACATGGAGCCGTCGAAGTCGCGAAAATCGCACTCGAGAACGGGGCAACGATGCTCGGAGTGGCCTTGCTTGAAGAAGCCATCGAGCTCCGAGAGGCTGGGATTGAAGCACCGATTCTCGTCATGGAGGCCCAGTTCCCAGAAACTGCGGGCGTCGCGGCCGATCATGATGTGACGTTGTCGGTCTTTTCGGCCGACTGGTTACGTGAGGCGCGCACGCATCTATCTGACCGTCCGCTGACCGTTCATGTGAAAGTCGACACCGGGATGGGGCGCCTCGGTCTGCGGACCCGCGCTGAACTTGATGCACTTCTCGAGGCGGCCGATGACCGTTTCGTCGTTGAAGGGATCTATACTCATTTCGCGACGGCGGATGAGCCGGACAGCCAGCTATATTATGAGCAACAGGAGCGGTTCGGTCAGTTGATGGATGGCCTCCACTCGCGATTCCGTTACATCCATACATCGAACTCGGCCGGGGCGATTCGCATGGCCGGGGAAGATGTGCCGTATAACTTGGTACGGGTCGGAATTGCGATTTATGGGCTCTACCCGTCAGCTGAAATGGCTTCCTTCTATTCATTTTTACGTCCGGCCTTCACGTTGAAGAGCAAACTCATGCAAGTGAAGCGACTTGAGGCCGGACAGACGATCAGCTACGGGGCGACGTATACGACGACTGAGGATGAGTGGATTGGCACCGTGCCGGTCGGGTATGCCGACGGTTGGATTCGCAAAGCGAGCGGATTCGAAGTCGACGTCAACGGACACCATTGTCCGATCGTCGGTCGTGTCTGCATGGACCGCTTCATGGTGAGGCTTCCTGAAGAGCTGCCGGTCGGGACGGTCGTCACCCTCATCGGTGGACCGGTCGCGATTGACGAACTGGCCACGCATCTCGAGACGATCAACTACGAGGTCGTCTGTCAATTAACGAATCGCCTCCCGCGACGTTATGTGTAAAGCGGAAAACGTGTGAAATTATCTGAATTCTTTCGGGAATTCTCTATATTTTCCCAAACTCGCGTGTTATATTGGTAAAGAACGCGGGAATATTTCCGCCAGTCATTGAAACGATTCTGGAGGTGTAAGATGTTGAAACAGCGAACTGCGGGTGCTTTAGCGTCCGTTCCAGATCGGTTCTCGCAGCATGTGGGTCCGATTTCGATGAAAGACCGTGAATCATTGTCATTGAACGATGTAGTGACGTACTTGTCCAAAGAAATTGCTGATCGACAACAAACACTGCGCGAAGAATTGGCGAGAGGCTATCAAGAGATGGCCGCGTTTAATTTGAATATGGCAGAAGAGATGCTGATGATTGAGACGGAAGCCGAACATGCTCTCTTACGTCAAGTAAGCGGGGTGTGAGCGGAGTGATCGTAAAGCGTGGTGACGTGTTTTATGCGAATCTGTCGCCCGTAGTCGGTTCAGAGCAAGGTGGAGTTCGTCCGGTTCTCGTCATTCAAAACGATATCGGCAATCGCTTTAGCCCGACCGTCATTGTCGCTGCGATTACGGCTCAGATCCAGAAAGCAAAACTGCCGACTCATGTAGAGGTATATCAAGTCAAACATGGTCTCGAACGAGATTCCGTGATTTTGCTTGAACAGATTCGAACGATTGATAAGCGTCGTCTGACGGATAAAGTCACTCATCTCGATGATGAGACGATGCACAAAGTTGACCGAGCGCTAGAGATTAGTCTGGGATTAATCCCTCTCTAGCTTACATATAAGGAAACCGATACATGGGTATCGGTTTTTTTTCAAAAAAATCTTTAAAAAATAGTTTAGAATTCTGTAAAACGGGAATTTAGTTTAATCGTACTCAATTTTTCTGTACGCACATTAGGAGGGAATATACGATGGATTTAGCGATTCGCGAGCAAGTCATTGGAGAACAATTACACCTTTACGTATCCGGAGAAGTGGATACATATACCGCACCCAAATTGAAGGAAGTCTTGCACCCGGCCATTACGGAACAAGATGTTACCGTTCATTTGGATGAAGTCGACTATATGGATTCAACTGGTCTCGGCGTATTTGTCGGTGCCCTTAAAATAGCCAAACGTAACGAGAAGGAGTTGTCGCTCGTCGGCGTCACCGACCGCGTCAACCGTCTCTTTGAATTGACAGGACTGCACAAGTTGCTTTCGATCAATACAAACGTAAGAGGTGGCACGCAATGAGTAACATCGAACAGACGGTGATGACGTTCCCGGCCAAACCGGAGTATGTCGGTGTGGTCCGTTTAGTCGTCTCAGGAATCGCTAACCGTATGGGATATACGTACGACGAGATCGAAGATATTAAAATCGCGGTCTCGGAAGCCTGTGGCAATGCTGTTCAACATGCCTATGAAGATCAAGAAGGTGAAGTGAAGCTCACGTGCGGCGTCCATGAAGATCGTCTCGAAATGACGATCGAGGACTCGGGCAAAACATTTGCCGACGACGTGAAACGCCAAGCGGCGCCAGTCGAAGAGACGGCTGAAATCGAATCGCTTCACGAAGGGGGACTCGGTCTTTTCCTCATTGAAGCCTTAATGGATGACGTCTCGATCAACAAGGACAACGGTGTCAAGGTGACGATGACGAAACTCCTTAATAGGGACGAGGTGGATCAGAGTGCCAGCAAAATCTCAACAACGCCATCACAGTGATGATGAAGTATTAGAGTGGATCGAGCGTTATCAACAGGACGATCAAAATGAAGAAGTCCAAATGCTCCTCATCAACCGATACTCGGACCTCGTTGAGGCGCTCGCACGAAAGTTTTCGCGGGGCCGAGCCATCCATGACGATCTCGTTCAAGTCGGGATGATCGGACTTCTTGCTGCCCTCCGCCGTTTCGACCCTGAGTTCGGACGCAGTTTCGAATCGTTCGCCGTTCCGACGATTATCGGGGAAATCAAGCGTTTCATCCGGGACAAGACGTGGAGCGTCCACGTTCCACGCCGGATTAAAGAGCTTGGACCGAAAATCAAGAAGACGGTCGAAGAATTGACGACCGAGTTACAACGTTCACCGCGCATCGATGAGATCGCCGATCACCTCGGTGTTTCGGATGAAGAGATTCTCGAGACGCTTGAGATGGGTAAGAGCTATCAAGCGCTTTCTGTCGACAGCTCAATCGAAGCGGATAACGAAGGTTCGACTGTCACGCTCCTCGACCTTGTCGGGAGTCAAGAACGTGGCTACGAATCGGTCGACCAGCGTCTCATCCTTGAAAAAGCGTTCAGTGTCTTGAACGAACGAGAACAGGCGATTCTGGAATGCGCCTATTACAAAAACATGAGTCAAAAAGAGACGGGTGAACTCCTCGGGATTTCACAGATGCACGTATCGCGTTTGCAGCGACGTGCGCTCGAGAAATTACGCGAAGCCATCAAAGTCCCACTCAATGAAGTATTCTCAAACGATGACTAAACGGTCATCGTTTTTTTGTCGTCTAGGCGTGAGTTTGCTACACTTCTAGAGAGAAGAGAAAAGGAAGTGATTCGATTGATTACGAAAGTCGCAAAAGAGTTGAAGTTAAAGCCGAGTCAAGTCGAGACGGTGCAACAGCTTGCCGCTGACGGAGCGACGATTCCGTTCATGGCCCGTTATCGTAAAGAAATGACCGGTAATCTCGATGAAGTCGAAATCAAAGCGATCCTCGACGCCTTACAATATGAAGAGAGTTTGCACAAACGTAAGACGGACGTCCTTGCCAAACTCGAAGAACTCGAGAAGGCGACACCGGAGTTGACCCGTGCGCTTGAAGCGGCGACAAGCCTGCAGCAAGTCGATGACATTTACCTTCCGTATCGTCCGAAGCGACGGACGAAAGCCGAACAAGGACGGGAAAAAGGCCTCCAAGCCCTCGCCGACTGGTATCGTCAACCGACACCGTATTCGGTGAAAGAAGCGGAGTCGTTAGCCGGGGACCTTTCGCTTGAAGAAGCACTTCCGTTCGTGCAATCGATCATCGGGGAGGAATGGGGCGAAGTGGCGACGCTTCGACAATCACTTCGAACACGAGTCCGGAAAGAGGCACTCCTTCGTTCACAGAAGAAAAAACAGGCGGAAGATGAGAAAGAAGTGTTCGCCCAGTATTATGAATATGAAGAAAAAATCGCGGGAATTGTCCCGCACCGAATCCTCGCCTTGAACCGTGGAGAGCGCACGGATGTGTTGCAAGTGAAAATCGCCTTCGACGAAGCGGGCTTCATGCGGCAAGCGCTCGCCAAGTTTGACCGCTTGCCGACGGAGAAACGTGAACTTGTCACGCTCGCCGTGAAGGACGCCTTCAAGAAATCGGTGTTCCCGGCGATCGAACGTGAGATTCGGAGCGAGTTGACCGAGACGGCCGAAGAGCAGGCAATCGACGTGTTCTCGAAAAACTTGAAGCAGCTCTATATGCAACCGCCGCTTCGCGAGGTCGTCGTCTTAGGGATTGACCCAGCCTACCGCACCGGATGTAAATGGGCCGTCGTCAATGAGATTGGAAAAGTCGAAGAGGTCGGTGTCTTCTATCCGACGGCACCGAAACATGATGTCGCCGGTTCGGAGAAAGTGTTGGCGTCGCTCGTGAAGCGTTACCCGATCTCTGTCATCGTCATCGGGAACGGGACCGCATCTCGTGAGACGGAACAGTTCGTATCGAATTGGTTGAAGAAAGCGGAACGGGAGATTGCCTATGCCATCGTCAACGAGGCGGGGGCAAGTGTCTATTCGGCCTCGGAGATTGCCCGGTCTGAATTCCCGGAATTGAAAGTAGAAGAACGTTCGGCTGTTTCGATCGCTCGACGCATTCAAGATGCAATGGCGGAACTCGTAAAAGTCGATCCGCAGTCTGTTGGGGTCGGACAATATCAGCACGACGTCAGTCAAAACAAGTTGAAAGGGTCGCTCGAGTTCGTCGTCGAGAGTGTCGTCAACATGGTCGGTGTCGATGTAAACCGGGCCTCGGAGTCACTTCTGACATACGTATCCGGGTTGAATAAGACGACGGCCAAAAACATCGTCGCGTATCGGGATGAGTTCGGGCGCTTTGATACACGGAAAGAAATCAAGAAAGTGCCGCGTCTTGGAGCAAAGGCGTATGAACAAGCAGCCGGCTTTTTACGGATCACGAACGGGAGCGATGTGCTCGACCAGACGGAGATTCATCCGGAGAGCTATAAGTTGACGCTCTCTCTATTGAAGGAACTCGGTGTTTCGAAGCAAGCAGTCGGTACGGCTGAACTACGAGATCGATTGAAGACCGTCGATGCCAAAGCGCTGAGTGAGAAGCTAAATGCCGGATTGCCGACAGTCGAAGATATCTTGAAGTCGCTCGCAAAACCGGGACGTGACCCGCGCGAAGACATTCAAAAGCCATTACTTCGGACAGATGTCATGAACTTGGAAGACCTTCAAGTGGGGATGGAGTTCCAAGGGACGGTGCGAAACGTCATCGACTTTGGTGCGTTCGTTGATATCGGGGTTAAGCAAGACGGACTCGTCCATATTTCAAAATTGTCGAATCGCTACGTCAAACATCCGCTTGATGTCGTTGCGGTCGGTGATATCGTCACCGTATGGATTGAACAAGTGGACGCCAATCGTGGACGGATCAGTCTTACGATGCTGGAGCCGAAGCGTTAAATAAGAAGAAACTAGCACCGAGCAAAATGTTTTTCATTTTGCTCGGGTTTTTTTATGAAAAAGTGTTGACGGTCTTTTCTGCCCGTGCTATCTTATAGAAGTCGCCGAGAGACGACATGGAATATTAAAGCTTTTCTAAAAAAGTGATTGACAGGTTTCTGGTTTGCGGTTACAATTTAAATCGTTACTTCGATAATTCAAGCAACGTTCCGCAATAGCTCAGTGGTAGAGCAACCGGCTGTTAACCGGTAGGTCGTAGGTTCAAATCCTACTTGCGGAGCCATTTTATTTTGGAGACGTACCCAAGAGGCTATAAGGGGCTCCCCTGCTAAGGGAGTAGGCTGGGAAACCGGTGCGAGGGTTCGAATCCCTCCGTCTCCGCCACTTAATTTTTAGAAAACACATACATCTGGCCCGTTGGTCAAGCGGTTAA